>NZ_JBFPGY010000031.1:0-4175 GCF_041083715.1 Sphaerotilus sp.
AGGGCTGCAGCGCTTTGATGCATTATTCACGCGTTGTCTCGCGTAGAGATGAAGTGCCATCTATTCGCATGTTTCTTCGGTCTATTGACTTCATTCGTGGTTCATTTCGAACGATAAACCATGTGTCACTGATAAATTTGTCAGTACCGGTTCGTATTTTCTTGTTCTGGTGCGCCGACCCCGCGCATTGATAGGGCAGGAATGGATGTTCTCCCGTGTCTGGAGGGTGGTTTACCTGGGTAAACCAGTCCCCAATCCACGCAAGAAACCGGTTATCCGGATCTCCTGAAGTTACAACCTGTAAACGCATCAATCCATGTCACTTGCCCGATTCCTGTTGACACTGAAGGCGCGCTGGCTCACCGCGGTCCTGGTGCTGGCCACCGTGATGGCTGTGACCGCACTGGTCAGTGCGCTGCTGCCCAAGCAGTACGCCGCCACCTCGATGGTCCTGGTGGACATCAAGTCGGCCGATCCGCTGGCGGTGTCGGCGCAGCAGCAGCAGTCCGGCCAGGCGGCGGCCTACATGTCGACCCAGGTCGATCTGATCCAGAGCGAGCGGGTGGCCCGCGCGGTCATGGCCGCGACCGGCATGACGCGTGATCCGAACGATGCCACCCACCAGCTCTGGCGCAGCAAGACCGGCGGCGTCGGCGACTTCGGGGAGTGGCAGGCCGCGCGGATGAAGAAGAAGCTCGAAGTGCGGCCGACCAAGGAGTCCGGGATCATTTCCATCGGCTACACCGCCGATGACCGCCAGTCCGCCGCGCAGATCGCGAACGCCTATGTGCAGGCCTATGTGGACACCAGCCTGGCCCTGCGTGTCGAGCCGGCGCGCACCAGCACCACGTTCTTCGACGAACGTGCCACCCAGCTGCGCACGGCGCTGGACGCGGCCCAGGCCAGGCTCTCGGACTTCCAGCGCCAGCACGGGCTGCTGGGCATCGGTGGGGCGGAGGAGCGGGTCGATGTCGAGACGGCGCGCCTCAACGAGCTGTCGTCGCAGCTCGTGTCGCTGCAGGCGCAGACCGGCGAGTCCGGCAGCCGCCAGTCGCAGGCACGTGCCAACCCGGAAAAATCGCCCGAGGTGATCAACAACCCGGTCATCAGCGGACTCTCGGCCGAAGTGCTGCGCCAGGAGACGCGCCTGAACGAGATGAGCGCCCGCCTGGGTGACCGCCATCCGTCGATCGTCGAGCAGCGCGCTGCCGTGGCGCAGCTGCGCAGCCAGCTCGCCTCGGAGTCGCGCCGCGTGGCGGCCAGCCTGGGTGTCAGCGACACGGTGAACCAGCAGCGCCTGGCGCAGGTCCGCACATCGCTGGAGGTGCAGCGCGCCAAGGTGCTCGAACTCACCGCGCGCCGCGACGAGGCCCGCGTGCTGCAGAAGGATGTGCAGAACGCGCAGTCCGCCTTCGACGCCGTGACCGGCCGCAGCACGCAGAGCG
This sequence comes from Sphaerotilus sp., assembly GCF_041083715.1. Lineage (GTDB taxonomy): Bacteria > Pseudomonadota > Gammaproteobacteria > Burkholderiales > Burkholderiaceae_C > Sphaerotilus. The sequence continues at coordinate 1,446 of NZ_JBFPGY010000031.1, forward strand.
CCACCGAAAGCCAGGCCCGCATGAGCAACGTCGCGGTGCTGAAGACCGCGACCCCGCCGGCGCTGGCTGCGTCGCCGCAGATGGACGTGAACCTGGGCGTCGCGGCGCTGCTGGGTTCGGTGCTGGCGCTGGTGGTGGTGCTGGTGCAGGAGCAGCGCAACCGCCGGCTGCGCTGCGCCGACGACGTGCCCGAACTGCTCGATCTGCCGCTGCTGGTCGAGATTCCGTCGCGCAACCGTGCGGGTGGATCGGGCCAGGGACTGTCGCTGCCCAGGCTGGGCGGGAGCACGCGCAACCCTGGTACCCCCAAGGGCCGCCTGCCGGCGTGAACATGCACATGAAACGCGACTTCGAACTCAGTCGGGTCTCGCCGATCGACGAGACCCTTTTCACGGTCGAACCGCAGCATGCGCTGAGTCTGGGCGACATCCTGCGCCGCCAGTGCCAGCTCGGTGACGCGGAGGTGGGGCGCATCGTGGCGCTGCAGGCCGAGCGCGGGCTGCGCTTCGGCGATGCGGCGGTGGCGTTGCGCCTGGTGCAGCCGGACGATGTGGCGCAGGCACTGGCACGGCAGTTCAGCTATGCCTGCACCACCGCGCAGGCGGCACCGCACCTGGCGGAGCTGGCCGCCGCCATCGATCCGCATGGCGACAAGGCCGAGGTCTTCCGCGACCTGCGCGCCCAGATCATGCTGCGCCCCGGTGGCGCGGAGCCGGTGGCGCTCGCCGTGGTCAGCCCCACGCCGGGCGACGGCCGCACCCACGTCGCCGCCAATCTGGCCGTGGTGTTCAGCCAGATGGGCCAGCGCACGGTGCTGGTCGACGCCAACCTGCGCGCGCCGCGGCTGCATACGCTGTTCGATCTGCCGGCGCGGCCTGGCCTGACCGCGATCCTGGCCGACCGGCAGGTGGCGGGCGAGCTGGACCGCATCGACGTGCTGCCGAACCTGCATGTGCTGCAGGTCGGTGCGCCGCCGCCGAACCCGCAGGAGCTGGTGCAGCGCGAAACCTTCCGCACGCTCCTGCGCGAGCTGACGCGCAAGTTCGACCGCGTCATCGTCGACACCCCGGCCGCACAAGGCGCCGCCGACGCCCGCGTGATCGCCACCGCCTGCACGCAGGCGCTGGTCGTCGGCCGCCGCGACCACAGTGCCGCGACCCATCTGCGCGCGCTGGTCGCGGGGCTGCGTGCCCAGCGGGTCGATCTCGTCGGTGTGGTGATGAACGCGCACTGATCCCGTACCGAACCGCAACCACCCCGTGTCCATGGCCGCTGCCTCCGACCGCGCCTCCACCGTGCGCAAGCTGATCGAGCTGGCGATGACCCACGTCGCCACGTTCGCGTTTCCGCTCGTCTTCGCGGTGATCTGCGGGCGCACGCTGGGCATCCACGACTACGGCATCGTCTCCTTCTACGCCGCGCTGGCGGCCTTTCTCGGCATGGTCATCGAGTTCGGCTTCGACTGGTACGGCATCCGCGAGGTGGCGCGCCACCAGGGCCACCCGGCCAGCGTGCACCGCATCCTGTGGAACATCACCGCGGCCAAGCTGCTGCTGTGCGCGGGGGTGGTGGGCGTGGCGGGCGGCGCGCTGTGGCAGCTGCGGGCGCACGCCGAGTGGCCGCTGATGCTGGCATCCAGCGCCTACCTGGTCGGCTTCGCCTTCGACGCCGGCTGGTACGTGCGGGCGCTGGAGCAGACGCGCCTGCTGCTGCTGATCACCAGCGGGGTGCGGCTGATCGGCATCGCGGTCCTGCTGACGGTGGTGCCGCGGGTGGCGACGATGGAGAGCGCGCTCGGCGTCTACGCGCTGGTGTCGCTGCTGACCAGCGGCGTCACCTGGTTCTTCCTGGCACAGCGCAGGCTGGTGCAGCGCTCGCGCATCGAGGGGCGCTACATCGGCCAGCTGCTGCGCAGCTCGTCGGCCATCGTGTTCGGCAACGTCAACGGCGCGATGCTCACCAACGGCGGCATCGCGCTGCTCGGCATGCACGCCGATCCGGCCACCGTGGGCGCGGCCAACCTCGCGCTGCGGGTGCGCATGGCGGGGCAGGCGGTGATGCTGCCGGTGCAGCAGCTCGGTTTCGTGCGCATCTCCGGGCTGGCGTCGCGCACGCCGCGGGCCGCGATGGCGCTGGGCAGCCGGCTGATGGTGGTGACGCTGGCGATCGGCACCGTGATCAGCATGGTCTGCATGGCGACGGCCCCCCTGATCTCGCGCTACGTGTTCAAGACCGAGGTGCCGATCGCCGTGATGCTGATCCTGCTGCTGGCCTTCAGCATCCCGATCCAGGGCATGTCCAGCCTGTTCGGCATGCAGTCGCTGATCGCGCTGGGCCAGGAGCGCCGCTACGCGCTGATCCAGCTCGCCGCGACGCTGGCGTTCTGTGCCTGCCTGTTCCTGATCGACCAGGGCAGCGCCTATGGCTGGGCGATCATCGGCGCCGAGGCGACGGTGATGCTGCTGTCGGCCGGCGTGCTGATCCGTCTGCGCGGGGAGATGCTGGCATGAAGACCGCCGCACCCGTTTCCACCGCCATGTCCATGCCCTGGTGGTGCTCGCCGGCCGGCATCGCGGTCGGCTTCCTGCTGCCGCTGATGGTGCTGATCTCGTATGCCGGCGAGCTGCCACACCCGGCGCTGACGATCCGGGGCGTGCAGGCGCTCGATGCGCATTACCTGATGCTCGGCGCGATGATGATCCTGGCCATCGCGCTGACCGGCTGGTTCGG
>NZ_JBFPGY010000032.1:0-4169 GCF_041083715.1 Sphaerotilus sp.
CAGCTCCTGCACGAAGGAACGGTCGATCTTCATGGTGTCGATCGGCAGCTCCTTCAGGTGGCTGAGCGAGGAGTAGCCGGTGCCGAAGTCGTCCACCGAGAGCTTCACGCCCAGCGTCCGCAGCTGCTGCAGCCGCGCGCAGACCTGCGGCACGTCGTCCATCAGCATGCGCTCGGTCAGCTCCAGCTCCAGCCAGCCAGCGGGCAGGCCGGTCTCCGCCAGCAGCGCCTGGATCGAGGCGACGAAGTCCGGCGCCTGGAACTGCAGGGTCGAGAGATTGACGGCCACGGTGAGCGGCCAGCCAGCGTCGTGCCACAGGCGCGCCTGGCGGGCGGCTTCGCGCAGCACCCAGGCACCGATGGGCACGATCAGCCGGTGCTGCTCGGCCAGCGCGATGAACTCGTTGGGCGCCAGCAGCCCGCGCTGCGGATGCTGCCAGCGGATGAGGGCCTCGACGCCGACCGGGTGGCCGTCGCAGGCGCGCACCTGTGGCTGGAACAGCAGCGCGAACTCGTCGTGGATGATGGCGTGGCCCAGCTCGCCTTCGAGCATCAGCTTGTCGTAGGCCGTGGTGGCCACTGCCGGTTCGAAGAAGGCGAAGGTGGCGCGGCCACGGCCCTTGGCGACGTGCATGGCGGCATCCGCATGCTTGATGAGCACGTCGGGCGTGTCGCCGTCCTGCGGGTAAAGCGCGATGCCGACCGACGGCGTGACCGAGATCGACTGGCCCTCGACCGTCACTGGCGCTCCCACCGCTTCGAGCAGCTTGCCGGCCACACGGACCACGGCGTCGCGGTCTCGCACGCCGGGCAGCAGCACCATGAACTCGTCGCCGCCGAAGCGGGCAACCCGGTCGGTGCTGCGCACGCACTCGCACAGGCGGAGCGCGGTGGTCTTCAGCAGGGCATCGCCGCGGGTGTGACCGACCGAGTCGTTGACGCGCTTGAAGTGGTCCAGGTCGATGAAGAGCAGCGCGAGCTGGGTGTCGGAGGCGCGGGCCGCCACCATCAGGTGGTCGAGTTGCGCGAGGAATGCCGCCCGGTTCGGCAGGCCGGTCAGTGCATCGTGGTGGACGAGGTAGTGCAGCCGGGCCTGGGTGGCGTGGCGGTCGCGGATGTCGCGCACCACGGCCATGCGCATCGGCTCGCCGTGCTGCATGGTGCCGCGGTCGATCACTTCGACGGGGATGCGTGTGCCGTCCTGGTGGACCACGGCCGTCTCGAAGGTGATGTCCTGCAGTCCATCCAGCTGCCTGGCGGTCTGGGTCTGGTGCTCCGGAGCGATCAGCATCAGCGCCGGGCGGCCCAGCAGGTCATGCAGCGACAGGCCGACCAGCTCGCACAGTGCCGGGTTGGCGTCGGCGATGTGGCCGTCGCGGTGGAAGAAGATGCCCTCGACGCCGGCCTGCAGGAACTTGGACAGGCGCTCTTCGGATTCGAGCAGCGCACGCTCGGCAACGTGGTGTCGGCTCTGGTCGACGATGAGCACGTAGACGCCGGCGCGGCGGCCTTGCGGGTCGAGGTGCGGCGTGAAGGTGATCTCGACCCAGAGTGGCTGGCCGTCACGCAGTGCGAGTGGCTGCTCCAGCGTGACGGCGGTACCGTCCTGCAAGGTACTGGTCAGCACGGGCGAGAGCTGGCGTCCCAGCTCGGGCGCCAGCACATCGACCAGTGTGCGGCCCAGGGGCACGCGCGCCGCGTCGCACAGGCCCGTCACGAAGGTGCGGTTGGCGTAAGTGCAGAGTTGCCGCGGGCCGTCGAAGTAGGCCATCATGACTGGTGCGCTGTCGGCCAGGCGGCACAGCTTGTCCCGGTCCTGCCCGGCGTCGAGCGAGCCTCCCCCCGAAGAGGGGTCGTCCGCAGAGAGGCTGGTCGGTAGAGGCATGGGAACCCATGATACCGATCACGGTGTTCTCGTCGGACAACCGCACACCCCCATGTTCCGGGGTTGCAGCCCCTGGTGTCAGAGGATGTACCGCGACAGATCCTCGTTGGCGGCGAGGGCGCCGAGGCGTTTTTCCACTTCCGTGGCATCCATGGAGATGGTCTGGCCGGCACGCTGCGGTGCGTCAAACGATATCTCGTCGAGCAGCCGCTCCAGCACGGTCGAGAGCCGGCGCGCACCGATGTTCTCGGTGCGCTCGTTGACACCATGGGCCATCTCGGCCAGGCGGCGGATGGCGCCGGGGGTGAATTCCAGCGCCACGCCCTCGGTGGCCAGCAGCGCCTGGTACTGCTTGATCAGGCTGGCATGCGTGCTCGACAGGATGGCCTCGAAGTCGTCCACGCTCAGCGACGACAGCTCGACGCGGATGGGGAAACGCCCCTGCAGCTCCGGGATCAGATCGCTCGGCCGCGACAGGTGGAAGGCGCCCGACGCGATGAAGAGGATGTGGTCGGTCTTGACCATGCCGTGCTTGGTCTTGACGGTGGTGCCTTCGACCAGCGGCAGCAGGTCGCGCTGCACGCCCTGGCGCGACACGTCTGCGCCCTGCGACTCGCTGCGGCTGGCGACCTTGTCGATCTCGTCGATGAAGACGATGCCGTTCTGCTCGGTGTTGTGCAGCGCGCGGGTGACGATCTCCTCCTCGTTGACCAGCCGCTGCGCCTCCTCGTCGATCAGCAGGCGGCGTGCCTCGGCGATGGTGACCTTGCGGGTCTTGTGCTTGCCTTGGCCGAGCTGCGAGAACATGCCCTTGAGCTGCTCGGCCATGTCTTCCATGCCGGCCGGGCCCATGATCTCCACGGCCTGCCGCGCTTCTGCGAGGTCGATCTCGATCTCCTTGTCCTCCATCGTGCCTTCGCGCAGACGCTTGCGGAAGGTCTGGCGGGCCGCACTGTCGGCCGGTGCTGGTGCGACGGCCGGCGGTTCGCCAAAGCCGAAACCCAGGCCGCCGGACGCTGCCGGACGCGCCGGTGGCACCAGCACGTCGAGGATGCGGTCTTCGGCGGCATCCTCGGCGCGGTGGCGCATCTGGGTCACCTGCTTCTCGCGCTCCTGCTTGACGGCGCTTTCCACGAGGTCGCGGATGATGGTGTCCACGTCCTTGCCGACATAGCCGACCTCGGTGAACTTGGTCGCCTCGACCTTGATGAACGGTGCGTCCGCCAGCCGGGCCAGCCGGCGGGCGATCTCGGTCTTGCCGACGCCGGTCGGGCCGATCATCAGGATGTTCTTGGGTGTGATCTCATGGCGCAGTGCGGCGTCCACCTGCTGCCGGCGCCAGCGGTTGCGCAGCGCGATGGCCACGGCGCGCTTGGCATCGCGCTGGCCGACGATGTGGCGGTCGAGTTCGGAGACGATCTCCTGCGGGGTCATGGCGCTCATGGTCGTTTCCGGTCAGTCCAGCGTCTCGATGGTGTGGGATTGGTTGGTGTAGATGCACAGGTCGCCGGCGATCTCCAGCGAACGCTTGACGATGTCGGCCGGTGCCATCTCGGTGTGCTGCAGCAGCGCGCGGGCGGCGGCCTGCGCGTAAGCGCCTCCCGAACCGATCGCCACGATGCCGTGTTCGGGCTCCAGCACGTCGCCATTGCCGGTGATGATCAGCGAGGCGGTGCGGTCGGCCACGGCCAGCATGGCTTCGAGCTTGCGCAGCACGCGGTCGGTACGCCAGTCGCGGGTCAGCTCGACGGCGGCGCGCACAAGGTGGCCCTGGTGTTTTTCGAGCTTGGCCTCGAAGCGTTCGAACAAGGTGAACGCGTCGGCGGTGGCACCGGCAAACCCGGCCAGCACCTGGTCGCGGTGCAGTTTGCGCACCTTGCGCGCGCTGGCCTTGACGATGATGTGGCCGAGCGTGACCTGACCGTCACCGCCGATGGCCACGGTGTTGCCGCGGCGCACGCTGACGATGGTGGTGCCGTGATAGGACTCGGTGGACATGGAGAAGGGTTTCCAGTGAAAGGCCGGCGCGCGCAGCCGCGCGGACCGGCACGGGGATCAGGATCAGAAGTTCCGGACCGTGACGCGGGCGTGTTCGCTGATGCCCATGGCACCGCAGAACAGCGCCACCAGGCGGTGGGCGTCGACGAAGTTGACGTTACGCCCCTCGGAATGGCGGGACAGCACCCAGTTGAGCAGGTCGCCTGCCGCAATGAAATCGACGCGGATCAGGCGCGCGCAGGACACCTGGATCAGCGTCGACTTGCCGATCTGCTGGTCCATGCCCT
>NZ_JBFPGY010000033.1:0-13627 GCF_041083715.1 Sphaerotilus sp.
TGCTGGCGGTGCTGCTGTACGCGGCGTCGTCGTGGATCGGCACGCAGGAGCCACGCGCCGTGATCGGCTCGCCGGCTGCCGGCAGTCTCGCCGAGCATGCCGGCCTTCAAGCCGGACAGTGGGTGCGTCGCTGGTCGTCGGTCGATTCGGAGCAGTGGCAGGACGTGTCCTCGCTGACCGATCTGCGCTGGCAGCTCACGCGTGCTGCGCTCGAAGACCGTGATCTGCGGCTGGAAGTGACCAGCAGCGCAGGCAGTGGTCGCCATGAGGTGACGTTGCCGTTGTCCGGTCTGGATGCCAATGAAGCCGATGCGGAACTGGTGCGTCGCATTGGGCTGGTGTCCGCGTATTCGGAGCCCGTGCTGGGTGACATCAAGGTGGGTGGGCCGGCGGAACGCGCCGGACTGCGCGCTGGTGACCGGGTGCTGCGGGTCGATGGACACGACGTGGTCGACGCGACCAGCCTGCGTGCGCAGATCCGGGCTTCGGGTGTCCAGGGAGATCCGGTGCCGCAGTCCTGGCAGATCGACCGCGCCGGGCGTTCGATGGTCCTGGAGATCCGGCCGGTGCGTGTCGAGGACCATGGTCTCCAGATCGGGCGCATCGAGGCCGTTGTCGGCAGTCGGCCACAGACGGACCTGATCACGTTGGGATTCGCTGAAGGTCTGCAGCAAGGCCTGGTGCGGACCTGGGACATGTCGATGATGTCGCTGCGCATGTTCGGTCGCATGCTCATCGGTGAAGCGTCGCTCAGGAATCTCAGCGGCCCGCTCACGATTGCCGACTACGCCGGGCAGTCCGCCGAGCTTGGGCTGGCCTACTACCTCGGGTTCCTCGCGGTCGTCAGTGTCAGTCTGGGTGTCCTGAACCTGCTCCCGCTGCCGATGCTCGACGGTGGGCACCTCCTGTATTATCTGATCGAGGGTGCCATCGGTCGGCCGATCTCCGACCTCTGGACCGCCAGATTGCAACGCGGCGGTTTCATGGTGATCCTGCTCATGATGTCGCTCGCCCTCTACAACGATGTGGCCCGTTACCTGGGCCTGCACTGACCGCATGCGCGTACCCGCCTACCACTTCGCTCTCTCTTCCCGTGCCTGTGCCGTTGCGGTGCTGGTGGCGTCCGCGGCACTGCCCGCTCTGGCTGTCCAGCCCTTCGTGATCAAGGACATCCGTGTCGAGGGCCTGCAGCGGACCGAAGCCGGCACCGTGTTCGCCGCCTTGCCGTTCCGGGTGGGGGACACGTACAGCGACGAGAAGGGCGCTGCCGCCCTGCGCGCGCTGTTCGCCACCGGGCTGTTCAAGGACGTGCGCATCGAGGTGGACGCCCAGGTCGCCGTCGTGGTCGTCGAGGAGCGGGCGGTCATCGCCAGCGTCGACTTCACGGGTACCAAGGAGTTCGACCGCGAGACGCTGATCAAGGCGCTCAAGGACATTGGCGTCGGTGAAGGCCAGCCGTTCGACAAGGCCCTGGCCGACCGCGCCGAGCAGGAACTCAAGCGCCAGTACCTGACCCGCAGTCTCTATGGTGCCGAGGTGGTCACGACCATCACGCCCGTGGACCGCAACCGCGTCAACGTCACGTTTGCGGTGAGCGAAGGCGGCGTGGCGCGCATCCGCGACATCCACATCACGGGCAACGAGGCGTTTTCCGAGGGCACGCTGCTCGGTCAGCTCGACCTCACCACCGGCGGCATGATGACCTGGTACACCAAGAGTGACCGCTATGCCCGCACCAAGCTCAACGCCGATCAGGAAACGCTGCGTGCGTGGTACCTGAACCGCGGCTATCTCGAATTCAACGTCGAGTCCACGCAGGTGGCGATCTCGCCTGACAAGCAGGACATCTCGATCACCATCAACATCAAGGAAGGCCAGCGCTACACCGTCACCGGCGTGAAGCTCAGCGGCGACTTCCTGGGCAAGGAAGAAGAGTTCAAGAATCTGGTGAAGATCCGCCCTGGCGAGCCATACCGTGCGGAAGATGTGGCGAGTACCCAGAAAGCCTTCACGGATCGCTTCGGCCTGTTCGGCTACGCCTTCGCCAAGGTGGATCTGGTGCCGCAGATCGACCGCAACACCGGTCGGGTGCAGATCGTGCTCAACGCCGATCCGGGCCGCCGTGTCTATGTGCGCCGCATCAACGTGTCGGGCAACACCCGCACCCGCGATGAAGTCATTCGCCGTGAACTGCGCCAGTTCGAGTCCGCCTGGTACGACGGTCAGCGCATCAAGCTCTCGCGGGACCGGGTCGACCGGCTGGGCTACTTCAGCGAAGTCGATGTCGACACCAGCGAAGTGCCGGGTACCTTCGATCAGGTGGACCTGACGGTCAACGTCAAGGAAAAGCCCACGGGCAGCCTGATGGTGGGTGCGAACTTTTCCAGTGCGGACAAGTTCTCCTTCACCGGGTCGATCAAGCAGGACAATGTGTTCGGCTCCGGCAATTACCTGGGCATCGAACTCAATACCAGCAAGTCGGCACGCACGTTGGTGCTGTCGAGCGTCGATCCCTATTTCACCCGCGACGGCATCTCGCGTTCGCTGGATGTCTACTACCGCACCAACAAGCCGCTCAACAGCCAGGGCGAAGCCTACGAGCTGGTCACTCCGGGTGCCGGTGTTCGTTTCGGAGTGCCATTCTCCGACTACGACACCGTCTACTTCGGTGTTGGTGCCGAACGCACCAGCATCAGGTCGGCCACGGCGCTGCCGGAGAACTTCTTCCGCTACCGCGCCACCTACGGGCAGTCGAGCACGTCGTTCCCGCTCACGCTCGGCTGGCAGCGTGATGGCCGTGACAGTGCCCTGGTGCCGACCGACGGTCGTTACCAGCGGATCAATCTGGAGTGGGGTGCCTTTGGCGATACCCGCTATCTGCGCAGCAACTACCAGTTGCAGCAGTACTTTCCGATCAGCAAGAAGCTCACGCTCGGCCTGAATGCCGAAATCGGGCATGGCATGGGCCTCGGTGGCCGTGCGTTCCCGATTTTCAAGAACTTCTACGGTGGCGGCCTCGGCACGGTGCGGGCGTTTGACCAGAATTCGTTGGGGCCGGTGGACGTGACGGGGGCCTATATTGGTGGCACCAAGCGCGTCAACCTCAACAGCGAACTCTATTTTCCGTTCCCTGGGACCGGCAACGACCGGACGCTGCGCTTCTTCGGCTACTTCGATGCGGGCAACGTCTGGGGCGACAGCGAAACGCCGACCCTTGCCTCGTTCCGGACATCGGCCGGTCTGGGCCTGTCCTGGATCTCGCCGGTCGGGCCGCTCAAACTCAGCTGGGGCCAACCCATCCGCAAGTTTGCTCAGGATAGAATCCAACGCTTCCAGTTCCAGATCGGTACCGCATTCTGATGATGACTTCCTTCATACGCTCGCTGACTGTCAAGACCCTGTTCGCTCTCACCACCAGCACGGTTGCCGTCGCTGCGCTGCTGGCGTCTCCGGCAGTTTCGGCGCAGGAATTCAAGATCGGCTATGTGAACAGTGACCGCATGCTCCGGGATGCAGCCCCGGCCAAGGCGGCACAGGCCAAGCTGGAAGTCGAATTCGGCAAGCGCGAGAAAGAACTCAACGACGCCGCGGCCCGCCTGAAGACCGCTGCAGACAAGTTCGAGAAGGAACAGGTCACTCTGGCCGAATCCGAGCGAGGCCGCCGCCAGCGCGACCTCGTCGAGCAGGAGCGTGACCTGCAGCGCAAGCGCCGCGAGTTCCAAGAAGACTTGAACCAGCGCAAGAACGAGGAGCTATCGGCCGTGGTCGAGCGCGCGAACCGCGTGATCAAGCAGATCTTCGACGCTGAAAAGTACGACCTGATTCTGCAGGACCCGGTGGTCTTCGCCGGACCCCGCGTGGACATCACCGACAAGGTGATCAAGGCGCTCAACGCTGCTCCCGCACCGACCAAGTGAGTCCCGTCTTCTCCGTGCGTCTGCACGAGGTGCAGGCGGCCCTCGGGGGAGATCTGGTCTCGAACGACGGCGCCGAATCGCTCGGTGACCGGCTGATCCACCGCATCGGACCGCTCGACAGCGCCGATGCCACGACAATCAGCTTCCTGTCGAATCCCCGCTACCGCGCTCAGTTGCAGGACACGGCCGCTGGCTGCGTCATCGTGGCGCCGGCCGTGCGTGACGGTGTGCGGGCTGGCTGTGCTGCCCTGGTCACGCCAGATCCCTACCTCTACTTCGCGCGCCTGACCCAGTGGTGGGCGGCACGTTCGCGCGCCACACCGCTGGTCGGCGTGCATCCGAGTGCCGTGGTGGCGCAGGACGCCGTGCTGGGCGCTGGCGTGTCGGTCGGTCCGCTGGCCGTCGTGGAGGCCGGCGCCGTGGTCGGCCGCGATGCCGTGGTCGGCGCCCATGCCTTCGTCGGTGCGGGTGTGGTGATCGGCGAGGCCACCCGACTGGCTCCTCGCGTGACGCTGATGCCAGGTACGCGCCTCGGTGCACGCTGTCTGCTGCACAGCGGTGTCGTCATCGGCGCCGATGGTTTCGGCTTCGCGCCCACGGGAGGCCGCTGGGAAAAGATCGAGCAGCTCGGTGGCGTGGCCATTGGCGATGACGTGGAAATCGGCGCGAACACCTGCATCGACCGCGGGGCTCTCGACGACACCGTCATCGGCTCCGGTGTCAAGCTCGACAACCTGATCCAGATCGGCCACAACGTCCAGATCGGTGACCACAGTGCGATGGCCGGCTGCGTTGGCGTGGCCGGCAGCGCACGCATCGGCAGTGGCTGCACGGTGGGTGGCGGCGCCATCGTGCTGGGCCACCTCGCGCTGGCGGATGGCGTGCACATTTCCGCTGCCAGCGTCGTGATGCGCTCGATTTCCAAGCCAGGGCAGTACAGCGGGGTCTTCCCGCTCGACGACAACGCCTCGTGGGAGAAGAATGCCGCCACGCTGCGGCAATTGCACACCTTGCGCGACCGCCTGCGCGCCCTCGAAAAGAAGATGACACCATGACCACGACGCCGATCCTGCCCGCCGACACGACCGAGACGCCCGCTCCGGTCCTGCTCAAGATGGACATCCACCAGATCCTCAAGAAGCTGCCGCACCGCTACCCGATCCTGCTGGTCGACCGCGTGCTGGAGATCGAGCTGGGCAAGCGCATCAAGGCGCTGAAGAACGTGTCGATCAACGAGCCGATCTTCCTGGGCCACTTCCCGCACCGCCCGGTGATGCCGGGCGTGATGATCCTCGAAGCGCTGGCGCAGGCGTCGGCGCTGCTGTCCTTCGCGACGATGGGCGAGGATCCGGGCGAGGACACGGTGGTGTACTTCGCCGGCATCGACGGCGCGCGCTTCAAGCGCCCGGTCGAGCCGGGTGACCAGCTCATTCTCGAATCGACGCTGGAGCGCGCCAAGGGCGGCATCTTCAAGTACAAGGCCCGCGCCACGGTCAACGGCGAACTCGCCACCGAAGCCGAGCTGATGTGCACCATGCGCAAGATCGCCTGACCGCCGTCCGCGCATGAGCAGCATCCACCCCACCGCGATCGTTGATCCCGCGGCCCGGTTGCACCCCTCGGTCGAGGTCGGCCCGTATTCGATCATCGGCGCCCACGTCCGCCTGGGCGAGGGCACGCGTGTCGGCCCGCACTGCGTGATCGACGGCCACACGACGATCGGCCGGAACAACCGCTTCTATCCCTTCTGCTCGATCGGCTCCGATCCGCAGGACAAGAAGTACGCCGGCGAGCCGACCCGGCTGGAGATCGGGGACGGCAACACCTTCCGCGAATCCTGCACCGTGTCCACCGGCACCACGCAGGACGAGGGCGTCACCCGCGTCGGCGACGACAACTGGTTGATGGCGTACGTCCACATCGCCCACGACTGCCGCATCGGCAGCCACACCATCATGGCCAACGTCACGACGCTGGCCGGCCACGTGCACGTGGGCGACTGGGCCATCATCGGGGGCCTGACCGGCATCCACCAGTTCAGCCGTGTCGGTGCACATGCCATGGCCGGCTTCGCCTCGCGCATCGCGCAGGACGTGCCGCCGTTCGTCATGGTCGCCGGCAACCCGTGCGAGGCCCATGGCTTCAACCAGGAAGGCCTCAAGCGCCGCGGCTTCAGCGCCGAGCGCATCGGCGTCGTCAAGCAGATGTACCGCGCGCTCTACCGCAAGAGCCTGACGCTCGATGCCGCCAAGACGGACATCGAGGGCTTGCTGGGCACGGTGCCGGACGCGGACAGCGAGGTGCGGCTGATGCTGGACTTCCTGGCCAATGCGCCCCGTGGCATCGTCCGCTGAGCGGCTTGGTGTGATGCGCACGACTGATCCGCGCCTGGCGCTGGTGGCTGGTGAAGCCTCCGGTGACCTGTTGGCCGGGCTGCTGCTGGGTGGCCTGAAGCAGCGCTGGCCCGATCTGCAGTCCTCGGGCGTTGGTGGGCCGCAGATGGCTCGGCACGGCTTCGATGCCTGGTGGCCCTACGACCTGCTGGCGGTGCATGGCTACAGCTTCGAGCTGCTCTGGCGGCTGCGCAGGCTGTTCGCGATGCGCACGGAACTGGGCGACCGCCTGTTGCGCGAGCGTCCGGATGCGTTCATCGGAGTCGATGCACCGGACTTCAACCTCGGTCTCGAAACCCGACTGAAGCAGGCCGGCATCAAGACCATCCACTTTGTCAGCCCGTCGATCTGGGCCTGGCGCGGCAACCGCATCCACAAGATCCGCAAGGCCGTGGACCATGTGCTGTGCCTGTTTCCGTTCGAGCCGGAGCTGTACCAGCGCGCGGGCATCGCCGCGACCTACGTGGGCCACCCGTTGGCCGATGCGATCCCGATGGAGGTGCCGCGCGAGGCTGCCCGCGTGGCCCTGGACCTGGCCGCAGACGCGACCGTGATCGCCCTGCTGCCGGGCAGCCGCCGCAGCGAGATCCGCTACATCGCGCCGAGCCTGCTGGGTGCGGCGGTGCTGCTGACGAAACAGCGGCCCGGGTTGAAGTTCGTGCTGCCGGCCATGCGTGGCGTGCGCGATCTGGTCGATCCGCTGGTGGCGAAGTTCGCCGGCCAGATCGACCTGCAGGTGATCGACGGCCGTTCGCACGAAGCACTCGCCGCCTGCGACCTGACGCTGATCGCCAGCGGCACCGCCACGCTCGAAGCGGCGTTGTTCAAGCGCCCGATGGTCATCACCTACAACATGCACTGGCTGTCGTGGCTGCGCATGAAGCGCATGGCGTACCAGCCGTGGGTAGGGCTGCCCAACATCCTGGCGCGCGGTTTTGTCGTGCCGGAACTGCTGCAGGATTCCTGTACGCCCGAGGCGCTGGCCCAGGCCGCCGGGCAATGGCTGGACAGCCCCGCGCGCTGCGAGGGTGTGCGCCAGCGTTTCACCGAACTGCACCACCTGCTGCGCCAGGACACGGCGCGTCGAGCCACCGATGCCATCGCGCAGATCCTCGGTCGCTGAGCCGCCGCCCTTCATCAGCGAGCAGTTCGCGCTGAGCTTCGACCGTCCCGGCTTGATCGCGGGCGTGGACGAGGCTGGGCGTGGGCCGCTGGCGGGGCCGGTGGTGGCCGCGGCCGTGATCCTCGACGACCTGCAACCCATCGCCGGTCTGGCGGACTCCAAGGTGCTCACGGCGAAGCGGCGTGAGCGTCTGTTCGACGAGATCCGCGCCAAGGCGCTGGCCTGCTGCATCGCCGAGGCCACCGTCGAGGAGATCGACCAGCTCAACATCCTGCACGCGACGATGCTGGCGATGCGCCGCGCCGTCGAGGGCCTGCGGCTGCGCCCGGTCAAGGTGCTGGTCGATGGCAACCGCATCCCGACGCTGCGCATCCCCGCCGAGGCCATCGTCAAGGGGGATGCCAAGGTGCAGGCGATCTCGGCGGCCTCGATCCTTGCCAAGGTCCACCGCGACCGGCTCTGCGCCGAGCTGCACGTGCGCTATCCGCAATACGCCTTCGATGTCCACAAGGGCTATCCGACCGCAGCCCACCTCAGCCTGCTGCGCGAACACGGCCCCTGCGACCAGCACCGACGTTCCTACGCGCCCGTGCGCGCCGCTGCCTTGCTGCACCTGTCCCCGATCCTGATCCCGAATCCGACCCGATGAAAGAACCTCGCCACATCACCTCCCGCAGCAGCCCGCTGGTCAAGGACCTGCGCCGGCTCGCGCAGGAGCCGGGCGCGTACCGCAAGCTCGGCCTTGTCTGGCTGGAGGGCGATCATCTGTGCCGGGCCTTTCTGGCGCGGGGCGGCCGGCCGCGGCAAGCGGTGGTCGGTGCGGGCGCCTGGCTGCAACCCGGTTCGCGCGAGCTGGCGCTGAAGGCCGAGGAGATCAGCGTGCTCGACGACAGCCTGCTGCCCGAGATCAGCTCGCTGGAGTCGCCCGCGCCGATCGGTTTCCTGATCGACGGCCCGGCGAAGGGGTTGGCGCCACTGCCTGCCGTGGCGACCGTGGTGCTGGATCGCCTGCAGGATCCCGGCAACGTCGGCACCATCCTGCGCAGCGCTGCAGCGCTGGGCGTGAAGCAGGTCTTGACGATGAAGGGCAGTGCGGGCCTGTG
Source organism: Sphaerotilus sp. (assembly GCF_041083715.1). GTDB lineage: Bacteria > Pseudomonadota > Gammaproteobacteria > Burkholderiales > Burkholderiaceae_C > Sphaerotilus. The sequence goes on from NZ_JBFPGY010000033.1 coordinate 8,537, forward strand.
GTCGCCGAAGGTGCTGCGCGCCGGCATGGGTGCGCATTTCGCGCTGCACCTGGTCGAGGGCGTGATCGTCAGCGAACTCGATTCGCTGGGCGTGACCCTGATCGCCACCAGCTCGCACGCCACACAGGCGCTGCACGAGCTGGCCCTGCCTGCGCCGTGCGCCTGGGTCTTCGGGCATGAAGGGCAGGGCGTTGCCGAGCCGCTGATGCAGCGCTGCGGTCTGACCGTGCGCATTCCGCAGCCCGGTGGCGAGGAGTCGCTCAACGTGGCGGCGGCGACCGCCATCTGTCTCTACGAATCGGCGCGGCAGGCGCTGTAAGCCCAATCAGTAGATCAACCGATCCGGTCGGATGTCGCGCAGGATCGTTGTGGCGATCTCCTCGATCGACTTGTGCGTCGAGGAGAGCCAGGCAATGCCCTCGCGCTTCATGATCCGCTCGGCCTCGTTGATCTCGGCGCGGCAGTTCTCCAGCGCGGCGTACTTGCTGCCGGGGCGGCGCTCGTTGCGGATCTGGCTCAGGCGGTCGGCGTCGATGGTCAGGCCGAAGCACTTGCGCTTGTGTGGCTTGAGCATCGAGGGCAGGCTGTCGCGCTCGAAGTCCTCGGGGATCAGCGGGCAGTTGGCGGCCTTGATGCCGTGCTGCATCGCCAGGTAGAGCGAGGTCGGCGTCTTGCCGCAGCGGCTCACGCCCACCAGGATCACGTCCGCCTCGGCCAGATTGCGTGCCGACTGGCCGTCGTCGTGGGCGAGCGAGAAGTTGATCGCCTCGATGCGGTCGTGGTACTCCTGACTCTTGGCCACATCCGAAAAGCGACCGACGCGGTGGTTGCTCTTGACGCCCAGTTCGACCTCGATCGGCTCGACAAAGGTGCGGAACATGTCCAGCACCAAGGCGTTGCACTGTGCGCAGAGCAGGTCGCGCACATCGTTCTTGGCCAGCGTGAGGAAGACGATCGGGCGCTGTCCTTCCTGCATCGCCAACTGGTTGATCTCCCGCACGACCTGCTCGGCCTTCTCCTGCGAGTCGATGAAGGGCCGGCGGATGTGGCGGTGCTTGGCCGGGAACTGGGCCATGATCGAATTGCCGAAGGTTTCCGCGGTGATACCGGTGCCGTCGGAGACGAAGAAGACTGTGCGGTTGGGCATGAACGTGGTCGCATGAAATGGGTACAGGCGAGGTACATCATAGGCCGGCCTGCCCCTAGAATGGCACCCAATCGCTTCTCGCCATGCCACGCCCGATCCCCCTCTCACACGAACAACCACCACAAAGTGGGTGGGGGATGACAGCTGGCGTTCGCCGCAGGGAAGCCCCAGGTTTTTTACATCATGGAGCTTTGTCATGTCTTCAACCTCTCTGGCGACCGCCCTGGTAGTTCCGTTCGAGCACCTGCGCATGACCGATGTCGAATCGGTCGGCGGCAAGAACGCCTCGCTCGGTGAAATGATCAGCCAGCTCGCCGCCTCCGGTGTGCGCGTGCCCGGTGGTTTCGCCACCACAGCCCAGGCGTTCCGCGAGTTCCTGACGGCCAGCCACCTGACCGAGAAGATCAACGCTCGCCTCGATGCGTTGGACACGGACGACGTGCGTGCGCTCGCTGAAGCGGGTGCCGAGATCCGCGGCTGGGTCGAGTCCGCACCGTTCCCGGCCAAGTTCGAAGCCCAGATCCGCGCCGAGTTCATCAAGCTCACCGAGGGCAACCCCGGCGCGTCGTTCGCCGTGCGCTCGTCTGCCACTGCGGAAGACCTGCCGGACGCCTCGTTCGCCGGGCAGCAGGAGTCGTTCCTGAACGTCGTCGGCATCGACGCCGTGCTGCACAAGATCCGCGAGGTGTTCGCGTCGCTCTACAACGATCGCGCCATCTCCTACCGCGTCCACAAGGGCTTCGCGCACGCCGATGTCGCGCTGTCGGCCGGCATCCAGCGCATGGTCCGTTCGGACCTGGGCGCCGCGGGCGTGATGTTCACGATGGACACCGAGTCCGGCTTCCAGGACGTGGTCTTCATCACGTCGAGCTACGGCCTGGGCGAGACGGTGGTGCAGGGGGCTGTGAATCCGGACGAGTTCTATGTCCACAAGCCGACGCTGCGCAACGGCAAGGCCGCCGTGATCCGCCGCAACCTGGGCTCCAAGCTGATCCGCATGGAGTTCGCGACGCCAGAAGAAAAGGCAGCCACCGGCAAGCTGGTGCGCACCGTCGACACGCCGCCGGAGATGCGCAACCGCTACTCGCTGAACGACGCGGATGTGACCGAACTGGCCCGCTACGCGCTGATCATCGAGAAGCACTACGGCCGCCCGATGGACATCGAGTGGGGCAAGGACGGCGGCGACGGCCAGCTCTACATCCTGCAGGCGCGTCCCGAGACCGTGAAGAGCCAGATGGCCGGCAAGGTCGAGCACCGCTACAAGCTCAAGAGCAGCACCGACCGCACCATCCTCGCCGAAGGCCGCGCGATCGGCCAGAAGATCGGCACCGGCCCCGTGCGTCTGGTCCACTCGATCGCCGAGATGGAGCGTGTACAGCCCGGCGACGTGCTGGTCACCGACATGACCGACCCGAACTGGGAGCCGGTGATGAAGCGTGCCGCCGCCATCGTCACCAACCGCGGCGGGCGCACCTGCCACGCCGCCATCATCGCGCGTGAACTCGGCATCCCGGCGGTGGTCGGCTGCGGCGACGCGACCGAGCACCTGAAGGACGGCCAGCTCGTCACGGTGGCCTGCTCGGAAGGCGACACCGGCTACATCTACGACGGCCTGCTCGACATGGAGGTCAGCGAGGTGCAGCGCGGCGAGCTGCCGTATTCGCCGGTCAAGATCATGATGAACGTGGGCAACCCGCAGCTCGCGTTCGATTTCTGCCAGATGCCGAACTCGGGCGTGGGCTTGGCCCGCCTCGAATTCATCATCAACAACAACATCGGCGTCCATCCGAAGGCGATCCTCGACTACCCGAACATCGACTCCGATCTGAAGAAAGCGGTCGAGTCGGTGGCGCGTGGCCACGCCAGCCCGCGGGCGTTCTACGTGGACAAGCTGGTCGAGGGCATCTCCACCATCGCCGCGGCCTTCTGGCCCAAGCCGGTGATCGTGCGTCTGTCGGACTTCAAGTCGAACGAGTACCGCAAGCTGATCGGCGGCAGCCGCTACGAGCCGGAAGAAGAGAACCCGATGCTGGGCTTCCGCGGTGCGGCGCGCTACGTGAGCGCCGAGTTCGGCGAGGCGTTCGCGATGGAGTGCGAGGCGATGCGCCGCGTGCGCGGGGACATGGGGCTGACCAACGTCGAGATCATGGTGCCGTTCGTGCGCACGCTGAAGCAGGCCGAGCGCGTCGTCGGCATGCTGGCCGACCAGGGCCTCAAGCGTGGTCAGGATGGTCTGCGCGTCATCATGATGTGCGAGATCCCGAGCAACGCCATCCTGGCCGAGCAGTACCTGGCGTTCTTCGACGGCATGTCCATCGGCTCGAACGACCTGACCCAGCTGACGCTGGGCCTGGACCGCGATTCGGGCCTGGAAATCCTTGCTGCCGACTTCGACGAACGCGATCCGGCGGTCAAGGCGTTGATCTCCCGGGCGATCGCCGCCTGCCGTGCCCATGGCAAGTACATCGGCATCTGCGGCCAGGGCCCCAGCGACCACCCCGATTTCGCTGACTGGCTGGCGCAGGAGGGCATTGTGTCGATCTCGCTGAACCCGGACTCGGTCGTCGAGACCTGGCAGCGTCTGGCCAAGCGCTGATCGCGCCTCGGCGCACCTCACGAGGCGACGATCGTCGCCTCGCGCCGCACAGCAGCCCACCCATCCCGGTGGGCTGTTGCATTGCACGGTTCGTCTTGGTGTCATTCCTGTGGCGAGTCTGACAACGGCTGCGCACAATTCACGCCAGAGGTGATTGCATGGACGACAAGAGACACGACCAACCCCCGAAGCGGACCTATTGGCACCGGGTGTGTCTGTGGACGCTGCTGGGGCTGGCGCTGTGGTTCGGCGTCACCTTCGGCGTGTCCTGGTGGGCCCATGCGCTGGATGCGTGGAAAGTCGGACGCATGCCGGCTGGCTACTGGTGGGCCACGCAAGGGGCGATCGGTGTGTACCTGCTGATCATCGTCGGACACGCCTGGCTGATGGACCGCCTGGAGCGCGAGGTATTGACCGAGGGCGACTCCCGCCATGGCTGATCCCAGGCTGGGAGCATCCGAAGAGACGCGGCTCTTCACGCGGGTGTTGTTCCGTCGTTATGCGGTCTACACGCTGGGCGTGCTGCTGTTCATCCTCGCGCTGGGGGCGATGGAGCGGATGGGGTGGCCGCGCAGCTGGATCGGTGGCACCTTCCTGATCGCCACGGTGGCGGTCTATGCGGCGATCGGTCTGATGTCGCGCACGACGGACGAGGCGGAGTACTACGTCGCAGGCCGCCGCGTGCCGGCGGTCTTCAATGGCATGGCGACCGCGGCGGACTGGATGTCGGCGGCCTCCTTCATCGGCACGGCGGGCGTGCTCTATCTGCAGGGCTTCGCCGGACTGGCCTACATCCTGGGCTGGACGGGTGGCTACTGCCTTGTGGCGCTGCTGCTGGCGCCGTATCTCCGTCGGCTCGGCTTCTTCACGATCCCCGAGTTTCTGGGCGCGCGCTATGGCGGCGAACTGCCGCGGCTGGTCGGTGTCGTGGCGGTCACGCTGGTGTCCTTCGTCTACGTCGTGGTCCAGATCTACGGCGTGGGGCTCATCACCTCGCACCTGACCGGTTTCAGCTTCGAGATCGGCATCTTCGTCGGCCTGGGTGGCGTGCTGGTGTGTTCGTTCCTTGGCGGCATGCGGGCCGTGACGTGGACGCAGGTGGCGCAGTACATCATCCTGATCCTCGCCTACCTGACGCCGGTGGTGTGGATGTCCCTGAACCAGACCGGCAGTCCCTTCCCCCTGTTTTCGTATGGGCAGCAGCTGGAGCATGTCACCCAGCGCGAGGAGGTGCTCAAGAACGATCCGGCGGAACTCGCCGTGATCCGGCAGCTGCAGGTGCGTGCGGACGATGCGCTGCGCAAGCTTGCCGATGTGCGCCAGGCGATGGTCGATGACGCCGAGA
>NZ_JBFPGY010000034.1:0-48506 GCF_041083715.1 Sphaerotilus sp.
CCGGGCCGCCCGCGGGCGGCCCTGCTCGCACAGGCCGACGTGAACTCGGTGTCGAGTGATGCGGGGGACAGGCGGGCGGTGAGGGTGAGCAGGCCGTCTGCAGAGCCGAGGTCCGCAGACGGGCCCCTGGCCGAGCCGCCGCCGTTGCGCTACAACGGTCGCACCCAGGCCGAAGAGGGTGGGTGCGGCAGTGGCCCCTGAAGTTTGACGGCTTGAGCAGAACCACGCCGCACCCTGCACCGTGCTTCAACAAGTGGTGCCACGCCAGTGTGGCGCTGCAGGACGACGGCGTCCAGCACCTTCGGCCAGACCAGGCGAAGGCGCTGGAGATGGACACTCCCGAGGCGGCATCGGCCCGACTGTTCCTGTGCGCACGCTGCCGGGTGCAGGTGCTGCTGTGCAGCCGCTGCGACCGGGGCCAGCGCTACTGCTCGCGGGTGTGCTCGGGCCTGTCGCGGCGAGCGGCACGACACGAAGCGGCCGCCCGATACCAGCGCAGCCGGGGTGGGCGGCTCGCCCATGCTGCGCGTTCGCGGCACTGGCGCCAGCGACAGCGAAGCCAGAACGTGACGCACCAGGGTTCCCTGCGGGTGGCGGCCGATGCTCCACTGCCGACATGGAGCACGACCCCTGCGTTGCCGAGTCCGGCGCCGACCGAGGCGCTGACCGACCCACCCCGGCCACCACCCGGCTGGACGTGCCGACGCTGCCGGGCAGTGCTGTCGTCCTGGGTGCGCCTGAGCTGGCTGCGCCATGCGCCCCCACCTGGAGCCCGCCATGACCATAGCCCCTGAGGTGAGCGCGCAGATCCTGCGCCTGCACGAGGTTGAACGCTGGCGCGTGGGCACCATCGCCCGGCAGCTCGGGGTACACCGCGACACGGTGCGGCGCGTGCTCGCCCAGCACAGCGCACAACCGGTGGCGACTCATGCCCTGCGCCCGAGCCGCATCGATCCGTACCGGCCCTTCATCCTGCAGACCCTGGGCAAGTTTCCCACGCTCAGCGCCACGCGGCTGTACGCCATGGTCTGCGAGCGCGGCTACCAGGGCAGCGGCGAGCACTTCCGCCATGTCATCGCCACGCTGCGGCCGCGCCCCCCGGCCGAGGCCTACCTGCGCCTGCGCACCCTCGTGGGTGAACAGGCCCAGGTCGACTGGGGCGCCTTCGGCCACCTCGACATCGGCGCCGCGCGTCGCCCCCTGATGGCCTTCGTGATGGTGCTCAGCCACTCGCGCCAGGTGTTCCTGCGCTTCTTCCTGGACGCCCGCATGGACAGCTTCCTGCGCGGGCACGTCGAAGCCTTCGAGGCCTTCGGCGGCGTCGCCCGGGTGCTGCTCTACGACAACCTCAAGAGCGCCGTGCTCGAACGCCAGGGCGACGCCATCCGCTTCAACCCGACGCTGCTGGCGTTCGCCGCCCACCACCGCTACGAGCCGCGCCCGGTCGCCCCCGCGCGCGGCAACGAGAAGGGCCGGGTGGAGCGCGCGATCCGCTATGTGCGCGAGAGCTTCTTCGCCGCGCGCACCTTCACCGACCTGGCCGACCTCAACGCCCAGGCCCGGCGCTGGTGCGAAGGTCCGGCCGCCGATCGGCGCTGGCCCGAAGACCACCGGCGCAGCGTGCGCGAAGCCTTCAGGGCCGAGCGGGAGGTGCTGCTGGGCCTGCCGGTGCATCCGTGGGCCCTGGGCGAGCGCCTGGCCGTCACGGTGGGCAAGACGCCCTACGTGCGCTTCGACCTCAACGACTACTCGGTGCCGCACACGCTGGTGCGACGCGCGCTGGCCGTGCTGGCCGACGAGCACACGGTGCGCATCCTCGACGGCACCACCGAGGTTGCCCGTCACCCGCGAAGCTGGAGCCGGGCCGAGCAGATCGAGCAGGACAGCCACGTCAAGGCGCTGGTCGCCCACAAGCGTCAGGCCCGCGCGCACCGCGCCGTCGATCGCCTCGCCCAGGCCGCCCCGGCCAGCCAGACCCTGTTGCAGCGCGCCGCCGAGCGCGGTGACAACCTCGGCTCGATCACGGCCGCCTTGCTGCGCCTGCTGGAGCGCCATGACGCCGCCGCGGTGCAGGCCGCCATCCTGGAAGCGCTCGACCGGGGTGTCCCGCACCCCAACGCCGTACGCCTGGCGCTGGAGCGCGCCCGAGAGGCCGCCGGCCAGCCTCCTCCCGTGGCCCTGGTGTTGCCCGCGCATGTCGCGCGCCGCGATGCCCCCGTGCAGGCCCATGACCTGGCGTCCTACGATCCCCCGGAGCATCCCCATGAGTGAGCACGACCCCACCGCGCTGCGCACACAGGCCGACGAGCTGCGCCTGTACGGCCTGCTGGCCCACTGGCCCGAGGTTCTGGCCAGCCCCGACACGCTGGAATCGGTGGCCCAGTGGCTGGGCTGGGAGGCCGCCGAGCGCGCCCGCCGCAGTCTGGAGCGCCGTCTGCGCGAGGCCCGCCTGGGCCGCTTCAAGCCCCTGGCCGACTTCGACTGGTCCTGGCCCACCCTGTGCGACCGCGCCGCCCTGGAAGACCTCATGACGCTGGACTTCCTCAAGGACGCCTCCAACGTCGTGCTCGTCGGCCCCAACGGCGTGGGCAAGACCATGTGCGCCTGCAACCTCGCCTTCCAGGCCGTGCTCGCCGGCCACACCGCGCTGTTCATCACCGCCGGGGCCCTCCTGGGCGAGCTAGCCACCCTCGACAGCGACTCCGCCCTGCGTCGGCGTCTGGCCCACTACACCGCCCCCGACCTGCTCGTCATCGACGAGGTCGGCTACCTGTCCTACTCCAACCGCCACGCCGACCTGCTCTTCGAACTCATCAGCCGGCGCTATCAGCGCAACTCCACCGTCGTCACCACCAACCGCGCCTTCGCCGAATGGGGCGAGGTCTTCCCCGCCGCCGCCTGCGTCGTCTCGCTCGTTGATCGCCTCATGCACCGCGCCGAGGTCGTGCGCATCGAGGCCCGTTCCTTCCGACAGAAGGAGGCCGAGGAGCGCGCGGCCCGCAAGTCCTCCGAGCGGGCCAGGCCTGCCGCCTCGCCTGCCCGCGCTCGCAAGGCCTCGACATGAGCACGGCACCTGGACCGCCCGGCCTGCCGCCCTGGCCCACCCACTGGTCGCCCGAGCAGGCCCTGGCCGTCTTCGAGTGCCTGCAGGTCATGCGCGAGACCCTCTGGCAGCTCTACGGTCCCCAGGTTCAGCAGGCCTGGCGTGATCAGCTTCGCGCCGGGCCCATGCCGGACTTCGATCCCGACGAGCCGTTCTGACACCGCGCTCCTGTCTGTCTTGCGCCTTCCGGCCGCCTTCTGGCGGCCGCTCTCTTGGGCTGATCGCCGGCCCCATGAAAAACGGCACTTCGCCGCCGAATAGACGCGCTTTTAGATCGCCGGCAACACCCCCTGCTCAAACCCCTCCAGAACGGCGACATGCCGCCTGATGCCGTGCGTATCGTCGCCATCAACAGCGGCAAGCTGCTGGAGTGGCTGGAACGGCAGGACTCCTTGTCGAGGATCGGTCAGCAACTCAAGCGCATGCTGATGGATGAAGGCACGACGCTCGACGAGCGCGTGCGCCTGATCGATCTGAACCAACGCTCGCTCGTCGGCGGTTTCGACGCAGATGATGGGCGCTGGAGTACCAATTTCCTCGACACACTGCTCGACCGCTTTCTCGACGGACCTGGAGAGGATCCTTGGGCGGTATGCGGCGGTTGCAGCGCAGCCTCACGCTGCACGGCGCTGCGTTCGGTCAGGATGCTCAAGGACGATGCAAGCGGACCGCTGATCCGTCAACGCTTCACGCTTGCACTGCAGGCATGCCATCAGCGGGGCGAGGTTCACATCACCGCACGCGAGTTACGGGCCGTGCTGTCCTATGTGTTCTTCGGTGTGCACACCTGCAGCGACCTGCACCAGGCGCCCAGCCTGGTGCCTGACGGTTTCTGGCAACGCAGTTTCGATGCTGACAGCGCACATCGCCAAGGCGATCTGCTGGCTGAACTGGCCCGACTCGATCCAGCCCTGGAATGTGATCCCGACCAGGATCGGACGCTTCGACAGCACCCGCAGGTAGCCTCATCCCCTGCTGGGTTGGCCGAGGCCCGCCGTCGCGCCTGGCTGGGAGGCCTGGAGGACATGGATCCGACTGGCATCACGTTGACACATGGACGACATTTCGACCGTTTCCGGCGGGTACGGATCATGAGCGCGCCGGAACTCCAGACGCTGACACAGGAGTTGTGCCTCGGCATCGCCCATCTCGAAGACCTGCCGACGCTGGCACTGGACAAAACCCATCTGGCGGCTGGTGTGCCCCTTCGAATTGCGCCGCGCACTCCCACCGAAACCGTTCTGTGGGTCAGCAAGCCCTGGGACCGTTTCCGGCTGGAGGCGGTGATGCCCGCGGCAGCGCTCGGACTGGAAGCCCTGCACACGCATGTGCGGTTGATCTATCGCGGTGCGCATGGCCGCGACGACGTCTTGGCCATGGGTCTGGAGCTGTTTCATCTGCTGCTGGAGTTGCGCGCCGGAGTGCAGTTGTCGGGCGTGGCACAGGAGGGCATCTTCGCGAACCTGGAGGTCTACACGCGGCGTCTGGCCAGTGAGGACACCCGCGAGTTGTTCGGCTGGCACCCTGGCGACGAGCACAGCTTGTTCCGCATCCGCGTGACGGCTGTGGATGGCGTGCAAACGATCGAACGCGAGGTGCTGCGATGAGTGCAGGAGAAAGGACCGTCAAGGCGATCGCAGAAGAAGTGCTCGGATCCCAGCGCGTGCGGGCGTTCTGGACGGCCAACCACTACGGGGTCCTGCCCATCGCGGCCCAGTCCTACGACATCGGGGCCATCTTGCCGGCGGTGCTGTACATGACCCGCTGGGGGCATCGCCGGGGCAAAGGACGCTTCGGTGCGACCTTCAGCCTGCAGGTCGACGACAAGCTGCAGGTGCCCACGATCGGCTCGGTGGCGAGCGCGCTCGAAGCGGCCACCGAGTCGCGTCTGAGCGGGTTTGGTGGCGAGATCGGGCGTGCGGTGCTCGGCGACCTGCTGCAGACCTGGTGCCTAGAAAACCGCAGCCACGCCACCGGCCACGACGAACCGGTGCAGCGGGTCTACCCGGCACATTACCTCGCGAGTTGGATCGACCTGCCAGGCACCATCGCACACCTGCGTCAGGTGCCCGAGATGCTGGTTGCGCTGCTCGCCGACCAGCCGGATGGGGAGTGGCTCGAAATCGGCCGCAGCACAGCCGCCTTCCCGATCGGTGTGGCGTGCACCGAGAACCCCTTGTTGAAAGTGTTCGGCCGACACATGGGTGTGCGCGGACGATTCGTGTCTGACGTCAGTGCCGACCGCTACGACGACGCTCAGGCGCACGATGCATCGATCGACGAACTGCTGATGGTCCGCCTGGCCGAGGCCTGTGGCGGTGCCCCACTGAAGGCGCGAGGCAGCGATGGCAGCGACCGCATCGCCAACCGTCTTCCGCTGGCACGTCGGGCGGCCGCGGTCCTGCGCGCAGACCTCATGCAGTTCATCGGTCACCATGGTCAGACCATCCCCAGGCCACTGTTGATGCCGATGCTGGAGGCGGGCATTGCCCTCGGCCTGACACAGGTCATCCTGTCGACATCGGCACTGCTGTCGGACTGGGAGCGCAGCGGTCAGGTGCAAGCGCTTGATCAGCAAAGGCCCTGGCCCTTGTTTGTCGATGCCTCACAGGGCCAAGACAGGAGGCTGCGCGAGGTGTCGGAAATGTGCACGGGCGAAACCCTGCGGCGCCACGAACGCCTCGCGGTGACGATGATGGTGCTGCGGGTACTCGAAGACCGCGTGCGCGTCGACCGCAAATTGCGCGATCAACTGCCCGCTGCGGACCGGGACAGCACCGCCCTGGTCAACCTGCTGGGTGACGTCCTGCATGAACGGCATCCTCGATCACAGGCCATCGCCGACGCGATCGACGAAGACGCGATGCGGCTGGCAGAAGCGCTGTCGCAGGAAGGGCAGGTACCCGACATCGTCGAGCGCTTGCGCGAAGGTCAGAGCCACCCGGCCATCAGGCTGGGAGAAGCGCTGTGTCAGCTGATGGGCGACAAGTTGCAACGCGGCAACCACGCACAAGCACTGGAATCGGCCCTGATGACCGACTCGCCACACGGCTTGGCCACCAAGCGTCGCGTCTATCGCGCCCAGCCCGGAGGTCATCGTGAGTCGCAGGATCTGCGGGCCGTGGTGCTGCAAGCGCCGATGCTCGACTTTCTGGTGCATCGCTTTCTGGCCGATGGAGGCTCGATGCTGTCGCTGCCTGGTTTCCTGCGTCGCATGCGCGAGGACCATGGCCTCTACATCGACCAGGAGCCTCCAGGGCAGTCGATCTCGCAGCAACTGCTGGCGGACAACAAGCGCTTCCTAGAACGGCGCCTGCGCGACCTCGGCCTGCTGATCGGCGTCAACGATGCTGAAGGCATGAAACAGATCAAACCGCGCTACGACCGCGAAGTGAATACCCATGCTGCCTGACCAAGCCACACGATTGCTGACCCGTGCCCTCGGACGGGTGCTCGGCACGGCGACGCAGGCGAGCGTCTCCTATTTGCGCTGCCTGCCACCGGAGGTGTGCCGGGCCTTGGCCGCCGACCCATTCTTCCTGGTGCCGGGCTGGCGGATAGCCGTGGTGACCGATCAGATCGACATCGATCGGCGCTGCATCACCGCCGATCTGGCGGTGGCCTGGCGGGAGGAAAAAGGGGAGGCCACCCTGCTGCTGGTCGATCCGAGCAGTGCGGGGGCCGGCATGGACGGGATCTACAGCGCCGGACGGGAAATCAGCGAGAAGGTGCTGTTCGATGCAGCACGCGCCAGTGCGCGCGAGGATGTGCAGCGGGGCTACAAGACCCATGTCGACAAGGCCATGGTCAAGGCCCGGCAACTCAGCGGCCAACGCCACCTGGCCCCATGGCGCGAATTTGTCTATCTGTGCCGGGTGGTCACCGATCCCCGCCAAGCGGGCCTGGCGCTGCATGAACTGGGGCTCTGGCCAGTCGCATTCAGCGGCCGACCTGACGACGAAGACCTCGACAAGGCCGCTCGCCTGACCGAACGGCTGCTGCCGACGCAGGGTGCACGGTTGTCGCCCGAGCAACGGGTCGCCGCGCTGCGGCTCGACGCCACGCAGGCCGAGACGGAAAAAACGCTGGTCCGTTACCTGCGCGAGGTGCAAAGTCTGTCGCGCATCGAAGCGATGGCGCGACTGGCTCCGCTCGACGACCTGCAACTCAATCGGATGCGGCCCCGGCTGTTCGTCGACAGTGAGCTTGCGGCAGTCGAATGGGTCAGTTGGCGCGCCAGGAACCGCAAGCCGTACAAGTGGTCGGGCCTGAGCCTGAACGACGATGACCGGCTCGAACTGCTGCTGCAGACAGAAAACGAGTCGGCGGCCTCCGGCGCCCGGCTGGAAGTGCGCTGGCAGGTCGTGCCGGAGGATCTGCCCAAGGGCAGCATTGACTACGTCATCGAGATCCGCACCGACCACGACGTGCTGGCGGAAAAGCGCGTCACGCACAGTGGCAAGACACCCCAGAAGGTGGTGTTCACGCAGGACGACTTCGCCGCCGTCGAGAGCGATGCCTGCTTCGAACCACAGGTCGTGATCCGCGTGCTGGGCGATCGCCCTCAACAGATCGTCAGCCCGGAAGACTTCATCCTGCGCTTCGGCCGCAGCGACCAGCCGGTGAAGGCCTCGGCAGGCAAGACCTTCGAGACGCTGGCCGTCGCGGTCGCTCATGTCGCGCCGAATGCCGACGTCTTCAAGACCATGGCCCGGGAGCCTGGCAACCCGGCGTTGTTCAGCGAGGACGCACGCGGCTACATCAGTTGCCGATGGGAGGGGAAATCGGGCAAGGTGTACAGCCCGCCACTGATCAGGCGATTGGCTCGGGACTGGATCGAACGGGGAGGTCCGATCGGACGCTGGCGCCTGAGCGTGCGAGCCGACGGCACACCCATCGGCACTGAAACCTTTGTGTCCATTGATGCCGAAACTGATGTCAGTGCACTGACATTGGCCTCACGACGCCTGGCCCATTGGATGAGCAAGGCCCATGGTCCGATCGGCGTGCTGTACGACGATGATGCTGTGCCGGGACTGAGCGAATACGTGAATGCGGCGCGCCAGACCTGGAAAACCGGAACACCCGAGCTGACCCTGATGCACACGCTGGAAGTGGTGTCGGCCACGGGCACCACTTTGGGTCTGATCGTGCTGCCCACCCACCCACTGCGCGTGGCCTGGCAGCAAAGCTTCGACGCCATGGTGCGCCACCACCGCTATGCCGAAGGACTGCCCGCGGCCAAGATCGAGCGTCTGCTCGCGCCGGTCACGGGTGCGCATTACCCGGCTTTCCTGCCTGGTCTGGAGGTGGGACAAGGATTCGTGTTCGCCGATGTCTTGGGCTTTCACGCTGTCGCCCTGGCTGCTGCCAATGATCCTGAACCCAAGGCCACTGTCGCGCTGCTCGGTCGCCTGGTCGGTGGTGACGAATCGATCGCGCCGACGGTCGGACGTGCCGCGGCCCAGGCGCTGGGCGCCGAAGTGGGGCGCTACTTGCGGCTGCACCCGTCCTATCGACGCATTCGCTTGCACGCTCTCCAGGTTGGTGACGCGATGCCGGTCGCCCGTGCCTTGAGCCATGCCCTGCAGGAGGTACAGATCGCAGATGTGGACAGCGATGAAGCCTGGCCGGTGTGCTTCGAGCTGGATCTCTATGGGGGGCCGGGCACAGGCCGTTTTCTGGCCAAACTCAACGAACGCAGCCGCACCGGGGCGGCTGGCATCACGGAGGTGGACCGTCGTTTGCTCGACAGCGTGCACCGACCTGGCGGTGTGAGGTTGCCACGATTGCAGTGGGCCAGGCGCTCGGCGGAGCGCCCGAGCACGGCCGCGCACATGTGTCTGGCTTTCGATCTCTTCAAGGCCCGCCTGGAGACACGTCCCCGCGCCAGCCTGCCGCCCACTGGTGTGCTCGAAGCACACGGCCTGATGCTGATGCCCACCCGCGAGTTCAACGCCACCGCACAGCAGCCCCGCTGGATGAGCTACATACCGGCCAAGCCCGAAGGAGAAAAGCACCCGGTCACGCGTGTGCTGACCGAGCGCCAGGTCCTGCTGCACAACGCGGTGCTGCAAGCCGTGGCGCGCCAGCTGGGCGGAACCGTCGACGACTGGCCCGTGCTGGTCACCGATGCCGATGCGGTCCATGCCGGCTTGCTGGAGGAGATGCACCACCTGTGTGACTGGGTCGTGACCGCCGATCGCAATGCCGGTATCGAATACTTCGATTCACCGCTGGAGCTGCCGCGGGTCTACGAGGCCTACATCATCGATTGCGTGCCCGAGCGCGATGACCTTGGCTTCACCCAGCTGATCACCTCGACCAGCCGACTCGACGAAATCCAGCGCCTTCTGGGCCGGGTGTTGCAAGAGATGGGGTTGCAGCCGACAGCACAAGCCTGCAGGTTTGTGCTCGATGGCCTGAAATCGATCAGCGGTCGCCTGGCCCTGCGCCTTGCGGGTGATGGCCGAACGGTCGAAGAAATGGTGGCGCTGGCACTGACCCGGCATCGACTGGCGCTAGACGGCACGGGTCTGTCCCTGCAGGATGGCTTCCTGATCCCGCTGGATGATGTGCCCGAACTGTTCAGTGATGTCGGCACGCCAGCGAACCGCTCGCGGCGCGCCGATCTGCTGCATGTCACGGCGGCGCGCCGTGGTGGGCTGAAGTTGACCTTCATCGAGGTCAAGTACCGCCGTCGGCTTGATGCGGCACAGTCCGACGAACTGGCCGATGAGATCGAATCCCAGCTCGATGCGTCGTGCCGGCATTGGGAGCGGCTGTTCGGCATGGCCACGTCGATGCTTGAAAAAACCGTACATCGAGCCTGGCTGGCGCGGGTGCTGCGTTTCTACGCGCGCAAGGGTCGACGCCATGGCTTGCGCGACCCTGCCTGGCAGGTGATCGACCGAGAAATCGACCGGATGGTCAAGAAGGAATCCGATCCCCCTGCGTTGTCAGATCTCGAACGGCGGGCCTACATTTTTTGTCCGGAATTGAACGATGGCCAAACGCTCGGCGTCGACCACGGCGGCGGGGCACAGATCCAGATCTTCGGTCGCAGCATCGATGCGGCAGCGCTGGTCACACTTGAAGCCTGTGCGCCGAGTACCGTCCGACCCCGAACCGTGGGTGATCCAGCGATGGTTGAGAGTGACGCGGCAAGCCGTACCAGTGCATGCGAGGTGGCGATCGAATCAATGGATGATGAGCTGGCACCGCCGTCGAATGAGGCGACCACAACACCGGTTTGGGCATCGACGATGGATTCAGATCCGACCGAGTCGTTGGCATCGCTGCGCCCTGCGCCGATTGCCGAGTCCACGAACCCACCCCGTGCCGACATCGTGCTCGGGCACCGGCAAACCGATGCCTCCGAACTGACCTGGCTGCCCAGCATCCGCAGCAATCCACACCTGATGATTCTGGGGTTGCCTGGCATGGGGAAAACCACCTGCCTGATCAACCTGTGCATCCAGTTGCAGGAGCACCAGATCACGCCGATCGTGTTTTCATACCATGAGGACATCGATGAGAAGCTTGCCGAGCGCATCAACAGTGGCTTGCTGGAAGTCAAGTTCAATGGCCTGGGATTCAATCCGATGCGTGTCGATCAGGACACGCCACATGCCTTTGTCGACAACGTCACCACCTTGCGCGACATTTTTTCCACCATCTTTCCGGACCTCGGCGATGTGCAGCTTGGCCGGTTGCGCGAGGCCCTGAAGGCCAGCTACCAGGCTTGTGGCTGGGCCATCGGTCAGCGAGGCGAAATGCCGCCGTTTCGCGCGTTCTACGACCTGTTGAAGGCCGACCCCAAACCCGAGCGCGGTCTGCTGACGAGACTGAGCGAACTGGACGATTACGGATTCTTTGATCGTGTCGAAGGGGCGCAGTCCTTGCTTGACCAGCGCCGGTGTGCGCTGGTGCAGATTCACGGCACGCAAAACGAGGTGCTCCAGCGGGCCTTCTCCACCTTTGTGCTGCACAACATCTACCAGAACATGTTCAGGCGTGGGCTGCAGTCCGAGATCACGCATGCGATCGTTTTCGACGAGGCGCATCTCGCTGCAGGCCTGAAGCTGTTGCCAACCATGGCCAAGGAATGTCGCAAGTACGGCATCGCCTTCGTCGTCGCGTCACAAGAAGCGAAGGACTTTGATCCATCGCTTTACAGCGCGATCGCGAATTACCTGACGCTGCGACTCAATGAGACGGATGCTCGCCAGATGGCCAGGATCTTCACCACCAGCGAGCGGGTAAAAGACTGTGCCGACGACATCAAGCGCATGGCCAAGTATCACGCGATGTACAACGGTGAAGGCTCACATCGGCCCGTGGTGATCCGGTTGTTGGCGTGAGATGGGTTTGCAGACATCAGGACATGGTCACCTCAACGAGGCGACCACGCCTGCCAATGGTGGACGCAGGTCGACTTGACCAGTCGGCCGCGTCAGCACGGCCGTGCAGCACGTCACCCGATCAAGACAGCGCCCGCATGACGGCCTGGGGTTCCCGCTCGATCAGGTTCAGCAGCACCAGCGCCGGGCCCTGTGGCCGGCGATCGCCGCGTTCCCAATGGCGCAGGGTCGCCACCGAAAACCCGAACCGGGCCGCGAACTGGTCCTGGGTCAACCCCAGCCGGGCCCGCACGGCGGCCACGTCCACGGCGGTCGGCTCATAGACCTTGACGCCTGTGGCCTCGCCCCGGGCGTGGGCCGCTGCCTCCTTCAGCCCTTGGCGAATGCTCTCGAATGCTTTGCCCATGAGGGTTCTACCTTTCAAACCAGATTTGCACCAGAAGATCAACCATGCCGGCCAACTCGTTGCATTCGGCCCGGGTCAGGTTCGCCCGTTCGTTCTTGGCGAACATCGTCAGCAGGTACAGCGGCATGGCGTCGCTGTGAACGTAGTAGATGACGCGCACGCCCCCGCTTTTGCCGCGCCCGTCGCGTCCCCATCGCAGCTTGCGCACGCCACCTGTGCCTTCGATCAGATCGCCGGCCCGAGGGTGTGCAGCCAGGTACAGGATCAGATCCCGGCGATCGTCATCGGACAGCAGCTTGCCGGCTCGCTTCTGGTATTCGGGCAGTTCGGCAATGGTCAGCATGCATAAATTGTAATCCATTGGATTAGTGTCATGTACCGACTCGCCACGTCATGACATTCCCTGTTGGCAGGCCATGAAGCGCTGGCGAACCAAGGGGCGACACCGCTCGCGGGCGGCTTGACCTCAGCGCTTGCGAGGCAGCGCCCGCATGCCCCGCACGAGATCCGCCGCCTGCGCCGTCACGTACACGGAGGTCACCCGCAGGTCCGAGTGGCCCAGCAGGCTCTGCAGCACCTGCGGCTGCATCTGCTTGATCGCCTCGTTGGCGAAGGTGTGGCGCAGCCAGTGCGTCGAGGCGCGGGTGAACTCGGCCGCCGGTGGTGCCCCTTCTCGCGTGGCCGCCGCGTTCGCCACGTCCCTGAAGAAGCGCCGCAGCAGCCCGTAGATCGCCGAGCGCTCCAGCGCGCCGTACCGATCGGCCTGCGCGGGGCGCTCCCGGTCCACGAACGGCACCCCGCGCGCATCCAGATCCCGCCTCGGCGGCGGTCGCCGCAGGATCCCGATCAGGGGCCGCCACGCCTGCAGGTGCTCGGCACGCAGGGCGTCCTGGAGCGCGTTGCTCGTGGGCCCCACTGCATCTGCCCCCTGGTCGCCCGCGGCCATGCGCTCGCCCGCAGCCGTGGTCGGGAGACTGTTGGGCACCTGCACCCGCTTGACGGCGTCCTCGAACCCTACCCCCGCAGCGTCCATATCCGCGTGGTGTCGCTCCATCAGCACCTTGATGTCGTCGAACACCATCACCGTGCGCAGCTTGCCGCCCTTGCCGATCACGTCCAGCAGCCACGCGGACTCCCCGTCCACCAGTTCCTGCCGCAAACCCTTCATCCGGGTCGTCGCCAGCTCGGACAGCCGCAATCCCGTCGTGCTCGCGAGTTCGAGCAGCAACTGCAGCCGTCGCCGCGCCGGCGTGTCCGGCCGCTCCCGCAGCACCGCCATCGCGAACGACCACTGCGCCTCGTTCAGCGACCGGCGCACGTCGATGCTGGGTTTCACCAGCCCCAGCGTGCGGCCTAGGCCGGACATCGCGTTGGCGCGCAGGTAGCCCTTGTCGTGCATCGCCGCGAACAGCCCGCCGAGCACTGCGAATTCGTGGCGCTGGCTGTTGCGCCCCAGTGGTCCCCGGAACGGTCGCCATGCGGCGTCCTCCCGGCGCACCTTGCGCGGCTGCACCCAGTCCGGCGGCGGTGCCGTGACAAACGCCTGGTAGGCCTGCAGGTCCGGCTCCTGCAGCGACGACAGCGCCTTGCGCCGCACCTGCAGGCACCAGCGGTAGAACCGCTCGGCGATGCGGGCGTAGTCGCGCCGCGTCTGGCCCTGGTAGCGGCTCAGCCACTGCTGGATGGCCTGCACGTCGGTCTGGGCACCCCAGACGTTGGTGTCGGGCGCGCGGAACAGGCCGTCGCGTCCGGAGAGCGCATCCGGGAGGGCCACTTCCATGACCGGGACCGCGACCGGCATCAGCGGATCCGTGCCACTGGCTGGATCAGCTAGGTCCGTCACCGGCGCACCTGCCAGGTCGCGCTGACGCAGCCGTGCGAGGTCGCTCTCGGGCCGCAGCGCCGAGTCCCGAATCGCTTGGTCCCCCTGCTGCGCGATGGGCACGAGCCACGCCACGAGCCGCGCGGCGCGCACCGCGCCCAGCCTTGATACCGTGCGGTGCCAACGAAAGCCCTGCAGGTTGATGTAGCGTACTAGGTCGCCCAGCGACTGCACCCCCACCCGGGCCAGCTCGCGCGGCAGGCCTGCGCCCAACCAGAACCCGGTCTCGTCGTCCAGCCGCGCCTCGCAAGCCAGCACGCGCTCCAGGGTGGCAAGCGCGTCGATCACGGCGCGGCGCTGCGCCGGGGTCAGGCGTGGAGTCACCTCGGGGTGAGCGGTCTCGGCCAGGCGAGCGTGTACCGTGGCCGAGAGGACGGGGGCGGGCTCAGGGTGGAGGGCGGGCAATGACGCCGACGCTGGCGGTGCGTGGCCGAACGCCTCCCCATAGAGGTCAACCCACTCGGCCTGCGTATAAAAATCTTCCTCGATGCCCGAGGCGCCGCACTGCGCGAACCGCCAGTCTTCCAGGGAGGGGGCGGCGGCGGCAGTGGAGGCAGTTGCTGTTGGCGGCAAGGTGCCCCGCCGTGCCCCCCGTGCCGGCACGAAGTCCGGCAGCGCGCGCAGCGCCGGCAGCGCCACCGCCAGCTCGGCCGCGCACGCTTGCCGCACCCCCGCGTGTTCGATCGCCTCGACCACCTGGCGCAGGCGGCTGACAAAGTGCCGCCGGTCGCTCGGGCCGCCCGAGAACGCGAGGTAGCGCGTCCAGGCCTGCTCCAGCTCGACGCCGTCGAGCAGCGCGCGCAGGAAAGCGAAGTGGTGGCGCCCGAGGTGGCCGGCGTGTTCGTGCAGCAGCCGGGTCTGGGTGCCGCGGGGACGGCCGCGCGGGCGGTTTGGCGTCACGATCAACCGGCGAGGGTCTCGACCTCGAAGCCCACGATGTTGCGTGCCGACCGGCTGAACTCGACCCCGATCAGGTGGACGTTCGCACCCCGGCCCAGGTACTTCTCGGCGTAGCCCTTGTCGCGGATCTGCCGCAGCGCATGGCCTTCGGGTGCGTCTGCCACCACCTTGAACTCGAACAGAAACACCTGCCCCGACTGGACCACGGTCAGGTCGATGCGCCCGTGGCTGGTCGCATCCTCGACCCGCAGGTCCAGCCCCAGCCCGGCCAGGTGGCTGTAGAACACGCTGGCGTAGTGGCCCTCGAACCCGGCCAGCGGGTTCTTGCGGTACCAGTCGCTCGGGATGCTGGCGAACAGCGCTCTCAGCGTCGTTTCCATGGCGATCCAGTCCCGCTCGCGCAGCGCCTTGAGCAGGGTCTGCCGGTTGAGCGAAGCGGCCCGCCCCGGCACACCATAGCCGAGCAGCAGCACCCGGTTCAGGCTCATCTCCACTTCCCGGTTCGGGTAGCCCAGCGTGTAGATCAGCTCCCGCGTCTCGGTCTCCTCGACGGCGTGCACGCTCAGGTAGCCGGCCTGGAACAGCAGGGCCACCGCGCCGATCTGCTCGACCTCGAAGCTCAGCAGCTCCATCTCGTCGGCCTTCAACTGCGCCAGATCGGGCGTGAACCAGGACTGATCGGCCAGCAGCTTGACCAGGAAGGTGGGCGTACCGGTGTCGAACCAGTGGGCCTTGAACTCCCGGGTGTCGAACAGCAGCAGCACATCAAACGGGTTGTAGATGCCCACACCGCGCCAGTTGTAGCCGTTGTACCAGCGCCGGATCTCGTCGCGGTCCAGCCCCGGCAACTCCGGCGCGAAGACGGTGTCGATGTCGTGGTCGGTGTAGCCGCACAGCGCGCTCCAGCGGGCGTCCAGCGTGATGTCCTGCAGGTTGTTCAGCCCCGAGAAGAGGCTGACCTTGCTGAACTTGGACACCCCGGTCAGGAAGACGAACTTCAGGTGCGGATCGGCCCCCTTGAGCACCGAGTACAGGTTGCGCAGCCCGTCGCGCATCTCGGCCGCCCGGGGCGGATCGGTGATGTTGTCCAGGATCGGCTTGTCGTACTCGTCGACCAGCACCACGACAGGCTCGCCTCGCGTCAGGTGGGACTGTTCGATCAGGTCGGCCAGGTCATCGGCCGTGTCGTCAGGGTCGATGTCGGCCGGACGGGGCAGGCCCAGGGCGGCGCGATTGCGGCGCAGGTTGCTCTGGATGCGCCGGTCCAGCTCAGCCCGGCTCTTGAGCATGCCATCGGCGAAGCTGATGCGGATGACCGGATGGCGCCGGGACCAGTCCCATCGCGTCTGGGCGGCCAGCCCCTCGAACAGCGCGCGGTTGCCCTCGAACAGTTCCTTGAACGTGTCGACCAGCAGGCTCTTGCCGAAGCGCCTCGGCCGGCTCAGGAAGAAGTAGGTGCCGGACTCGATCAGGTCGATGGCCAGCCCCGACTTGTCCACGTAGTAGCAGGCCTCGTCGCGCAGTTTGGCGAAGGTCTGGATGCCGACGGGCAGCTTCTTGCGGGGCAGTGCGGGGACGGCGGAGGTCATGGGGCAAGTGTAGTGGGGGCGGGCCCTTGGCTAGGGACCAACCAAGCCAGGGAAGTTGCGTCGGACACGACCGCAACGATCATGTCGGCCGAGGCCGTAATTGCTTCATTTTCTTAATTTGCTTTATTGTTTGCACTTGCCTAAAATAAAAGCATGGGCATCAACGTCAGCACCCCCGTACTCCTGCGCCGTATCGCGCAGCTCGAAGCGGCCGTAGGGCGGCTCAACGAGGATCTGGGCAGCCTTCGATCGGCGGTCAGCCTCCAAGGGCTGCCATCAACGAAGGTTCCTGGCGTTCGATCGCGTGTGGCACACACCAAGGTGCCCGCTGCGACGTCTTCGCCAGCACCGGCTTGCGGCGGCCTGGCCGGGGCCACGGCGCGTGGGGAAGCCGCCCGAGTGCAATGGGTCAAGGATGGCCTCGTCGTGTCCGGGGAGCAGCTCGCGCATGCCTGGGGGCTCACGCGCCAAGCCTTGGCGCCGGCAGCGGAGCGGGGCGAAGTCTTCGCAGTGAAAATCGGCAACCGGCTGTACTACCCGCAAGCGTTCCTGGATCTGGATCGCGAGACCGTGGCCACCGTGTGCCGCGCGCTCGGCGACCTCGGTGCCAGCGAGAAACTGATGTTCTGGCTGCGCGAGCACGGCGCCTTGGGAGGCAGGGGCATCGCCGTCGCCCTGGATGCTGGTGTTGCGGTGGCCAAGGTGGAACGGCTGGCAGCGGCCTGGGCGCGCGAGCGAGGAGCCGCGCGTGTCGCTGCGGCTGCCTGAGCCCGGGACCTTCGAGCAGCTACTTCGGCCCGTCAGGATCGAAGTAGCGTCGCTCGTCAGGTTGAGCCGGTACCCGGCCACCGAACCCTACTGGTCGGCAGGTGTCTACCGATTCGACGATCCGGATCCGGGCCGCATCGGTGAGTTCGGAACCTGCTACACCGCCAGCTCGATCGAAGTCGCTTTCGCGGAGAGCGTGATCCACGCATCGGGGCGGTTCGTTGATGGTGCCTACGAGGTGCCTTCTGCCGAGCTGATCGAGCGCCCGGTCGTGCGCTTCGCTTGCGACCGACGCAAGACGCTGGTCCTGGCCGACCTGACGGGGGCGGCGCTCAAGGCACTGGGCTTGAACAACGACATCAGTGCGTCGGCCGACTACGCGGTAAGCCAGGCTTGGGCGCAAGCGATTCACGATGCCGATCCCCGATGGCATGGGATTCGGTATGTGTCACGCCAGATGAACAAGGGCTTCGCCTACGCGATCTTCGAGCGGAGCGGGCTGCGGAAACTGCATGCGGAGAAGTTGACGTCATCGCAGGTCGATGCGCTTTGTGATCGGTTCAACGTCACCGCGGTGTGACGGTGCAGCCTGCGGCTACCCCTGACTGAAAGGCCATGCGCCTGCCACCCCTCCCCCCTTGCGGGGCAGGGCGGCGGCGGGACTCATGGGGCAAATGTAGTGGGGTGGACGGCTGGCGAGACACCGCCCAAGCCGGGAATTCGCGCCGAGCGTGATCACGGAGATGACATCGGCTAACTGGGGCCGTGCCGCCTCTGCGGGGCTCAAAAGCACCCCTGTCAATCTGTTGGGTGCGCGATGAACCAATTTTTCTGACACCCTGAGAAGGGGGATTATCAGGGCGTCAGTTAATGACGAAAAATCGAGAGGTACAGTCCGAAACGCTCACACAAGAGAAGTTGTGTTCAAGTTTCAAGCGAAGTTGTGTCCTATGCGTTCGGGTACCGACCGAACCACCAAGCTCGCCTGTCGTTGGTTTGACGCAATTCGGCAGAGAGGCGGCCATGTCGGCGCGGTGTGTGAGCCGCGCTGCCGCAGCCATGCTCAACAGCGTTGCCATCGGACGCCGCTCACGTCTGGGCATCGGCTTGCTGCCACTGGCCCTGTCGCCGAACTTTGTCGAGATGGTCGTAGGCGATGTCATGGAGCCGCGAGGCTCCTGACCAGAAGCCGAACTCGACCAGGCATGCTGACACCCGCGCATCCAGTTCGATCTGAAGATCGGTGCGACCTGGGTGGTGCGTGTCCGCGAGAACGGAGGGCCGTGTTGGAAGCACGAATCGGCTGCGGAACTGCCTGAGTGCCAGCCGCAGCAGGTTGACCGCCTCCAACGGCGTGTGACCAGAGGTCTGAATCCTGGCACCGCAGGCACGCGCCACGAAGCCGTTTTCAGCAGCAAACAGCCAGAAATACCCGATGACCTCCCTACCGTCAAGCAGGCGATGTCGCTTGGCCGGGCCAGCACCAGGGCCCGTCGAATCGACCACCGTCCAGCCCTGCTCGAATGACCAAGTCAGGCACGGTCCCCTGCATGCAGCGGTTCGAGCAGCCGTCCGCTCGGCCACATCCCGTCGCCATGCCAGCGTCCGCTCCCTTTTTTCGGGTCTGGGCAGCGACCAGTCCACTGCAGCCGGCGCCGCGCTTGACACAAATCGAAGTTTGCCGCCGACGATCGAGGCAGCCCAGGTCAGACGCTGCACCTGGGGCATGTGAGAATCGGTTGCAGTACTGAGCGGCTCGCCAACTCCGCGCCAATCTGCGACGCCGGTACGCACGGCGGCGATCGCAAGGTGCTGCGCCCGCCGCCAAGCGTGGACGATGACTGCCGTGGCGACCCGGCGTGCAAGCTGCGACTGAGTCTCGGGCGATAGACCGAACATGGCGTGCGTCTTGGGTACGTCCAGCCGGATGCCTATGCCGCGAACACCATCGTCGGGTCGGCGACTTGGCCAGCGGCGCCGCATAACGGCGGGCTCGATGGACCGACAGAACAACAGGTCGGCAAAGGCCATCAGGGCTGTTCGGTTTTCACGCAGGGCGGACGCTATTTGCAGCGGGTCTGGATGTAGCAGAAAGTCGATGCCGATCGACTCGCTGCCTCGTGCGTGGTGCCGTCGAAGATGGCGGTTCAGCGCACGATAGACCCGCGTCGTTTCGGCGTCAATGCGTTGCAACAGGGTGTCCTGCTGCCCGGCCATGACGCACTGCCGTGCGTGCGGGCGGGACGGCTCGCGAGTCGGTGTGTCGGTGCAGCGCAACCCACTGACGCGTTCTGACGGCTCAAAGCATGCCGGATAGCCGATGCCCAATGCTTCGCACCACGTGGCGAGCGAAGCCAAAGGCATGCGGTCGGATGTGTCGCCCCACTCGGCATCTAGGGAGCCGGAAAGCACAACGCCCGAGAGCGACTCGAGCCAAGCCACCACGGGTAGCATTGGCAGGGTGTCCTGCAACGTCATGATCGGGCGCCTGCAGGTCTCGCGCGTGAAATAGCCCGTTCGGCCGCACGAACAGTGGCCAGGCGCCAGCAAGACGGTGCGGTCGACCGTGCTGTCGAAGCCGCGGCCGCAGCCGCATCTGCTCACGAGTTCGAGGTGGTGGATCGGGCACCGCCGCAGCGGCTTCAGGCAGAGCAGGGCGCTGTGGTATCCCATCGCCATGCAAGCCGGGCAGATCCGCATGAACGGGTGAAGCAAGCCACGCCAGCTTCCATTCAGTCGGTGAAAGTGCGACCAAGCGAAAGCGTCGACGGGCTCAGCAAGCGCGGGCGCGAGCCTGTCAATCGACAGGCCCGGAGTGGTCGAGTAATACCCGTCGCGGCAGGCCACGTTGAAGAGCAGATCCAGACGGGTACAGCGCGGAGCGCCCCCGCTAGGCGGTGTGGTGAAAGGTAGTTCACTCCACTGCAATGCATTGAGCGCGGCCAGGCGGCGCAGCGTGTGCCACAGCGAGGCGAATGGCAGCACGCTGCCGGTATGCCATGTCAGTTTCGCCATGGCGACGGTGGCCTCAGGTTCTCGAGACGGCCGGGCGCCGTCTGGTCGCGTTGGCGGTCACCACCGCCATCAACATCTTGTGGCCACAGTTGGCCACGATGTTACGCAGGGAGGTGACGGACATCACGTCATCGGGCTCAGCGCCGCTCGCTACGCGCAGCAGTGCGTGGCGTGCGGACTGGGCCACGGTCTTCATCGGAAACTCGATGGGCCCTTCGTATTTGGCTGGCAACTCGTCCACCATGGCTTGCATCAGGCCTTCGGCGAGGGCTGCCATTCTGAAGCCAGCCGCCCACGCCTCGGGCGCAAGGCCGGCCGTGAAGGAGATGCCCGAGCGTGGTGGCCACTCGGTACCTGTGTCGTAGCCCGACAGGACGAAGCGCAGCTCGTCAATGTCACGGATTCCGTGGAACGGCTCGGACGCCAGCATGAACCGCGCGGCGACATGGGCGCCTCCAGACAGGGCCATTCCGATCGGCTCATCGAACACCTGAAGAGAGGCGATGGAGAAGACACACAACCGGATCCGCTCCTTCTCGAGAAGGCTGTGCAGTTCGACCAGCCACAGCCATTCCCGCTGCGTCATCCCCTGCGCCTCATCGATGACGAGAACCAGGAATCTCCCGCCACCCTGGAATGCCAATTCAGCCCACCGCTCGATGAGCATGTGCTGACGATCGAGGGGACTGCGCGTGGCCCTGGCCAAGTGGTGCCGGCTGGCGTGCAGGAGATGGGCATGGAAGCGCCCGACAGAAGATGTACCGCCTGAGTCGGTGTGGCTCCAGACCACCGTGGGCACGTGGCCGCCACACCGCTGCGACAACAGTGCCTGCAGCCAATGGTCCACAGCACTGGATTTGCCGAAGCGTGAAGGACCGAAGATGGTTGCGCCGTCGACCTGATCGTCGATCCAGTGCGCGACCGTGTTCACCATCTCGGAGATGGCCGGCGTGAAGAGCGAATAGTCGCGCGTCACCACCGGATGGTTCTTGGGGAGGTGCTCCGCGACCAGCGGTGTCGACGCGCAGGCTTCCATCACCACGTCTTGGCCATCTGCATGGGTGGCAGCTGCCGCCGCGGCTTCTCTGCTGCGCCTAGCTGCTGGACTTGATCGTTCCCTTCGACCGTCGACACGGACGGTGGCTGCCCAGTTTGCGCCACTGCGGTATGCCCGGCCAATACTTGGGCATGCTGCTGCAACACCCTTCTGGCTTCGAGGTATGCGGGATGCGGTGGCAGCTTCCCGTCGTGGGAGCCTTCGGCGTAGCGGATTAGCTCATCGATGGCGTCGCATTGCCTGGTAAGGTGCAGGGCGCGCCGCTTCTCGAGCGCCCGGATGGCCCGGCGCATGTAGAGGGTATGGGGCGATCTGTGCCAGGGCGGCGCAGCTCGCACGACGCCGAGGAATTCCCCACGCTCGTTCGAAACGCTCGCAAAGCGAGCGTCGTCTTCGTCCTCCAGTTGCAGCCACAGGTTCTTGCCGAGGAGGTCGGTGCGCAGTGCCAACCACTCGGCCGAGTAGCGCGCGTTCTCGAAGTGGAAGTGCGGGCGCCGTCCGGTGCTGACTCCGCCCTTCAGAGTGCATAGCTTGCGGACACCAACCATGCGGCGCACGTCGCTGGCGTCGGCTTGCCGTATACGTCCTGGTTCGCGACCGGTCAAGAAGTCGAGTTGAGCCAGCGGGCTGCGCCAGCCCAGGCCAGAGTGCGGCCGTGCGTTGTAGTTGGCGATGAGCGTATCCAGCAGTTCCTCGGCGTACTCGAGCTGAAACTGCGTCGCAGCGGCCGCCTGGTCAGGGTTCGCGCCGCGCTTGTCGGCTGGCTTGCTACCGGTGGTCGTGGAGAGTCGGTGAAAGCCTCCTGCGGCAAGCTGGCCGAAGAAGGACTCGATGAACGGCCGGTCGTCCTTGCTGCGCCGGCTGCTGTAGCTGGCGAGATCCTGGGGCTTGAGGATGGTCGAACCGACCACTTCACGCAGTTGCCGCTCCACGCGTTGGCAGATGTTGGCCATCGCCCCATCGACGCTGAACTCATCCCAGCAGGCGCCGAGGTAGCGCTCGTTATGGCTTGAAGGAAAGCCGGCACCTTCCGAGTAGGCGGCCTGGCTCCACTGCAGGGCACGGGGGGCCCATGCTGTCAGGGCGCGCTTGACGGTGCGCAGCACGTCCTCTGCGTTGCACTCGGGATGCAAGCTGAGGTGGTAGCCGAGCACGGCCCGAGACTCGACCTCGATGATGACGATGACCCAGAGCCTTCGGATCGTGCGCGTCTCGTGGCCGCCGTGCGGTGACGGTATGAGCACGACCATCCTTGAATCCAGCTTGTGGGCATCGCATTCCACCCGCTGGAATACGCGCAGGGGCGGCCGGTCAGCACCATCGCCAGCTCGCGCCTTGCGCTGCGCGTCATCACCGCCGAGCAGCTGTCGCTGTCGGCGTGGGTTCTCGTCCAGAACCTTGTCGATGAACTTGCAAATGCTGACGTAGCCCAGCTTCTCGACGTTGAACGGCCACTCCCCGCGTGCCTCAAGGCCAGCCTCGCGAAGCTCCTTGATGAGCCAGGTGAACAGTTCCTGCTTCGGCCGCTTCGCAGAGGCGAGCCGCGGCACCTTGCCGAGAATTTGTCTGCGGAACCTGGACTCGATGCTTCGGCCACCAGGCGACTCGAACAGCCACTGCAGGGCGCCGGCTGCGCCGACGCCGCCGTCACCGAGTTCGAGAGGTGCTGTCCTGGACCATTCCTTTACCCGGATGTGAGGCAAGGCTCCGCGCCAGCCATTCACGTTCCCGTCCGGATGCTGCGCCAAGCAGCGTTCAGTGATGAGACGGTAGATGTGCGATCGACCAAAGCCACAAGCCGCGCGGATATCCGCCTCGCTCGCGCCATTGAAGTACAGCACGATGCCTGTCTTGCGTCGCAGGAACTGGGTGCGTCGTGCCTCTGGCAGGGCGTCGGCGTCGACCGCCGGCCATTGCTCGGGACGCACTTGGCCCGGCACGGCCACATGACCGGACCAAACGTTTGTACCAATGCGAGCGCGTTTGGGCATGCGGGCTCCTCTTGGAAGTCGCCGACTGGAAAACAAGAATAGTTGAACCGTAGCCTGCGTTACAACTTCGGTTGCCGAGAGACCCTACCCGTAACCCATCTCGACCCTGGCTCGCCTGGGGGAACAAGTGCGGCAGATAAGTTACAACTTCTCTTGTGTGAGCGCTCACGCAACTGAATTTGATGCTACTTTGCAAGACAATTTGATGCTATCGACGCCGGGCAGCCGCAGATGGCGACCTTGCGCGGCCTCATGGTGCCGCGACACCGCCATGACGCCAGCACCGACGGCATCGGCACAACTCGCGCCGTCAGCCTGCAAGTCATTGAATTCACGGCATTCCTGGGCCAAGAGGTGTCGGCGCGCCTCGGTGAGTTCGGCTTCACTGCCAAGTCGCCGGGGGCGCCGGCACACTGCCTCCCTCTCACACCCAGCCTCTCGCGACCCGACAGCAAGCGTCAAATTGGCTTGAATCGCCCATCAAGCATCATTTTTACTTGCCAAGTAGCATCATCTTTCGGACGTGGTCTGGAGCCTACCTCCCTCCGAGGGTCGACCGTATCGATAGCATCAATTTCGCTTGTGCGAGCGGTATGCACGGCCGAGCAGACTTGCTTCGGTTCCTCTGAGTCGTTCCGCCTGCAATTCCACCAACCGAGGGCATGTCAGCCTCGATCGTCAGCGAATCGCCCTTGAGCGGAACACAAACTGTACTGGTTGACTTCGCCGGTTTTTGTGGCTGTCGTGATTGTTTGGCGATCCCTAGGATCGCGGCTTTCCTGCAACCCCGACGCTCAAGGTGGGATGAATGAAAGCGATTGAAGACAAGGTCATTGCCGCGCCGGATGCGCCTGCGTGGCGAGGCCGTTTTCCCTACAACGAGATCATTTCCCTGCTCGACGTGAACCGCCCCTTCAACCTGGCGGAGAGCACCTCGCAGGACCTGACGGTCGGGGACGTGCTGGACCTGGCCGGGCTCGAAACCCTGCGCGGACTGAAGCTCGGCTATGGCCGTTCGGCCGGGTCGGGCGAGTTGCGCGAGGAGATCGCCAAGGTCTGCCAGGTGCCGGCCGAGCACATCGTCACGACACAGGGAACAGCCCTGGGGCTGTTCCTGCTGGCCTTCGAGACCTGTCGGCCGGGCGACGAGGCGGTACTCGTGACCCCCTGCTTCCCGCCGAGCCGCGACTGCCTGCTCGGCGCGGGTGTCACGGTCCGCGAGGTGCCGCTGAGCTTCGACGACCACTACCTGCTGGACCTGGACGCACTCGCCGCCAGCCTTTCGCCGAAGACCAAGCTGGTGAGCCTCGCCTCGCCGCAGAACCCCAGTGGCGTGCGCACGCCGCGCGCCACCATCGAGAAGATCCTGGCGCTGCTGGAGGCCCGTGCGCCGCAGGCCGTCCTGTTCATCGACGAGACCTATCGCGAGGCCACCTACGGTGACGAAGCTGCACCGGACAGCTTGGCCGGGCTGCACCCGCGCATCGTCACGGGTGCTTCGGTGTCGAAGGCGCTGGGCGCGCCCGGCTTGCGCACGGGCTGGCTCACCGTGGCGGACGACGACCTCAGGTCGCGCTTGGTCGTCGCCAAGATGAACACGGTGATCAGCGGCTCGGTACTCGACGAGGCGCTGGCCACCGCACTCCTGCGCCACCGCGAGACCGTGCTGGCGCCGCGTCGCCGCCTGCTCGCCGAAGGCCTCGGGGAACTGGCCGCCTGGTGCGAGGCGGAGCGTCAGCGCATCGAATGGATTCGCCCGGATGGTGGTGCCCTGTGCTGCGTGCGCCTGCGCGCCGACCGCTTTGACGACGACGCCGTCGCGCGATTCTGGGAACTGCTGCCCGCGCACGAGCTGCAACTGGCATCGGGCGCCTGGTTTGGCGAGCAAGCGCGCGTCTTCCGGCTGGGCTTCGGGTACCTGCCACCTGGGCGCCTGGGGCCGGCTCTGGCCGCCCTGTCGGCGGTGCTGGACGCAACGGCTGCATGACGGCCACGGAGGTCATGATGAAGCACACCCACGAATACAAGGTGGTGGACGTTTTCACCAAGCGGCCGTTGGCCGGCAACCCGGTGGCCGTCGTGTTCGACGCCGACGGGCTGGTCACCGAGGACATGCAGGCCATCGCGAACTGGACCAACCTGTCCGAAACGACCTTCGTGCTGACACCCACGACGCCGGAGGCCGACTACCGGCTGCGCATCTTCACGCCGCGCAGCGAACTGCCCTTTGCCGGGCATCCGACGCTGGGCAGCGCGCATGCCATTCTGGAAGCCGGTCGGGCCACGCCACGTGAAGGCGGCCGTCTGGTACAGCAGTGCAACATCGGCCTCGTCAACCTCTCGATCGAGGAGGGGCCTGCTGGACGACTGTTCGCATTCACGCTGCTGTCCGCGCACATCGAGCCACTGCCGGCCGCCGATGTGGCCGAGTTGGAATGCATTCTGGGATGTACGCTGGGCCACGGGGCCGCTCCCGCCAGGGTGAATGTGGGGCCGGTGTGGATGGTCCTGCGCATGCCCGACGCGGCCGCCGTGCTCGACCTGCGGCCCGACTTCGCGAAGCTGGCGGCCCTTGAGCGCCGCCTGGGCGTCACCGGCCTGACGGTGTTCGGCCACTACCCACCTTACCCACCCGCCAGCAAGGACGAGGTCGCCATCGAAGTGCGCACCTTCGCGCCGTCTTGCGGGGTCGAGGAGGATCCCGTCTGTGGCAGCGGCAATGCCAGCGTGGCGGCTTACCAGTGGGCGCGCGGCCTGCTGCCGTTGGAAGGCGCGGCCTACGTCGCTGCCCAGGGGCGATGTGTCGGACGCGACGGGCGCGTGAAGGTGCAGATCGGCGCGGATGGACAGGTCCGCGTCGGTGGCTCGTGCATCACCTGTGTGGACGGGCGGTTGACGCTGTAGGCTCGTGGTGTAGGAAAGGTACTGTCAACTTGTTGCGGTGAGGTCGAGAGAAGACCGCCGCCGCGTCGACCAACATCATACGGCCGTGACGCCGAACGTCCAGGCGCCACTGGCCCGACCCCAGGCCGCAAAAGCCTGGGTGCGAGCCGCCCTCTTGGCCGCCGCATCCCGGGTGTCACGACTGTGCCGAAACAGGTTGGCTACCTGATCGTGGGTCGACGCAAAACGCTGCAGGTGCCGCGCCGATTTGAACCGGCGCATGACCTTCTCCCTGACCCGGGTCGGCTGGTACGAATTCTCCGCCCGGTTGTTCAGCCCCTTGTGCTGCCGGTGGTCCAGGTCGAGCCCCAGATCCCGGTTTGCCGACGCATAGCTCCGGAGCTTGTCGGTGACGAGCACGCGCCAGACGCGGCCATGCTGCTTCATGAGCTTGCGC
Source organism: Sphaerotilus sp. (assembly GCF_041083715.1). Classification (GTDB taxonomy): domain Bacteria; phylum Pseudomonadota; class Gammaproteobacteria; order Burkholderiales; family Burkholderiaceae_C; genus Sphaerotilus. The sequence continues at coordinate 26,415 of NZ_JBFPGY010000034.1, forward strand.
ACCAGCCGCCGGGCGGCGTGCCGGTCACGCCGACTCTGCACGAGCATGTCCGGTGCGTGCCATGCTGATCGACCGCGCGCCACAGCCAGTGCTTGTGGCCGTTGATTGTGACCACGACCTCGTCGAGGTGCCACTTGTCGCCGCACGCTGGCGCATTCGCGCGAATGCGCCGGGCAGTGGCAGTACCGAACTTCAACGCCCAGCGTCGAACCGTCTCGTAGGTCACCTCGATGCCGCGTGCGGTCAGCATCTCCTCGACCACGCGCAGGCTCAGTGGGAAGCGAAAGTACAGCCAGACCGCGTAGCTGATGACCTCCGGCGGGAATCGGTACCCCGCGTACGAGATCAGCTTGTCTGCGGCGATGGGTGTCATGCCGCATCTTGCTCAGGCTGACCAGCGCTCTTCCGCTCCAGCCAAAAAGTTGACAGTGCCCAATTCCTTCGTCTTTGCAATGTGACATCGTACCTTTGAACGGACAGATTCCTGGAGAGCGGCGAGTCATCGGCCGGGCACCGTGCCTTGATGACTACCATTGACCAACGCGACGCCGAAGCCGCACCCTGCGCCATGCAAGACCACTTCATCAACGGCCATGAGGCCACTGCTTGAGCACCCTTCGCTGCACTCGCACGATGCTGTTGGCGTTGGCACTGCGCGCCGCCTGGCTCCTGGCAGCCGCCGCACCCGCCTGGGCCCAGACGCCTCTCACCGCACCCGCCCCATCCTCGCTCACAGCCGCCGAGCTGGCCGAGGTCTTCGACGACATTGACGCCCTTCGCCGCGCGCATGACTGGGACGTGGATGGCATGCCCGCGCGTGGTGCCACGCCGCAACGCATTGACCGTCTCTACACCGACCCCAGTTTGCCCGCGCAATTGCACGAGCGCCGCACGCACGGGCTGATTCGCGGCGGCCAAGGCAACACCCTGCGCTTCACGCGCCCGTCCGAGGTGATGGCCAAAATGGCGCAATGGTTTCCTGACGACCTGGCCGCAGCCCGCCAAGCCGCGGCCGAGCGCCACATTGCCCGGACGCCGCAATTCCATGGCCCCTTTGCCGCATGGCACGACGACGCCGTGTCCTTTGCCGCGCTGTGGAACTGCAGCCCGATAAAGGTGTGGCTGCATGCCGACCGCAGCCCTTTCGACTACCTCCCGGTGGAGGCCGACAACACCTGGCGGGCCATCAACGACGCTCACCTGCAGAACGGCGAGTTCCACTTTGGCCGCTGCGTGGAAGAGTCGCTGGGCAGCCGCCACAACACCACAATGCCCCAGGTGAACGCCTGGCGCGAACAACTGCACGGCTACGCCGCCCGTGCCAAGCCCCTGCTCAAAGCCCGCTTCAAGGCCCTCCTCACGCAACAACGCTGCACCGACCAAGGGGCCGATGACTGCGTACTGGTGTTGCGCGAGTGGGCTGAAATGTTGCCCCAAGACCCCGAAATACCGCCGCTGTTGCGTAGCCTGGAGGCAGACGTCAACCCCGACGGCACCCTGCCCCCCCTGCCTACCCTGCCTGAAGGCAGAACCGCTACGCAGGCTGCCACACACTTTGACCTTGCCACGCGCCGCGCCGGCTTTTTGCGCGTCAAGCTGGGGCTGATTCTGGATCAACCCAAGGCCTGGCCCGCAGACGCGCTGGCTGCCACCCTGCAGCAAATGCAGGCGCTGCGACTGCGCAGTCACGTGGGGGCCGACTGGCGATGGTCGTACCACGACTTCAGCGACTCCGAGGTGACAAGCCCGTTCAGCTTGCTCGCGCAACGATTGCCCACCTCGACCGTGGTTCGCCGAGCCTTGATCACGGCCGAAGACAGCGTGGTGGGCCAGCGGCTCAGCTGCAGCCCGCAATCAGGCGACAGCGACTGGCTGCGCTGGGGCGGTGACCTGCTGCGCGCCGACTACCTGCTGCTCAGACTCCAACGCGGCCAGGTGCTGGCAGACGACTGCTTTGGCACCACCATCCAGACCATTCGGAACGGTGAAGACCCGCGCCATCAAGCCCTTCGCGCCGGCTTCCTCGCCGTGGCCAACAACACCCCCAGCGTGGCGCTGCGCGACGCGCTGCTCAGCGATCTCACCGACAACGGCGCGCTGTGCTTTCCGACGAGCGATTCACCCGATGCCAAGCCGGCCCCCGTCCCGGCCTGGTTGCAACCCACTTGCGCGCGTTGGATCGGGGAACCGGCGCACTTGGCGCTGGACCGCCTCCGCAGAAAGGCGCAAGCGGCTGTGGACCTCCGTCTCGCAACCCTTCCAGTCGCCAGCGAAGGTGATGCCGCAGATCCCGCCAAGCAGCGTCAACTGCTGGACAGCCTGGTACCCGGCAACGGCCCCGGTGTGGCCGAGTGGCGCGCCACGGTCGCCAGCCTGCAGGGCGGCCGCTTGCGACTGGACGCGGCACGTCTTTGGTCGCACCCCCAGCGCCGTCTCGCGCTGCTGGAAATCACCTCGCGTTCAGTGGCTCCACCAGAGCCAGAAAGCAAAAACGGCAGCGACGCCACCGACGAAGCGCCGCAACTGTGGCTCCTGGGTGCCGACCAAGCGCGCAGACTGCATGTGCCACCGCGCCTGCTGGCCAAAGGCAAGCTTTCACGCGTGATGGACCTGCAGGACAATGGCGCTCTGCAACTAGCCTTTGGCATGGACGAAGGCTGCGCCAACAGCGACGACGACATTCAAGACCGCGACCTGGACTGCCGTGCCTTGGCCGGCGAGCTGGGCCAGATTGACCGCGACGCGGTGACCTACATCCGGCGCGACACCAAGCCTCCCGCCAGCGCGTGGCGCGGCGCGCCCGACCCCGGCGTGCTGCGCGCCATGGGCGCCAGCCGCAGCGACGCCATCCTGGGCGACTTTGGCAGTCAGAACTTGCGCCTGTGGGGTGCCTTGCTGGAGTCTTCGATCGGCGTGAACTTTGGCGTGGGCAAGGAAGCGCACGACCACGGCGAGATCCTCGCATTCACCAGCAAGGCCGACCCCCGCCACCCTGGCCAACGCCTGATTGCACTCTTGCACTCGCTCAAGGACCAACCCGAAGACGCGGGCGAGGTGGGCTTTGTGGTGGCAAGCGTTGACATGACCACGCAGCGCGTGCTGCGCCTGCAGCGCGAGCGCGTGGCGCAAGACGCCTCCATTCAAATTTGGCCCACCAGCCTCACGCTGGACACCGCCGCTTACAACGTGGCCGCCACCAAGCGTGCCTTTGGCGTGCGCATGGCGATTGGCCACAGCCCCCGCTGCGCCGAAGGCAATGAAAGCGACTACCTCTGGCTTTTGGTGGAAACAGGCCGCGGCTTCAAGACCCTGCTGAAAGACTTTGCCATGAGCCGCGGACGGCTCATCAGCGGGGCGCCGTGCAACGACGACGAAAACAAGGTCTCCGTCTTCGACAACGTCACCCTGCAACTCAGCGTCGCCAGCACTGCGCATGACGGTTGGGCCGACCTGACTGTCACAGCCACCCATGATTTCGACTCGTTCGGTGGCCCCGAAGTCGCGCCGAACGAAGCAAAACCCGTACCCCTGCGCCGCACGCCGCGCACCCATTCCATCGGCACGCTGCGCATGCAGAAGGGGCAATACGAATACCGTGGCCGTGACCCTTTCGATGTTGGCAACGCAGTGGCGCCCATGACGGACGCCAAGCCATCGACAACGCAAAGCCGATGAGCCAAGTTCGCGGAACGTGTCAATGAATAGGTTGCAAACCTAAGGTCGTCGGCTTCAAAGTCGAGACCGCGGCGCTGCACGCATCGAGCAGCAACAGGCGAGCGACACCGAAAAGCCAATCTTCTATCGATTTCAGAAGCCTGCCGACGATCGGTTCCCGGCGATGATCGAGCTGTTCGCGAGAGCGCCCGACGGATTACAACCCGCCTCAGGCAGTCAACTCACACCAATACCGCTGGACGAAGCCGTCTCCAGCCTGTCCGCCATTTTGCTGGACGAGACTTACTACGCATTCATCATGGCGGGTCGCCGCGAAGTCGATGGCTTGCCGTGGGTCGGTGAAGACCGTCTGATTCCGCTCAAGGCGATCGCATGGCTGGAACTGATGGCACGCAAAGCGCAGGGCGCCAAGGTCGAGAGCATTAGGAGTTGTGGGGGGTGAGGCCAGGTCAGGCCGATCGTCCGCAGTGAATCCCCCACGATTTCTGATGCTTTCCTACCTCGAAAATCCTCATGGCTCAATGCCAAGCCATTCGGTGAGCAGGTCGTCCACGCGCTCGTCGTGGCGGGCGCGGGTCGAGCGGGTCGGCGTGCCCGCGATGACCCAGGCGACCAGCACCTCGCCCGGCGCACAGAAGGCGTCCCGCACCTCGGCGTCCCGCACCGACAAGCCGCTGACCACCTTGGCGCCGTAGCCCAGCAGGTGCAGCGCGTTGAGCAGGTTCATCACCGCACCGCCGATGCACATCCACTGTTCGTGCATCGGCACGTCGTCCACGTCCTCGCGCAGCCGCCCGATGACCGCCAGCAGCGCCGGGCCGTTGTGCGCGCGGCGGCGGGCGGCGGCGACTTCGGTGTCGTCCAGTCCTCGGCGCTGCGCGGCGCGGGCGAACAGCTCACCGAGCGCGGCGCGCTGCGCCGGGGCGACCGAGACAAAGCGGAACGGGTGCAGCCCCAGGTGGTCGGGCGCGCGCAGAGCGAGTTGCGCGGCCAGACGCAGGTGCTCGGGCGTCGGCGCGGGCGCTTCCATCTGCTTCGGCCCGACCGAATAGCGGCCGGCCAGCGCCGCGAGCAGGTCTTCGGGCGTAAGGTCGTTCATCAAGGGGTTCCGGTGGCGGGGCTGCGGCGGCGGGTGCTCATCTCGGCGCCCATCTGCGACAGCGTCGCGGTGTCCAGCAACGTCCGGGCCAGCGGATAGGCACGCCCCTCCTCGCGGGCGATGTGGTCGGCGTAGACCGACGTGAACTCGGCCAGCGCTTCAGGCTGCGGGAACGCGGTCGAGGCCGGCGGCGCATCGGCCCACTGCTGCAGCGGCCCGCGCAGCACGGCCCAGAGCGCCTCCATCCGGCGATGTTCCGCGACGAGCTGCTCGGCCAGCGCGCGCTGCGCGGCGTCATCGCTGGCCAGCAGCGGCGGCAGGACGTGCAGTTCCTCGTCCTGGTGGTGGTGTGGCGCGGCGAGGTCGAAGTAGCGCAGCACGTCGCGCGCGGCGCTGCGCGAATCCTCGTCGTGGCCGTGCGCATGCACATGCGCCACCAGCCGCGCCAGCAGCGACAGCGTGCGCTCGACGCGGTCATGGCAGGCGTGCAGCATCTCGAACGGCTGGTCGAAGCCCACCGCGGGCGAGGCGAAACCGGGGAGCGTGGCGGTGTTGGTCATGGTGACAACGGGAGGTTCGATTTCACAGTGGCCAGACCTGCTTGGTCAGCGCCACCGACACGATGTAGAGCAGCACGGCCAACGCTGCCAGCCAGGCACCCAGCCGGACACCACGCGTGCGCCCCCGCTTGAGCGCCACGGTGCCCAGGCCGATGTAGACCAGCAAGGCGCCGATCTTGGCCAGCAGCCAGGGAGCGTCCAGCGGGTTGATCCGCCCGACCACCAGCATGCCGATCGCGGCCACCAGCAGGACGGTATCGACAACGTGCGGCGTGATCCGTGCCCAGCGCGCCCGCAAGGCGTCCGGGCGCCACAGCATCAGCAGACCGCGCACGAAGAACAGCGCCATGCTCAGGCCGACGCAGGTGAGGTGGAGATGCTTGAAGGCGAGGTAGCTCATCCGGCGGGATGATAGGGGCCCGTGCCAGCATGCGAGGCGGCGGAGGCGGGCAGGAAACCTCCGCTGTGGACATCGAAGACGTGAACCTCGCCGTCCTCGATCACATAGTGCCAGCCGTGCAGCGCAAGCCGGCCGGCCTCGACCTGCTCACGCACCATCGGGTAGCCCATCAGGCGTTCGAGTTGCAGCACCACTGCCCGCTGCTCGGTGCGGCGCAGCGCCTCGTCCGAGGGCTGCACCGGCAGCACCGCCTCGCGGCCGAGTTCGAGCCAGACCGCCAGGTTCGAGGCCCGCGCCGGCCCGCCGAAATACAGCGCCCGGATGCCGCCACAGTGGCTGTGGCCGCAGACGATGATGCGGGACACCTGGAGCTGCAGGACCGCGTACTCGATGGCGGCGGCCGTGCCGTGGAAGCCGGTCGAGCCGTCGTGTGGCGGCACGAAGGCGCCGACGTTGCGCACCATGAACAGATCACCCGGCCCGGTGCCGGTCAGCAGGTAAGGCACCAGCCGCGAGTCGGAGCAGCCGATGAAGAGCGTCGTCGGGTGCTGGCCGTGGGTGACGAGGTCCTGGAACTGGTCCTGCACACCGGGGAAGGTGTGCTCGTGGAAGCGGCGCAGGCGGGCCAGCAGTTCGTCCGGCATGTCAGCCAACCGACTCCGCCTGGGCATGGTTCAGCCCCTCGAACAGCAGGTTGTTTTCAAGGTGGATGTGCTCCATCAGGTCTTCGCGCAGCGTGCGCAGACCCAGGACCAGCGCCCGCCAGGTGTTGCAGGCGCCACGCGGCATCTCCAGCCCACGGGCCAGCGCCACCAGGCGGGCCAGCGCCTCGCCATGCTCGTCATGCTCCTGGCGCATCACGCTGATCGGCATGCGCACCATCGGCGGGAAGCCGCGCAGCAGGATCGGGAACAGGATCTGCTCCTCCTTCTGCATGTGCGACTCCAGCGCTTCGGCCATCCCGGTCAGGTGGTCAGCCAGCCCTGTGGGGCATTCGGGGCGGTCGGCATGCACGGTCTCGACGCGGCGCGACAGGCGGATCAGCTCGGGCAGTTGCTCTCGGTGGCGGGTGTGGAAGCGGGTCAGCAGGTGCTCGATCAGCTCGGCAGGGGTCGCCTGCTGCCAGTCGCGACCGTCGCCCGCGGGCACGGCCTGCAGCGCCTTCAGGGCCGCCACGATCGGGGCGGTATCGAGGCTGCGTTCAGCCGCTGCTGCGCGAAGCGACTTCTTGCCACCGCAACAGAAATCGAGCTGGTGGGTGTGGAACAGCGCGGTGGCGCCGGGGATGGTGCGGGCCAGGGCGCCAAGCGCGTCGTCAAGCAACGGCAGGTCAGTGGTGGTGGACATGGACATCGGGGGTTCTCTGGATGCATGGGTGCCCGCGAACGCGGGCATGACGGGTGTGGGGGTTACTGGAGCAGCGGGGTATCGCTGGCGTCGAGCGGCACGCCGACCAGTCGGGCCGCGCCTGCCAGCACCTGCAGGTACTGCCGCAGCGCCGTGGCCCAGGCCTGCTGCTGCAGCGACAGGCGCACGGCGGCCTGCACAGCCTCGAACGGCGGCGTCACGCCTTCTTCCCGTTCGAGCACCTCGACCACATGCAGCCCGAAGCGGCTGTGGACCAGGCGCGGCAGCACGCCGATCTCCTGCCCGCTGAAGACGTCGCGGGCGAATTCCGGGGCGCAGTCGGCGGCGCGCAGCCAGCCGAGGTCACCGCCGGTGGCGCCGCTCGGGCAGTTCGACAGCTCGGCCGCGCGGCGGGCGAACAGGTCGGCGTCGTCGCAGCGCACTTCCAGCATCGTGTGCTCGGCCCGATCACGCAGCCGCCGCACATCGACGCCCGGCGTCACCGCGAACAGGATGTGCCGCAGCCGGATGCGGTCGCCTTGGCGGTGGCGGTCGAGGTGGGCGGCATAGTGGCGGCGATAGGCGTCCTCGCCGGGTTCGGGCTGGCGCAGTTCGCGCTCCAGCAGTTGCTCGATGGCGTCGCTGGCCGCAGCGCTGGGCACGCCGTCGGTGTTCGCCGGGTCGTCGAGTGCGAGCAGGCCAGCCTGTTGCGCGGCCTGGCGCAGCAGCTCGGTGCAGGCCCGCTGGCGCAGCGCTGACTCGTCCAGCACCTCGTCGGGACCGTGCAGCGCGATGCCGTTGACGCTGGCGATCGGCACGGATGTTTGCATGGCGGTCATGTTCATGGTGCGTTCCTCACAGCACACGCCGCGGCGCGTTGTGGCCTTCCGGCAGGTTCAGTCGGCGGGCACGGACCAACTGGTACGGCCGCAGCACGTAGGTGATCGACGCGAAGCCGCTCCACACATGCACCAGCCGGCTGAACGGGAACAGCAGGAAGATCGTCATGCCCAGCACCATGTGGACCTTGTACGGCCAGGCCAGCCCGATCAGGTTCGCCGCCAGCGGGCGGAAGGTGACGATGCGCTGCGCCCAGTCGGCCAGGATCATCATCACGCCGCCATCGGCGTGCGACAGCGAGAACGGCAGCGTGATCAGCCCGAGCGTGAGCTGCACCCACAGGATGATCAGGATCGCGATGTCCGTGCGGTGGCTGGTCAGGCGGATGCGCGGGTCGAACAGCCGGCGCCACAGCAGCATCGACAGCCCGATGAAGCAGATGAACCCGGCCACGCCGCCTGCGACGATGGCCAGCAGTTGCTTCTGCGCCGGGGTGATGAAGGGCTCGTACAGCGCGTGCGGTGTCAGCATGCCGACCGAGTGCCCGAAGAACAGGAACAGGATGCCGACGTGGAACAGGTTGCTGCCCCAGCGCAAGAGACCTGCGCGCAGCATCTGCGACGAGTCGCTTTTCCAGGTGTACTGGTCGCGGTCGAAGCGGGCCAGGCTGCCCATGAAGAACACCGCCAGACAGATGTATGGGTAGACGGTGAAGAAGAAGTCGTGCAGGTAGGTGTTCATGCGGTGGCTCCCGGTGGGGTTGGTGCCTGGCGACCGGCACGGCGGACGATGTGAACGGGCTGTGACGGCGGGGGCTGCTGCGTGGCCGTGCCAGCGCCGGCTGCGCCGCTGCTGCAGCCGTCGAAGGCCGCCGGCTCGTCCCAGACGGCGTCGATGGCGTCCTCGTCGGCGATCTGCACGGCGCGCGGCGGCTCGCCCGCCAGGTCGAGCAGCGCGCCCATCAGGCTGGCGTAGCGGCTCTCGCGCTTTTCCAGCGCGTTGAAGACCACGTTGATCAGGTGAGCGATCTCGCCGAGGAAGGCCGTGGCCTCGCGGGGCGGCTGCGTGGAGGCGAACTCCAGCACCACCGGCAGGTGGTCCGGCATCTCGCCTTCGGCCAGGTAGAGGCCCGCTTTTTCGTAGGTCTGCGCCAGGTCGATCATGGCCGGGCCCCGCTCGCGCGAGTCACCGTGGATATGCTCGAACAGGTGCAGCGCGGTGCGCCGGCCGCTGTCGAAGAGCTGCACGTAGTCGGCCTCGGCGTCCAGATCGCTCTGGCGCGTCAGGCTGGCGATCAGCGCGTCGAGTTCGACGAGCCGTGCGGTCGGCAGCGCGCCTTCGGCGTGCAGCACCTCGCGGATCTGCGGCAGGTGAGCGCGAAGCTCGGCGTCGGGGTAACCGAGCAGCCGGGCCAGCGCCCGCAGCGTGCGCGGCGCGGGCTTCGGGCCGCTCGGGAAGGGTGTCGTGAACAGGCCCATGTTCAGATCTCCGCCTGGATCGGGATGGTCCGGCGCTTCTCGCTGCCGAACAGGCTGGTCTCGCCGGTGCCTTCGGAGCAGCCGTTGCCGAAGCTGAAGCCGCAGCCGCCGCGCACGTTGAAGGTGTTCTCGGCGTACTCACGGTGCGTGCTCGGGATGACGAAGCGGTCCTCGTAGTTGGCGATCGCCATCGTTTGGTACATGTCCTCGACCATGTCCTGCGTGAGGCCGACCTGCTGCAGCACGGCCAGGTTCGTCTCGCCATCGACGTGCTTGCTGCGCTGGAAGGCGCGCATCGCCAGCATCCGCTCCAGCGCCTGCACGACCGGAATCGTGTCGCCCGCCGTCAGCAGGTTGGCCAGGTACTGCACCGGGATGCGCAACTGGTTCACGTCCGGGATCTGGCCGTTGTGGCCGACGTGGCCCGCCTGGGTCGCCGCCGTGATGGGCGACAGCGGCGGCACGTACCAGACCATCGGCAGCGTGCGGTACTCCGGGTGCAGTGGCAGCGCGACCTTCCAGTCGATCGCCATCTTGTAGACGGGGCTCTTTCGGGCTGCCGCCATCCAGGCGTCGGGAATGCCGTCCTTGCGCGCCTGCTCGATCACCTTCGGGTCGTTCGGGTCGAGGAAGATGTCGAGCTGCGCCTGGTACAGGTCCTTGTCGCGCTCGACGCTGGCGGCTTCCTGGATGCGGTCAGCGTCATACAGCAGCACGCCGAGGTAGCGGATCCGGCCCACGCAGGTTTCCGAACACACCGTCGGCTGGCCCGCCTCGATGCGCGGGTAGCAGAAGATGCACTTCTCGGCCTTGCCGCTCTTCCAGTTGTAATAGATCTTCTTGTACGGGCAGCCCGACACGCACATGCGCCAGCCCCGGCACTTGTCCTGGTCGATCAGCACGATGCCGTCTTCCTCGCGCTTGTAGATGCTGCCGCTGGGGCAGCTCGCCACGCACGCCGGGTTCAGGCAGTGCTCGCACAGGCGCGGCAGGTACATCATGAAGGTGTTCTCGAACTCGCCGACCATGGCCTTCTGGGCCGCGTCGAAGTTGTCGAGGTTGCTGTCCACGCTGCGCTTGGCGTACTCGCCGCCGAGGATCTCCTCCCAGTTCGGGCCCCAGACGATCTTGTCCATCTGCTGGCCGGTGATGAGGCTGCGCGGCCGGGCGGTCGGACTGGCCTTCATCTCGGGTGCGCTCTGCAGGTGGTCGTAGTCGAAGGTGAAGGGCTCGTAGTAGTCGTCGATCTCCGGCAGGTTCGGGTTGGCGAAGATCTTCATCAGCAGCTTCCACTTGCCGCCCTGCCGCGGCTCGATGGAACCATCCGCCTTGCGCACCCAGCCACCGTTCCACTTGGCCTGGTTTTCCCACTCCTTCGGGTAGCCGATGCCGGGCTTGGTCTCGACGTTGTTGAACCAGGCGTATTCCACCCCCGGGCGGCTGGTCCAGACGTTCTTGCAGGTCACCGAGCAGGTGTGGCAACCGATGCACTTGTCCAGGTTCAGCACCATGCCGATCTGTGCGCGGACTTTCATGCGTTTTCTCCTTGGGCCTGCACGCGGGTGACGCGCTCGGCGCCAACGGGGGTGTCCAGCCAGTCGATCTTGTCCATCTTGCGCACCACGACAAACTCGTCGCGGTTGGTGCCGATGGTTCCGTAGTAGTTGAAGCCGTAGCTGAGCTGGGCGTAGCCGCCGATCATGTGGGTCGGCTTCAGCACGATGCGGGTCACCGAGTTGTGGATGCCGCCGCGCACGTGGGTGATCTCGCTGCCGGGCGTGTTGATGATCTTTTCCTGGGCGTGGTACATCATCACCATGCCCGGCTTGACCCGCTGGCTCACCACCGCCCGCGCCGCGATCGCGCCGTTGACGTTGAACAGCTCCACCCAGTCGTTGTCCTTGATGCCCGCACGCTTCGCGTCGTCTTCGCTCAGCCAGACGATCGGGCCGCCCCGGCTGAGCGTGAGCATCAGCACGTTGTCGGTGTAGGTCGAGTGGATGCCCCACTTCTGGTGCGGCGTGATGAAGTTCAGCAGGATCTCGGGCTGGCCGTTGCTGCGCTGGTTGTGCATCAGCGCGGTGGCCTTCATGTCCACGGGCGGGCGATAGCTGCCGAAGCCTTCCCCGAACGCCAGCATCCACGCATGGTCCTGGTAGAACTGCTGGCGGCCGGTGAGGGTGCGCCAGGGGATCAGCTCATGCACGTTGGTATAGCCGGCGGTGTAGCTGACCGTCTCGCTCTCGATGCCGCTCCAGGTCGGCGAGCTGATGATCTTGCGCGGCTGCGCCTGGATGTCGCGGAAGCGGATTTTCTCGTCCTCGCGGTACAGCGCCAGGTGCTTGTGCTCGCGGCCGGTCGCCTTGGACAGCGCTTCCCACGCCTTCACCGCCACGTGGCCATTGGTTTCCGGCGCGAGCTGCAGCACGACCTCGCAGGCGTCGATGTCGGTGTCGATCTTCGGCATGCCCTTGGTCACGCCCTCTTCGCGCACCAGACCGTTGAGCTGGCCGAGCTGCGTCACCTCGACCTGGGTGTTCCAGGCGATGCCCTTGCCGCCGTTGCCGACCTTGTTCATCAGCGGGCCCAGCGCCGTGAAGCGCTTGAACACGTTCGGGTAGTCGCGCTCGACCACCGTGATCTGCGGCGCCGTCTTGCCGGGAATCAACTCGCAGTCGCCGCGTTTCCAGTCCTGCACGCCCATCGGCTGGCCGAGTTCGGCCGGCGAGTCGTGCATCAGCGGTGTCAGCACCACCTCCTGCTCCACGCCGAGGTGGCCGACGCAGACTTCGCTGAATTTCTTCGCGAAACCCTTGTAGATCTCCCAGTCGCTGCGGCTCTGCCAGGCCGGGTCCACCGCCGCCGACAGCGGGTGGATGAAGGGGTGCATGTCGCTGGTGTTGAGGTCGTTCTTCTCGTACCAGGTGGCCGTTGGCAGCACGATGTCCGAGTACAGGCAGGTCGTGCTCATGCGGAAATCGAGCGTCACGAGCAGGTCGAGCTTGCCTTCGGGCGCCTTGTCATGCCACTTCACCTCGGTGGGCTTGGCGTCTTCCGCACCGAGATCCTTGCCCTGCACGCCGTTGCTGGTGCCCAGCAGGTGCTTGAGGAAGTACTCGTGGCCCTTGCCGCTGGAGCCCAGGATGTTGGAGCGCCAGACGAACATGTTGCGCGGCCAGTTCTGCGGCGCATCCGGGTCGTGGCAGGCCAGGTCGATCGAGCCATCCTTCAGGCTCTGCACGGTGTAGTCCTTCGGGTCCATGCCGGCGGCGCGGGCGGCCTTGGCGACCTGGATCGGGTTCACGTCGAGCTGCGGGGCCGACGGCAGCCAGCCCATGCGCTCGGCGCGCACGTTGAAGTCGATCGCGCTACCCTTGAACGCCGCCTTGTCCGCCAGCGGCGAGAGCACCTCGTCCATGCCGAGCTTCTCGTAGCGCCACTGGTCGGTGTGGGCGTAGAAGAAGCTGGTCGAGTTCTGCTGGCGCGGTGGGCGGATCCAGTCGAGCGCGAAGGCGAGTGCTGTCCAGCCGGTCTGCGGGCGCAGCTTCTCCTGGCCCACGTAATGCGCCCAGCCGCCGCCACTCTTGCCGATGCAGCCGCACATCATCAGCATGTTGATGACGCCGCGGTAGTTCATGTCGGCGTGGTACCAGTGGTTCATCGCCGCGCCGATGATGACCATCGAGCGGCCTTCGGTCTTCTCGGCGTTTTCGGCGAACTGGCGCGCCACCGCGATGACTTGCTCGCGCGGCACGCCGGTGATGGCCTCCTGCCACGCTGGGGTGTAGGGTGCGTCGTCGTCGAAGTTCTTCGCGCCGGTGCCCAGACCGCGGTCGATGCCGTACTGGCCGGCCTGCAGGTCGAATACCGTGGCGACCAGCGCGTGACGCTCCTCGCCCGCCTTGCCCAGGCGCAGGCGCACGGCCGGTACGTGGATGCGCCGCACGTCGCCGCCCTGGTCGTTGCCGATGAAGTGCGGGTTGACCACGCCGCCGAAGTACGGGAAGCCGACCTCGACGATCTCGTGCGCCTGCGCGCCCCCTTCGCCGTGTTCATCCTCCAGCACCGAGAGCTTGAGCTTCGTGTCGGCCCCCGTGCGCGCGTCCTTGTCCTCCAGGTTCCACCGGCCGGCATCGGCGCGGCCCTCCGGCCCCCAGCGGAAGCCGATCGAGCCGTTCGGCGCCACCGCCTTGCCGGTGGTGTCGAAGGCGATCGTCTTCCAGTCCGGGTTGTTGGCCTGGCCGAGCTTGCCGTTGAAGTCGCTGGCGCGCAGCAGCCGGTCCGGCACCAGCACCGTGCGGCCGTTGTCAAGCGTCTGCTCGCGCAGCATCACCAGCATCGGCAGGTCGGTGTAGCGGCGCGCGTAGTCGTCGAAGTACGCCGCGCGGCGGTCAAAGTAGAACTCCTTCAGGATCACATGGCCCATCGCCATCGCGAGCGCAGCGTCGGTGCCCTGCTTGGGGTGCATCCACAGGTCGGCCAGCTTGGCGACCTCGGAGTAGTCGGGTGTCACCGCCACCGTCTTGCAGCCCTTGTAGCGGACCTCGGTGAAGAAGTGCGCGTCCGGCGTGCGCGTCTGCGGCACGTTGGAGCCCCAGGCGATGATGTAGCTGCTGTTGTACCAATCGGCCGATTCGGGCACGTCGGTCTGCTCGCCCCAGATCTGCGGGCTGGCCGGCGGCAGGTCGCAGTACCAGTCGTAGAAGCTCATGCACACCCCGCCGATCAGGCTGAGGTAGCGGCTGCCGGCGGCGTAGCTCACCATGCTCATCGCCGGGATGGGCGAGAAGCCGATGACACGGTCGGGGCCGTGTTGCTTGATCGTGTGGACGTTGGCGGCGGCGATGATCTCGTTGACCTCGTCCCAGCCCGACCGCACGAAGCCACCCAGGCCGCGCACCTGCTGGTAGTCGCGCCGCTTGGTCTCGTTGGCCATGATCGACGCCCAGGCGTCGACCGGGTCGTGGTGCAGCCGGGCCTCGCGCCAGTGCTTGAGCAGCCGGGCGCGCACCATCGGGTGCTTCACGCGGTTGGCGCTGTAGAGGTACCAGGAGTAGCTCGCGCCGCGCTGGCAGCCGCGCGGCTCGTGGTTGGGCATGTCCCAGCGCGTGCGCGGGTAGTCGGTCTGCTGGGTCTCCCAGGTGACGATGCCGCCCTTGACGTAGATCTTCCACGAGCACGAGCCCGTGCAGTTCACGCCATGGGTGGAGCGCACGATCTTGTCGTGGGCCCAGCGGTTGCGGTAGGCATCTTCCCAGGTGCGGTCTTCGCCCGTGGTGCGGCCGTGGTCGCCGGAGAAGGCTTCCTTCGGTTGCGCAAAGTGATTCAGACGGTCAAGAAAGTGACTCATGGGGTTGGTCCTCTTCGTTCTTCAGGCGTTCTTCAAGGGTTCTTGACGTAGGCGTTGGCGCGCAGGTAGAACCACCAGTTCAGCACCAGGCACAAGGCATAGAAGACGGCGAAGCCGTACATCGCGGTCTGCGGCGTGCCGGCCTTGATCTGGGCGCCGATCACGACGGGGGCGATGAAGGCGCCGTAGGCGGCGATCGCCGAGGTCCAGCCCAGCACGGGGCCGGCCTGCTGGCGGTCGAAGATCACGCCGATGGTGCGGAAGGTCGAGCCGTTGCCGATGCCGCTGGCGGTGAACAGCACGATGAACAGCCACATGAAGGTCGAGAAGTAGATTTCCGGCGTGGCCGACTGGTAGGCCTGCAGCATCACCTGCCCGACCCAGACCGAGGCGCCCACCATCACGGCCGAGATCACCTGCGTGACGATGGAGCCGCCCACCTTGTCCGAGATCCAGCCGCCCACCGGCCGCACCAGCGCGCCGACGAAAGGCCCGATCCAGGCGTAGGTCAGTGCGGACACCGCGTTCGGGTTCTTCAGCGTGTGCTGCAGCACGCCGTTGGCGTCCGGCACATGGCTGATGCCGAAGATCACCGTGATCGACAGCGGCAGCGCCATCGAGAAGCCGATGAACGAGCCGAAGGTGACGATGTAGAGCAGCGTCATCGACCAGGTGTGCTGGTTGCCGAAGATGGCGAACTGCCTGGCGATGTTGTCCTTCATCGTGCCGAAGGCGGTGAGCTTCATCACCATCAGCGTGCTGACGACGATCAGCGGCATCGCCAGCCACATGTTCAGCACGCCCAGCCCGGTCGGCTTGGGCAGGTACAGGTACAGCCCGAGCCCGGCCGGCACGAACGACAGCGTGTACAGCCAGATGATCTTCAGGAAGGCGGGGACCGTGCCGCCGATGGACGGCGAGACGGTGGTCAGGTTGTTCATCCCGAACCAGCACAGCACCGACAGCGGCACCAGCGACAGCAGCCACGCGAAGCCGGCGTTCTGGATCCAGGTCGGCGTGCCGGCGGCGATCTTGCCGAAGATCCAGCCGCTGTCCTTCACCAGCGTCATCGGCTCGCCGCCCAGGCTGCCGAACAGGCCCATCGTCATCACCAGCGGGATGACGATCTGCATCGTCGTGACGCCGAAGTTGCCCAGGCCCGCGTTCAGGCCGAGCGCGGTGCCCTGCAGCCGCTTCGGGAAGAAGGTGCTGATGTTGGACATCGACGAGGCGAAGTTGCCGCCGCCCACACCCGACCACAGCGCCATGAGCTGGAACACCCACAGCGGCCAGTCCTTGTGCTGCAGCGCGATGCCGGTGCCGATGGCCGGCGACAGCAGCATCGCGGTCGTCAGGAAGATGGTGTTGCGCCCACCGGCCAGGCGGATCAGGAAGGAGGCCGGGATGCGCATCGTGGCACCCGCCAGACCGGAAATGGCGGTCAGCGTGAACAGCTCGGCCTGGGTGAACTGGAAGCCCAGGTTGAGCATCTGCACCGTGATGATTCCCCACATCCCCCAGATCGCGAAGCCGCACAGCAGCGCGGGCACCGAGAGCCAGAGGTTGCGGTAGGCGATGCGCTTGCCGGTGCTGTTCCAGAAGGCGTCGTCTTCCGGACGCCAGTCGGTGAGGTCAGTCTTGTGCATGGGAAGGGGTTCTCCGGAGAACAGGTGTCAGCGTGGTCAGCGTGCGAACGAACGCGACAGGGGCGAGGCGGGGGCGTTCTGGCCCATGACCGGGGTGCGGCGCACTTCGGTCCAGTACATCCAGATGAGCGAGACCCAGACCACGCCATAGAGCAACATGAACGCGCTGGAGCGGATGCCAGTCAGGTCCATCAGCACGCCGAACAGGATCGGCAGGACGAAGCCGCCCATGCCACCGGCCAGGCCGACGATGCCGCTGACGGTGCCGATGTTGGTCGGGTAGTCGTCGCTGATGTACTTGAAGACGCTGGCCTTGCCGAACGCGAAGGCGATGCCCAGCAAGAACATCAGCGCGGTGAAGGCATAGACGTTCAGGCCAAGGTGGAAGGTGCGCGGGCCGGACACGGTGACGACGGTGAAATCGGTCTGCGGGTAGCTCAGCAGGAACAGGCAGATCCAGCTCGCCCACAGCACCCACCAGGTGACTTGGTGTGCGCTGTACTTGTCCGACAGCCACCCGCCCACGGCGCGCAGCACCCCACCTGGCAGCGAGAAGCAGGCGGCCAGCAACGCGGCGGCGCGGATGTCCAGCCCGTACTCGCCCACGTAGTACTGCACCATCCACAGGCTCAGGCCCACGTAGCCGCCGAACACGATGCTGTAGTACTGGCAGAGCTTGAGCACCTGCGGGTCCTTGAGCATCTGGAGCTGGTCCATGAAGCGCACGTTGCTGGGCACCAGGTGCGCCGGGTCACTCGAACTGAAGAGCCAGAACAGCACCAGGGTGCCGAGCATGATGGCCGCGTAGACCTGCGGCACCATCGTCCAGCCAAAGGCCACTACCAGGCCCGGCGCGATGAACTTGTTGACGGCAGCGCCCGAGTTGCCGGCGCCGTAGACGCCCATCGCGAAGCCCTGGCGGTTCTTCGGGAACCAGCGCGCCACATACGGCGTGCCCACCGAGAACGAGCCACCCGCCAGTCCGACGAACAGGCCGATGACGATGAAGTGCCAGTAGGCGGTGGCGTAGCCCATCATCCAGATGGCCGGCACGGTCAGCGCCATCAGGCAGGCCATGACGATGCGCCCGCCGTACTTGTCGGTCCAGATGCCCAGCGGCACGCGGATCAGCGAACCGGTCAGCACGGGCGTGGCCGTCAGCAGGCCGAATTCGGTGGCGTTCAGGCCCAGCGTCTTGCGGATCGGGATGCCGATCACGCCGAACATCATCCACACCATGAAACACACGGTGAACGCCAGCGTGCTGACCAGCAGCACCGACAGCGCCTGTCCCTTCTTGGTCATGTCCAGTCTCCTCCCTGATCGGTTTGCAGGGGCTGGGCTGACTTTAGAAAGGCACGGCCGGGCGAGGCATCCTTCGGTGGAACACAGGGCGCCGTCCGGGAGAACGATGGCGCCACACGCGGCATCGTCCGGAAGAACTACCCGGCCATCCCATCGCTGCCGGGTTGCCGCAGATCAAGGCTGCGGCCGGATTTGTCAGGACAGTCCGTGCTCGGTGGCGAGCACAGCGGCCTGTACCCGCGAGGTCAGGCCCAGCTTGCGCAGGATGTGCTGGACGTGGATCTTGACCGTCGTCTCGGCGATTGCCAGTTCTCGGGCGATTTCCTTGTTGCTGTCGCCGCGCGCGATACCGCGCAGGATGTCCAGCTCGCGGGGCGACAGCCGGGCCAGTGGTGACGCGGGCAGCGTCGGGGCTTCCACCGCCACCGCTGCCGCGGCTTCATTCGTCGAACGGGCCTCCGCGCCGCGGAACGCCGCCACCAGTTTGCCCGTCATTTCGGGCGACACGACGCTGTCGCCCCTCATTGCGCGCCGGATCGACGATGTCAGCTCATCGCCCTCGATGGTCTTGAGCAGGTAGCCACACGCCCCGCCACGCAGCGCCGCCGCCAGGTCGTCACCATCCTCGCTGACGGTCAGCATCAGCACCCGGGCCCGCGGCGCCGCCTCGCGCAGCGCCGGCAGCGCATCGACGCCATTGACGCCCGGCAGGTGGTTGTCGAGCAGGATCACGTCGGGCTGCAGCTCCTGCGCACGGCGCTGCGCCTGGCCGGCGTCCGCCGCATCGCCCACGACCTGCAGCATCGGATCGCGCGACAGCAGCGCGGTCAGGCCGCGGCGGAACAGCGTGTGGTCATCGACCACGAGCAGGCGGATCGGAGTGGGGGGCAGGGGAGAGGCGGTGTCGGTCATGGGGTCATCGAGGCGTCATCAAGGGGCTGCGGGCGTCCTCAAGGGCAGGCCGCAGCGGCATCGTCAGCACGACCGACGTGCCACGTCCGGGCGTGGACAGCACCTCCAGTGTCGCCCCGATCCGCTCTGCCCGCTCGCTCATGATGCGCAGTCCGACGTGGGTTTCATCGGGTGGCCCGCTCGCCACATCGAAGCCCGCCCCATCGTCGCGCACCTCGATCTGCCACTGCGGCTGCTTGGCCACGTCGAGCCAGACACGGCGCGCGCAAGCGTGCTTGCGCACGTTCGACAGTGCTTCCTGCACGATGTGCAGCACCTGGATCTGCACGTCCGGCGGCAGCGGCAATCCCTGCCCGGTGACGTTGAAATGGGTGACCAGGCCGCTCTGGTGTTCGAGCTTGCGCAGCGTGGTCTGCAGAGCGGGCTCGATGTCCTCGGCATTGGTGCGGGTGCGGAAATGCACCAGCAGCTCGCGCACATCGCCATAACATTCGCGCACGCCGACGTCGATCTCGTCGATGACCTGCTGCATCCGCGCGGCGTCGCGGCTGGCGATGGCGTCGCGCATGAGCTGGACCTGGATCTTGGTGAAGGCCAGCGATTGTGCGATCGAGTCGTGCAGTTCGCGGGCCAGGAACGTGCGCTCTTGCGACACCGCCGCCTCCAGTTCCAGCGCGTTGAGCCGCAGGTTCTCGATCGCGCTGGCCAAGTGAGCGGTGAGGGCTTCCAGCAGCGAACGTTCGGCGTCCGGCAGTGCGTAGCGGGCGTGGAAAAACAGATCGACCTCGCCGATCAGGTGCTCCTTGAGCCGCACCGGGATCGACACCACCGTCTCGAACCCCGCGACACCACAATGCCCGAGCACCGGCGTGGTCATGCTGCGGATCGGGATCACGCGCACCTCGACCTGATCGGGTGCTGCGCCGCAGTAACAGTCGCCGGTGCGGACGCAGTGCTCGCCCTCGACCATCGACGCAGGCAGGCCTTCGCTGGCCAGCATCAGGTAGCGCTCGTTGGCCTCGTCCGACCAGCGCAGCGCCACGCCGTCGGCATGGGCCACCCGGCGGATGCGCTGCACAAACCCCAGGGCCAGCTCATCCAGCGTGCCGGCCTTGGCGACCAGGCTGGTCA
This sequence comes from Sphaerotilus sp., assembly GCF_041083715.1. Taxonomy (GTDB): domain Bacteria; phylum Pseudomonadota; class Gammaproteobacteria; order Burkholderiales; family Burkholderiaceae_C; genus Sphaerotilus. The sequence continues at coordinate 46,158 of NZ_JBFPGY010000034.1, forward strand.
CGTCGTAGAGCGCCTCCAGCCGTTCCCGCTTGTCGGCCAGCTCCGAGGTCTTGGCCTTCACCTTGGCCTCCAGGTCGCGGTACATCGACTGCAGGTGCTCGGCCATGCCGTTGAAGCCTTCGGCGAGTGTGCCGAACTCGTCGCGGGTGACACACGCCACCCGGGCGTTGAAGTCGCCGCCCTGGATACGCTCGATGGCTTGCTTGAGCAACGCCACCGGCTCTAGCACGAACAGGTAGCCCATGAACAGCAGCAGCGCCGAGCCCAGCACCGCCAGTGCCATCACCCCGACCTGCAACAGGTGCAGCACCGTGGTCCAGCGCGACAGGTGCTGCTCGATGGCGCTGACCATGCGGTCGATCTGGTCGGTGAACGCCACGGTGTCGCTCACCAGCCCGACCGGCTCTGACACCTTGCCGCGCGTCCAGCGGTCGCGGAACTGGGCCCAGTGGCGATCGACCGTGGTGTAGCGCTCGCGCACCGTGTCGTCCCAGGGCATGAACAGCGGTCGCTCCGGGTCACCCTCGCGCAGCAGCGTCAGGCTGTGCTCGAACTGCCGCACTTCCTGGGGCAGGGCTGCGACATCGCCTGTGCCAATGGACAGCGACATGCGGTAAGCCTGCATGCGCATCCGGCCCGCCTCGTTGACTGCTGCCGCCCCACCATCCAGTTGCCATGACACCCACAGTGTCAGGCCGATCGAGACCAGGGCCAGCAGCAGCAGCGGCGCTGCCACCAGCGTCAATTTGATGCCCAGCGTCCAGTGCCGTTGATGAAGTGTCATCAGCCGACTCTATGCCTGGGCGCTTGGCACATCAAGCCAACACCCGAGTGTGGAGACCATGGGCAGTGCGCGTTTCACCCTTGAGCGTCCGGTGCCATCTGTCGCCGAGATGCTCGGAGCGTGGAGATGATGTTCACCGGATTTTTTCTGTTGACGCCTACGTATCCCAAGAATGGGCAACCCCGACGGCGCATCCATGAGGTGCAATTCAATGAGTAGGTGCTCGCGCGGAGCCGTGAGCCCGGCATGTCCGCAGGATCGGTGGCAAGGATACGTTGTGGAGTCGGCAGTTAATACCCCACAAATCCTCATGCTCTCTCGAAGCAACCTACGAGACGGTTCGACGCTGGGCGTTGAAGTTTGGGGCCGTCATTGCTCGGCGCATTCGCTCGAACTCGCCAGCGTGCGGAGACAAGTGGCACATCGACGAAGTCTTGGTGACAATCAACGGCCAACTGCACTGGCTGTGGCGTGCGGTTGACCAGCACGGCGCCACGCTGGACGTGCTCGAGAGCATGAGGAGTTGTGGGGTGTGGCCCTCAGGGCTATTCTGGCCGGATGAAACGTGCCCCGCAGGCACCTTCCCCACCGGCCACGGCCACGGCCGCCGGCGGCGGCGGCGAGATCCTGCAACTCAAAGTCTGGCTGATGAACATCAGCCCCATGGTCTGGCGCCGGCTGCTGGTGCCAGTCGATTGCACCCTGCGTGAGTTGCATGGCCTGCTGCAGGTCGCGATGGGCTGGCAAGGCTTCCACCTCCACCAGTTCCGCCTGCATGCGGTCCGCTATGGCTGCTCCGCGTTGTCAACGCGCTCGTCCGGAGTCCCGCTGTCTGCACTGGGTTTGCGCAAGGGCACCCGGTTTTGCTACGAGTACGACCTGAACCTGCCGTGGGCGCATGAGATCCGCGTCGAGAACCGGATCGATGCACAGGACGGCGCGGCCTACCCGATCTGCACAGGGGGATCGGGGGCATGCCCACCCGAGGACTGCGTCGGTCCGGCCCGGTTCATGGATCGGCGCCTCGACGTGCTGTCGTACGAGCACATGGAGGATCTTTTCTTGATGGCCGACATCGCCGGCCAGGTGCTTTTAGAGAATCGACCCGGCGTTCTCGATGCCGAAACCCGGGAGCAACTGGCCTTGGCGGTGGAGCGAATTCAGATGCGCCAGCAGGCACAGGGGCACGCGTTCTCCCGGCGCAATATCAACGCACAGTTGCGCGCCGGCAAGCACCATGTGCTTCAGTTCCAGCAAGACTGAAGCTGGTACCACCTGATCGGGAGAGGGCTCATGCGCATCACCATCCTGCTGCAGATTACCGGCGATGACGGCGTTTGCCGATCGGCTGAGGAGATCACGGCCTTCGACAAGTCCAGCGAGCGCACAGAAGACCTTGGCCTGTCGCTTCGCGAAGGCAAGGCGCTGCTGGCGACCTTGCAGGACCGCACCGTCAAGGCCCAGGCCGAGGCGTGGTTTCAGCGACATCGCCGCTGCCCGGCCTGCAGCACACAGCGCTGCATCAAGGGGTACTACCCTGCGGTCTTCCACACGCTCTATGGCGA
>NZ_JBFPGY010000035.1:0-4144 GCF_041083715.1 Sphaerotilus sp.
AGCGCTACCGGGCGTCGATCACCGCGGGCATCCTGGAGTGGAACAAGGCCTTCGAGAAGATCGGCTTCAAGGACGCCATCGTGGTCAAGGTCCAGCCGGACGACGCCACCTTCGACACCCTCGACACTGGCATCGCCTCGATCCGCTGGATGACCAACGCCAGCGCGGTGTTCGGCGCGGTCGGCCCGGTGCATGTGGACCCGCGCAGCGGCGAGATCCTCGACGCGGACATCGCCATCGAGAGCCTGAGCTCGCGCGCGATCCGCACGCTGCAGTCGCAGGTGCTGGCCCACCCCGGCGTGGACGACTGGCTGGCGCTGATGCAGGCCCGCGACGCGCAGCGCGAGCGCCCGGCGACCGCCGCGGCTTTCGCCCGGCCCTTCGCGCTGAACGACCTTGGTGACCTGTGCCAGCACGCCGATGTGGCAGGCGAGCAGTTGAGCTATGCGCTGGACGTGCTCGCGCTGCGCGACGGTGCTGACCCGGCCGGACCCGAAGCGCAGGCCTTCGTCGCGGCCTACCTCAAGGACGTCACGATGCACGAGGTCGGCCATACGCTGGGGCTGCGCCACAACTTCCGTGCATCACACGTCTACAGCGAGGCACAACTCTCCGATCCGGTGTTCACGCGCACCCACGCGCTGTCCGGCTCGGTGATGGACTACTCGGCGGTCAATCTGCCTGGGCGTGGTCAGCCGGCGGTCGAGCCGTTCCTGACGACGATCGGCCCGTATGACGAATGGGCCATCGAATATGCCTACCGGCCGCTGCCGGCTGGCGAGGAAGCGGCCGGACTCGGCCGCATCGCGGCCCGCAGCAGCGAGCCTGAACTCGCCTACGGCAGCGATGAGGACAACCTGTTCGGCATCGACCCCGAGTCGCTGCAGGGCGATCTGGGCAGCGATCCGGTGGCCTTCGCCCGCAAGCGCATCGGCATCGCGCGCGATCTGCTGCGCCGGCTGGAGGCCCGACCGGTTGCCGAGGCCGATTACGCGACGCTGCGCCGCGGCGTGTCCTACGCCATGCGCGATGTGGCGCGGGTCAGTGGGACCCTGTTGCGCCAGATCGGCGGCCTGCGCACGCTGCGCGACGCACCGGGCACGGGCCGCGATCCGCTGATGCCCGTGCCGGCCGCGCAGCAGCGCGCGGCGCTCGACACCCTGGTGGCCGAAGTGCTCTCGCCGGACAGCCTGACGGTGTCGCCAGGACTGCAGCGCCGCCTGGCACCGGACTATCTGGAGCGCGCGGACGCGCTGTTCAGCGGCGGTGCCGCGGTGGCGACCGACTTCACGCCGCTGACCCAGCTGTCGGACCTGCAGCGCGGTGTGCTGGCCCAGCTGATGAGCGAGGGTGTGGCGGTGCGCCTGCTCGACAGTGCCGCCAAGGCGAGTGATCCGACACAGAGCCTGACGCTGGCCGAGCTGAACCGGCGTCTGGATACCGAGGTCTGGGCCGATCTGGCACCGGGTCGCGGGGACATGCCAGCGATGCGCCGCGCGCTCCAGCGCGAGCACACGACCCGCCTGATCGGCTTGCTGATGCAGCCCGCCCAGGTCGGACGCGTGGAATTGCGCACGCTCATGCGCCGCCGTGCAGAAGACCTGCTCGCCAGGTTGCGCTCGGTACGTTATCGTTCCGGCTGGTCTGCAGAGAGTGCCGCGCATCTACAGGACAGCATCGAGATGCTGCGCGAGGCGCTGCAGGCCAAGGTGGTACGACCGAATGTGTGAAGGCCGTGTCGTTCGAGGTGTTCCCGGTGCCGCGGCCAGCCTTGGATCGCGGGCCCTCGGAACCTTCAGATGAAGGTCTGTTTTTGCAACATTTGGCGCCCAGGCGCACGTTCAGGGCTGGATTGCGGGATCCGGCTCCCCTGCTTGCAGGCGCGCCATGCAGGCTCTTGCATTTCGACGCCTGTGTGACGAGGCGTGATGTATTTCGCAAAACGTAGACCTTGAACAGAATCGGGGCATCGACCAGACCGGAGCCCGCCCCCGATGTTTTCCCTTCACCACACCCGTCGCCTGCTTGCCGATCTGACCGTTGGCACCCGATTGGGCATGGGCTTTGGTGCCCTGATCGCCCTGATGCTCGTGCTGACGCTGTTCGGTGTCTATGCACTGCAGGACAGCACCCTGCAGCTCGCGCAGCTCGGTGCCGTTTCCGCAGCGCAGCTGGCGCAACTCCAGTCGCAGCAGCAGCAGTGGATCGTGCTGCTGGGCTCGCTGGGCGCACTGGCACTGCTGGGCGGCTCGGTGATCGCCTGGACGCTGGTCGACAGCGTGAAGTGGCCGCTGGACCGGGCGGTGGACATGGCCGAGCGTCTGGCCGATGGCGAGGACCACCACCTGGCCGATGCCCACCAGCAAGACGAGTTCGGCCACCTGCTGCGGGCGATGACGGACATCCGCCGTCGCTTGCAGTCGGCCACGCAGGAAGCGGCCCAGGCCACGGCCCAGGCGGTGCCTGCCCGCAAGACCGACGGACATGTCGACGAGTGCGAGCCGGTGGGGATTGCATCGGCGCGGTCCGACGGCGACCAGCCGCTGCAGGTGTCGGTGCGCACCGCGCAGGAGATGCTCAGTGTCGCGGTGACCGCAGCGCAGCGCGGTGGCGAAGTCGTCTCGCAGGTGGTGGCCAACATGGACGACATCCGTGCTGCCAGCCGCGAGATCTTCGAGATCATCGGCAAGATCGACAACATCGCGTTCCAGACCAACCTGCTGGCGCTGCATGCGGCGGTGGAAGCGGCCCAGGCGGGCGAGAAGGGCAAGGGCTTTGCCCAGGTGGCGGGCGAGGTGCGTGCGCTGGCGGTCCGGGCAGCCAACGCGGCCAAGGAAATCAAGACGCTGGTGCACGCCTCGGCCGAAAAGGTCGAGTTCGGGGGCCAGCTGGCGCGTGACGCCGACTTGACGATGGACGCCATCATCGTCTCGGTGCAGCGCATGACCGATCTGGTCGAGCAGCGTCGCCAGAATCCGCAGCTTGGCGGACCGCAGGCCGCGCAGCCGGAACAGGACGTGCTGCTGTTGGAGCGCCTCCAGGCCAGCAATGCCACCATGGTCACCGACAGCGCCTCGACCGCCGAGGCCCTGCGCCAGCAAGCCGAGCGGCTGCAGAAGGTGGTCAGCGCGTTCCAGATGCTGCAGCAGACCCAGGAAGCCGCCTGGAACGCCCACCACGCCATCGCCAGCGCCCGCCAGCGGGCCAAGGGCCAGCAGGTCACGCCGATGCCGCAGTTTCCCTCCGCGGACTGGGGCACGCTCGACGAGAACCGCCAGGCGGCTGCCCGCTTGCGCCGCCGCACGGACGACCGCGGCGACGGCAGTGGTGGCGACTCGACGACTTACTGAAACCGCAGCAGCGACAGCGCTCAGACCGGCCCGGTGCGTGCCACCAGCCAGTCCAGCGCCGCGCCCGAGAGCCGCGGCGCCAGACGGCGGTGCACCTCGGCGTGGTAGCTGTTCAGCCACTGGCGCTCATCATCGCGCAGCAGCCCGTGGTCGAGGCAGCGGGTGTCGATCGGACACAGCGTCAGCGTCTCGAACGCCAGGTACTCGCCGAATGCATCCGGTTCTCCGACCGAGACATTCAGCCCCAGGTTCTCGATGCGGATGCCCCAGCGGCCGTCGCGGTACAGCCCCGGCTCGATCGAGGTGACCATGCCTGGCCACATCGCCATCGACGCCTCCGGCACCGCGCGAGAAATGCTCTGCGGGCCTTCATGCACATTCAGGAAGTACCCCACGCCGTGCCCGGTGCCGTGGCCGAAATCCAGCCCGGCTTCCCACAGCGGCGCACGGGCCAGCGTGTCCAGGTGCGGTGACAGCGTGCCCAGCGGAAAGCGGGCACGCGACAGGTTGATCGTGCCCTTGAGCACGCGGGTGTAGTCGGCCTTCTGCGCGGCGCTCGGGGTGCCGATGGGCCAGACGCGGGTGATGTCGGTGGTGCCGCCCAGGTACTGCGCGCCGGAATCGATCAGCAGCAGCCCTTCGGCGACGAGGCCATCCGGCGTCGAGATCCACGCGAATGACTCGGGCGTGGCGCGGTAGTGCGGCATCGCGCCGTTGGCGTTGAAGCCGGCGATGGTCGGGAAGCTCAGCGACACGAAGCCCGGCTGGCGTGCCCGCTCCGCGCTCAGGCGCTC
>NZ_JBFPGY010000036.1:0-4122 GCF_041083715.1 Sphaerotilus sp.
GCTGCTCGACCCGCCCGCTCACCCCGTAGGACAGGCCGCGCCGGATGCGCACCTCCTGGTTGAGCCGGGCCGAGTGGCCGGCGCCCATCACGGCGACCGCCAGGGTGCCGGCAGCATGGTCGGGCGCATCGGTGCCAACGAAGGGCGCGCACAGCAGCACGCTGCTCTGGGTGGCCGCAGGCAGATGGATCAACAGGGTCGGTGCCAGCACCGGCGCCGGTGCCTCCGCGGGCACCTCGCGGGGTTCGGCTGGCGGTGGCTCCGTGGTCCGGTGCCAATCGTCCAGCACCGGCCCGACCACCACCCGCGCGCCGGCCAGATCGATGTCCCCTGCCAGCACCACCGCCACCCGGTCCGGCCGCACCCAGTGGCGGTGCAGCGCCACAACGTCCTCGCGCCGGACCGCCATCACGCTGTCTGTCGTGGTGACCTCGCCCTGGGCATCGCGCCCCCAGGCCGTGCGGTGCGCGACCAGTGCCGCCAGCACCGCCGGGTCCTGCCGCCGCAGGGCCAGCGCGTCGCGCATCTGCGCCCGCACGCTCTGCAGGTCCGCCGCGGCCAGCAGCGGCCGGCGCAGCAGATCGGCCAGCAGCGCCAGCGCCGCCGGGACCCTCGGCGTGAGCACGGTCATCTCCAGCGCGATCAGCCGCTCCTCGACGCGCACGGACACGGTCCCGCCCAGCGCCTCGGCTTGCCGGGACAGCGTCACGCCATCGACCGCGCGACCGCGGCGCAACGCGCCCTTGGTCAACAGCTGCGCCAGCAGCTCGGCACAGCCACGGCGGCCGGGTGGATCGAATGCGGGCCCGCAACGCACCAGCAATGCCACGCTGGTCAGCGGCAGCCCTTGCCGCGGCGAGACGATCAGCGTCAGGCCGTTGTCGCCCCGCACTTCTTCGGAGCGCACCGGGACCTGCAGCGACACGGCCGGACCAGGTTCGGGCCATGGCGGCGGGGAGGCCGAGCGGTCGACGACCCGTGTGGCCGGCTGCCCGGCCGCGACGACCGGAACGGGTCGCACCACCGGTGCGGTGCATCCGCCCGTCACCGAACCCACGGCCACCGCGCCACCCTGCACCAGCCAGCCACCAAAGGTGCGCCGCTTCATGCCAGCCCTCCGGACACGGCCGCAGGCGGCCCCTGCACATAGCGCAGCGCCACCGCGGGCGCCGCCAGCACATGCGTGCGCAGCACGCGCTGCACATCCTCGGCGCGGATCGCCTGCAGTTGCGCCAGTTCCACGTCGGCGGCGCCCGCATCCTGCCGCCGCACGATGGACCAGCCGACCGCCAGCGCACGGCCCTCGGCGGTCTGTCGCGCCACCAGCGCTTCGGTCAGCAACTGCGTGCGCACCTTGTCCAGTTCGCCGATCGGGATGCGGCCGTGGGCCAGTCGGTGCACGGTCCGCATCAGCGCGGCCTCCAGCTGCGGCAGCCTGGGATCGTGGCGCGCGTCGCTGCCGACCACCGAAGGACCCGAGGCGATCGCCCAGGCGCTGAGCATGCCGGCGTCCGCGTGCAGATCGACGCCGAAGCCCGCGCTCTGCGCCAGCCGATCCTGCTCGACCAGCCCGACCGACAGGCGGGAGGACTCCCCCTGCCCCAGCAACGCGCCCGCCACGCGCAGCGGTGCGGCGTCCGGGTGGGCGGCCTCCGGTGCCAGCCACAGCAACGCCAGCGCCGGCGCAGGCACCTGCGGTGCCGGCAGCGTGACCACCTGCCCGCGGTCGCGGCGCGGCTCCCGCAGCGACACCCGCGGCACGGGCGTGTCCGGCGACGCCAGTGCACCGAAATACCGGTCCACCCAGGCGTGGACCCGGGACGGATCAATGTCACCCGCCACGATCAGCGTGGCGTTGTCGGGCCGGTAATAGGTGGCATGGAAGCGCTGCACATCGTCGAGGGTGGCCGCGTTGAGGTCCTCGACCCGGCCGATCACCGGGTTCCGGTACGGATGGACCCGCCACAGGGCCGGTGCCATGGCGTTGAAAAGCCGGCCGTAGGGATCGACCAGCACCCGCTGGCGGAACTCCGACGCCACCACCGCGCGCTCGCTGAGGAACTGCGGCTCGGTGACGAGCAGTTGTGCCATGCGCTCGGCCTCGGCCCAGAGCAGGCGCTCGACGTGGTTGGCCGGCACGGTGTTGAGATAGACGGTCGCATCCTCGGTGGTGAAGGCGTTGTTCTGGCCACCCACGTCCTCGGTCAGCCGGTCGAAGGCCTCGTCGGCGAGGTGGCGGGTGCGCTTGAACATCATGTGCTCGAACAGGTGCGCGAAGCCCGAGCGGCCCGGCGGGTCGTCCTTGCCACCGACCCGGTACCAGACCTGGAGCGCGGCCGTGCCCGAACCGGCGCGCCCGGCGATCGGCTCGTCCGGCAACAGCACCACCTGCAGTCCGTTGCGCAGCATCCGCACCTGCGGCGACAGCGCCGGCACGCGCACCATGGCCACCGGCGCCTGCGCGTGCAGGTCCGCCAGCCCGCCGGCGGCCAGCAGGACTGCGCCTTGCCGCAGCCACCGACGGCGTCCCGCTGGCAGCGACTCAGGGCGCGCCAAGATCGGTGTCCAGTGCATGGTGGAAGCGCAGACCGTTGCGGCCCTCGCGCTTGGCCTGGTACATGGCGGTATCGGCACGGCGCATCAGCGTGGCCTCGTCCTCGCCGTCGCCGGGGAAGACGGCGATGCCGATGCTGAAGGACACGTGCAGGCTCGCCGCGCCGATCCGGTACGGCTGCGCCGCCACCGCCGCCAGGATGTGGCGCGCCACCTCGGCCGCATCTTCGGCCGCGCCGATCTGCGGCAGCAGCACCACGAACTCGTCGCCGCCGAGCCGGCAGACCGTGTCGCTGGTCCGCACGGCGCCCAGCACGCTGAGGGCCACCTGTTGCAGCAGCTCGTCCCCCACGCCGTGGCCCTGCCGGTCGTTGATCTGCTTGAAGTGGTCGAGGTCCAGGAACATCAGCGCCAGACAGCCCCCGCTGCGCCGAGCCAGCTGCAGCGCCTGCTGCAGGCGGTCCTGGAGCAGCAGGCGGTTAGGCAGGCCGGTCAATGCGTCATGCTGGACCTGGCGTGCCAGCGTGCGGGCCAGGTCGTGCGCGGTGGTCGTGTCCTGGAAGGTTGCGACGGCGCCGATCAGCGCGCCGCTGTCCGGCTCCCGCATCGGCGTGATCGTCTCGCGGATGACCCGGCTGCTGCCGTCCCGGTGCAGCAGCCGCGAGGACTGGCCACCGGCGCAGTCTCCTTCGTGGAGACAGGCCAGCACCGGGTCGACCAGCGGCTCGCCACTGTCCAGATCACACCGGTGCACGACCATGCCGTAGAACTGGCCCACGGCCTGTTCGGCGGTCCAGCCCGTCATCGCCATGGCCGCAGGGTTGAAACTGACGATGCAGCCACGCTCGTCGGTGCCGATCACCGCGTCGCCGATGCTGGCCAGCATCACCGACATCCGCAGGAACTGCGCCGCCAGCTGCTCGGCCAGCCGCTTGCGGGTGACGTCCTCGACGATGGCCAGCGCGCTGCCCATGCGCCCGCGTGCATCGCACTCGCAGGTCGAGGACAGCAGCACATCGACGAGCTGGCCATCCCGGCACACCATGCGCAGCTCGATGTCGCGAACCTCGCCGGTGCGCAGCAGGACCGGCCAGACCTGCGTCCGCATCCGCTGGCGCGACGGGCCGTCCAGGAACTCGGTGGCTCGGTGCCCCAGCACCTCGTCCACCGGGTAGCCCAGATGCTCCAGCCAGCGTTGGCTGACGGCCACGATGCGGCCCTCCGCGTCGATCGAATGCAGCATCGCGGGCGTGTGCTCGTAGAGCTGGCGCAGGCGCTCGCGTTCACGCTCCAGCGCGCGCTGGCGGCCGCGCGCCGACTCCATCGCGGCGGCCAGCAGCAGTGGCGGCAGCAGCGCGGCCAGCAGGGGCAGGTGCAGCAGCAAGGTCTGCCAGTCGCCATGGACTTGGGGCAGTGCCAGACCACCCCCTGCGATGGTGGCTTCGGCAGCCAGAGAGACCAGCCAGACCTGCAGCACGACGTCCAGATAACGCAGGCGCACGGCGGCCGCCAGCATCGGCAGACCCAGGTAGACAAACGGGAACGGCAGGTGCGGCAGGGCCAGCGCCG
>NZ_JBFPGY010000037.1:0-13491 GCF_041083715.1 Sphaerotilus sp.
GCATCTCGGTGTGGCCCGGATACGGCTCGCCCGCGGCGAACAGCGCCTCCTTGTGGATCGGCGCCGTGACGATGGCGGCCACCTCACCTCGGCTGGCCAGCGCCACCGCGTCGCGGATGCAGGCGGCTGCAAGCCGGCCGCAGCGGGCATCGACCGTGCCCCAGGGCGCCTGCGCCAGCTCCGGACAGCGCCAGCTCGGCAGCAGCACAGGCAGTGCACCGGGCGGCACCTCGGCCAGATCGGCCACCGTGTCGATCACGGCGACGGGCAGCTCGGGTACATCGGCCCGCTGGCGCCACACCGCCGCCGCACGGCGCAGCACCGCGGGCTCGCCGATCACCAGCGTGCGGCCGGCGGGACCGGTGCGGCCATCGAGAAAGGCGCGGACGGTGATTTCCGGGCCGATGCCCAGCGCGTCGCCGAGCGTGATCACCAGCGGGAGCGTCACTGGCGGTTGAACAGGGTCAAGGTGCGTCATGGGCAGATTGTCACGGAACACCCGGCGTCGGTCATGGCCGGTTGATACACTCGCCCGCATGAACTGGTTGGACAAGATCGCATGGACTGCCGAGGGCCTGGTGCCCGTGATCGCGCAGGAAGCTGGCACGAACGACGTGCTGATGTTCGCGTGGATGAACCGCGAGGCGCTAGCGCTCACCGCCGAGCGCGGCGAAGCCGTCTACTGGAGCCGCTCGCGCAAGCGCCTCTGGCACAAGGGCGAGGAGTCGGGCCACGTGCAGCAGGTGCACGAAATCCGCATCGACTGCGACCAGGATGTCGTGCTGCTCAAGGTGACGCAGCACGGCCACGCGCCTGGCATCGCCTGCCACACCGGGCGCCATTCCTGCTTCTACGAGCGGCTGCTGCCCGGCGCGGATGGACAACCCGCGTGGCAACCGGTCGATCCGGTCCTGAAAGATCCCGACACCATCTACGCCAAGCCATGACGACGCCCCTTTCTGCCCAGGACAGCCTGGCCCGCCTCGCCGAGGTCATCGCCTCGCGCCGCGGCGGCGATCCGGACAAGAGCTATGTTGCGCGCCTGTTCCACAAGGGCACCGACACCATCCTCAAGAAGATCGGCGAAGAAGCCACCGAGGTCGTGATCGCGGCCAAGGATGGCGATGCGCAGAAGATCGTCTACGAGGTCGCTGACCTGTGGTTCCACAGCATCGTGGCACTCACCCAGTTCGGACTGACACCGGCCGACGTGATCGCCGAGCTGGAGCGCCGCGAAGGCCTGTCCGGTCTGGCCGAATTCGCCAGCCGACCCAAGGGCTGAGCCGGCCCGGCCTGCACTGTTCCATCCCCGCCACCCAGGAGGTACCCGATGAGCCACGAGGTTCAACCGCTCGACCACGACCGCGCAGCCTCCGAGGACACCGATCGCCTGCGCAAGCTGACCCATCTGGTGTACGCCCTGCAGGCGCTCAGTTTCCTCTGGGGCGTGACGGCCGTGGTCGGTATCGTGATCAACTACATCAAGCGCGAGGACGTGCAGGGCACGCTCTACCAGAACCACTTCGACTGGCAGATCCGCACCTTCTGGTGGGGGATGCTGTGGACCGCCATCGGCTTCGCGCTCTCGTTCGTGCTGATCGGCCTGCCCATCCTGTTCGCGGTCTGGGTCTGGACGATCTACCGGGTCGTGAAGGGCTGGCTGAAGCTCAATGACGGCAAGCCCGTGCAACCTTCGCCGATTCTCTGAGTCACAACGCACTGAACTCCAACCACGTACGATCCATGAGCCACGATCCGAACTGCCTCTTCTGCCGCATCGCTTCGGGCGACATTCCTGCCCAGAAGGTCTATGAAGACGACGAACTGATCGCATTCAAGGACATCCGTCCGGCCGCGCCCGTGCACCTGCTGGTCATTCCGAGACAACACGTGGCCGGTCTGGGCGACGTGGGCGTCGAGCACGAGGCCCTGCTGGGGCGCATGCTGACGCTGGCTCCTCGACTCGCTGCCGAGCAGGGGGCCACCAACGGATTTCGCATCGTGATCAATACCGGCCCGGATGGCGGTCAGGAGGTCTACCACCTGCACCTGCATGTGATGGGCGGCCCCCGCCCCTGGAAACACGGCTGACCTAAAATCAGCGCACATCATCGACTGACCTCACACCAGTACCGGAGCACCGCCATGGGCCTGTCCACCACCCATCTGATCATCTTTCTTGTCATCATCGTGCTGGTCTTCGGCACCAAGAAGCTCAAGAACATCGGTTCGGACCTCGGTTCGGCTGTCAAAGGCTTCAAGGACGGCATGAAGGAAGGCGACAAGGCCGACGCCGCCGACCCGAGCGCCCAGGTCACGGCAGAAAAGCGCCTCGACAGCCAGACCATCGACGTCGAAGCAAAGACCAAGTCGTGAACCACGCCGTGACACGCCTCGGCGCCTGACCCATGCTCGACATCGGTATTTCCAAGATCATGCTCGTGGCCGGGATTGCGCTGGTCGTGATCGGCCCGGAGCGGCTGCCCCGCGTGGCGCGCATGGCCGGCACGCTGATCGGCCGGGCACAGCGCTACGTGGCAGATGTCAAGGCCGAGGTCAACCGCTCGATCGAACTGGAGGAGCTGACCAAGGTCCGCGAACAGTTCGAGACGGCGGCCCGTGACGTGAGCCAATCGGTGTCTGGCGGCATTGACGACGCCACCCGCGACGTCAATGCCGCCCTGGGCCAGCATGTCGACGGCGACACGCCGACCTACGAGCCCTACAACTGGGACCGCACGCCGGCCCCCGCCTACAAGCCCCCGAAGAAGAACTGGCGCATCAAGCGTTCTGCGGTGCCCCAGTGGTACAAGAAGAGCGAAAACGTGCGCCGCCATGTGCAGTCGGGCGCCGCCCGGGTGGCACGATTCCGCCCTGCGCGCTCGACGCGATCGTTCTGATCCATGTCCACTCCGACCGATGAACTCGAAGGCACCGAAGCGCCTTTCGTCAGCCACCTGATCGAGCTGCGCGACCGCCTGCTCAAGACCGTCTACGGCATCGGCGCGATCTTCGCGCTGCTGTGCGTCTTCCCGGGCCCGTCGCGGATGTACGACCTGCTGGCACTGCCGCTGGTCAAGGCACTGCCCGAAGGATCGAAGATGATCGCCGTCGGCGTGGTCTCTCCCTTCCTGATCCCGATCAAGGTGACGCTGCTGGTGGCCTTCGGTGCAGCATTGCCCTGGGTGCTGTACCAGATCTGGGCCTTCGTCGCGCCGGGCCTGTACCGCCATGAGCGCCGGCTGGTGCTGCCGCTGGTGACCAGCAGCACCATCCTGTTCTACATGGGCGTGGCCTTCTGCTACTTCTTCGTGTTCGGTCAGGCCTTTCCTGCCATCCAGTCGATGGCACCGAAATCGGTGGCCGTGAGCCCGGACATCGAGGCCTACCTCGACTTCGTGATCACCATGTTCATCGCCTTCGGCGTGGCGTTCGAGGTACCGGTGGCGGTCGTGGTGCTGACACGCCTGGGGGTCATCACCGTCGCCCAGCTGCGCGAATTCCGCCGTTATTTCTGGGTGGCCGCCGCCGCAGCGGCCGGGCTGGTCACACCACCGGATGCAGTGTCGATGGTGGCCCTGCTGCTGCCGATGGGCATGCTCTACGAGGTGGGCATCCTCGCCTCGCAGTTTGTCCTGAAGAACATGCAGGCCACTGAAGCAGAGGCCGGGTCAGCGGACTGATCGACCGGTCAGCCGGCGATCCCGGCTGGCTGTGGCTCACTCGGCGGACTTGCGGCTGGCGATCTTGGCTTTGGGCCGTTGCGCCACCTTGACTGTCAGGCTGACGGTCTGCTCGCCGCGCTGCACCGTGATGACCGCCGCGGACAGCGGCTTGAGTGCCGCCACGGCGTTGAGCAACTGCGCCGTGTTGGCCACCGCAGCCTTGCCGACCTTCAGCACCACGTCGCCCGGCTGCATGCCAGCGGCACTGGCCGGACCGTCCTGCAGCACGCCGGTGATCAGCACGCCGTGGTCGACCTTGAGCTTGAAGGATTCGGCCATGTCCGCGGTCAGGTCGCTCGGCTGCACGCCGATCCAGCCGCGGGTCACCACGCCTTCGGTGATCAGGCCTTCCATCACCTGCCGTGCCGTGGACACAGGGATCGCGAAACCGATGCCCATGCTGCCGCCCGAGCGCGAGTAGATCGCCGTGTTGATGCCGAGCAGCTGCCCTGTGGCATCGACGAGCGCACCGCCCGAATTCCCCGGATTGATGGCGGCGTCGGTCTGGATGAAATTCTCGAAGGTGTTCAACCCCAGTCCGGTGCGGCCGACAGCGCTGACGATGCCCGAAGTCACTGTCTGGCCCACATTGAACGGATTGCCGATGGCCAGCACGATGTCGCCGACCTGCAGGCTGTCGGCGTCGCCGAAAGTGATGGCAGGGAGGTCCTTGAGTGCCACTTTCAGCACCGCGAGGTCGCTGTCCGGATCGGTGCCGATCACCTTGGCGGCCACCCGCCGGCCATCCGCCAGACCGATCTCGATCTGGCCGGCATTCTCGACCACATGGTTGTTGGTCAACAGATAGCCATCGGGCGACACGATCACGGCCGATCCGGTGCCGCTGGTCGGGCCGTCCTGGTCACCGAAGTAGCGATGGAACCAGGGGTCCGCCGGATTGCCCTTGTGCTTGGGGTCGGCCGCCACGCTGGTGACCACGCTGACGACGGACGGCGATGCCCGGCGCGCCGCAGGAGCGAAACTGCCCGGACTCGACGAGACGCCGGGAGACGCTGCCGTCGGCGCCTGGGCAATGTTCAACTGCACCGGGGCACCGCCCGCGGGGGAGCCGATCCACTGCGGCTTGAGCGTGGCCAGCACGAAGACCACGGCCAATGCGACCGTGACCGCTTGAGAGAATACGAGCCAGAGCCTGCGCATGGAGATCGAAGATGACTGAGAACGTGGCACACAGAACCGGGTTGGCCGACCATCTGGAGCACTGTCTGGAGGTGGCCCGGTTCGCTGATTATGGTCCCAACGGGTTGCAGGTGGAGGGGCGCGCCGAGGTGCGCCGCCTCGTCAGCGGGGTGACGGCGAGTCTGGCGCTGATCGAGGCGGCGGCCGACGCTGGCGCAGACGCCATCCTCGTCCACCACGGCCTGTTCTGGCGCGGACAGGACGGACGCGTCACCGGCTGGATGAAGCAACGCCTGGCCGCGCTGCTGCGCCACGACATCAACCTGTACGCCTACCACCTGCCGCTGGACGCCCATCCCACGCTGGGCAACAACGCACAGCTCGGCGCCCACCTCGGCCTCGTCGCGCAAGACACCTTCGGCGACAAGGCGCTCGGCGTGATCGGTCAGCCGATCGACGGCGCCTGCGCGCTGGAAACGTTCGCGGCCCGGGTCGGCGCGCGGCTCGGCCGCACACCGGTGGTCGTGCCCGGCGATGGCCGGACGGTGCAGCGCGTGGCCTGGTGCACGGGCGGCGCACAGGGCTGGTTCGAATCGGCCATCGCGGCCGGAGCCGATGTCTACCTGACCGGCGAGATCTCCGAGCCACAGGCCCACATCGCCCGCGAGACCGGCGTCGCGTTCATGGCCTGCGGGCACCACGCCACCGAGCGCTACGGTGTGCAAGCACTCGGCGCCTACCTCGCCGCGCAGTTCGGCATCACGCACCGGTTCATCGACATCGACAATCCGGCCTGAGCCACGCCGCTCAGGCCAGCGCCGCCGCCAGCGCCCCCGCGTGCGGGCCGAAGGCGAAGCTGTCCATCGCCAGCACACCAGCGTCGACGCTGTCGTGGATGCGCACGGCCGGCGACGCCTCGCCTCCCGCGCCAGCGGCGATGTAGAACGGCAGCCAGTGCTCGTCGGTCGGATGCTGCAGCGCGGCGCCGGGCGCCTGCTGGCGGTAATCCAGCAGCGCGGGCCAGTCGCGCGCTGTGCCGCGGGCGTGTACCCAGTCCTGGAAGGCGACCACGTCCGGCTCGATCCGGCCATCCGGCACCGAGCGCGGGCCGAAGAAGCGCCGCAGGTTGTGCGTCATCGCACCGCTGCCGATGACGAGCACACCGTCCTCGACCAACGCCGACAACGCATGGCCGGCGGCCCAGAGCTGCGCCGGTGTCCAGGTCGGTACCAGCGTCAGCGGCACGATCGGCACCTCGGCGCCGGGCCAGGCACGCTTCATCACCGTCCAGATGCCGTGGTCGAGGCCGCTGGCGTCCACCGCCTGCGTCGGGATGCCCGCCTCGCCCAGCCGGCGCGCCACCTCGTGCGCCAGCGGCGCGTCGCCACGGGCGTCGTAGCGCTGGGCATACAGCGCCGCCGGGAAGCCGCCGAAGTCGTGGATCGCCTCATGCCGCGGACCGGCCAGCACCATCGGCTGCCGCGTCGACGAGTGTGGTGACACCACCACGGCCGCCCGCGGCCGCCCGAAGGTGCGGTCGATGGCCAGGCCGAGGCGGTCGAGGAACTGCGAGGCTGGCGACGTCTCGATGGCGATCATCGGCGAGCCGTGCGACAGGTAGAGCGGGGGCAAGGGGTGTGTATGCATGGTGACCTCATTGAAGCGCTGCTTTCTGCCACCACCATTCTGTGCCTTTGCACACAGCGTTCGGCCGAGATCCGCCCGGTGGTGTACCTTGGTGGCATGCACACCGCCGCCGCGCCCACCTTGCCCGCCCACCCGAACACCCCACCCTCCGCACTGCACCTGGCCTGGCGGCAGCTCCTGCGCGATTTCCGGGCCGGCGAGCTGCGGCTGATGCTGGTCGCGGTGGCGCTGGCGGTGGCGGCGGTCTGTGCGGTGGGCTTCTTCGCCGACCGGTTGCAGGCAGGGTTGGCACGGGATGCGCTCACGCTGCTCGGCGGCGACGCCGTGGTTGCCAGCGACCAGCCGCTCCCCGGCAGCTTCGAGACCACCGCCCGCGAGATGGGGCTGAAGACCGCCCGCAACGTGCGCTTCCCGAGCATGGCCCGTGCACCGGAGGACCGCGGCGGCGCCTCGAAACTGGTCTCCGTGAAAGCGGTGTCCAGCGGTTACCCGCTGCGCGGCACGCTGGGCGTCAGCGCCAGCGCCACCGGACCGGTGCACGAACAGACCACAGGCCCCGCGGCCGGCACCGTCTGGGTCGATGCGGCCGTGCTGGACGGGCTGGCCGTGCAGGTCGGCGACACCCTGCTGCTGGGTGACGCACGGCTCCGCATCGCAGAGGTGCTGCGGGTCGAACCCGACCGGGATGCCGGCTTCATGAGCTTCGCACCCCGCGTGCTGCTGGCCGAAGCCGATCTGGCCGCCACCGGCCTCATCCAGCCCGCGAGCCGGGTGAACTGGCGACTCGCCGTGGTGGCCTCCGACACCACGCGGCGCGCGGCGGCACAGGCCGCCGTGCGCGGCTTCGTTGCCTGGGTGGATGCCACGGTCGAACGCGAGCACCTGCGCGGCACGCGGGTCGAGTCGATCGACAACGCCCGCCCCGAGATGCGCCAGACGCTGGACCGCGCAGGGCAGTTCCTGCAGCTGGTGGCGGTGCTGGCGGCGCTGCTGGCCGCAGTGGCGGTGGGGATCGCGGCACGGGGGTTCGCAGCGCGGCATCTGGACGCCTGCGCGATGCTGCGCGTGCTCGGGCTGCCGCAGCGGCGCATCGCGGCCATCTACGGACTGGAGCTGGGACTGGTGGGCGTGGCGGCCAGTGCGCTGGGCGTGCTGATCGGGCTGGTGGTGCACCAGGCGTTCGTCGTGCTGCTGGCGGGTCTGGTCGAGACGAATCTGCCGGCACCCGGGGCCTGGCCCGGCGTGTTCGGGCTGGCGGTCGGCATGGTGCTGGTGGCCGCGTTCGGGCTGCCCCCGGTGCTGCAGCTCGCGCAGGTGCCGCCGCTGCGGGTGATCCGACGTGATCTGGGCGATCTCCGGGCCGCATCGCTGGTCGTGCTGCTGGCCGGACTGGCGGGCTACGCCGCGCTGCTGATGGTGGTGGCGCAGGACCCGAAGCTCGGCGCCATCGCGGTCGGCGGGTTCGCCGCGGCATGGGCGGTGTTCGCCGGCACGGCGTGGCTGGCCGTGCAGGCGCTGCGTCGGGCGGTGCCGGAGGTGGGCGCACCGCGCTGGCTCACGCTGGCCACACGCAGCCTCAGCGCGCGGCCGGCACTGGCCGTGCTGCAGGTCAGTGCACTGGCGCTGGGATTGATGGCGCTGATGCTGCTCGTGCTGCTGCGCACCGACCTGATCTCCAGCTGGCGTGCCGCCACGCCGGCCGATGCGCCCAACCGCTTTGTCATCAACATCCTGCCCGAGCAGGGCGACGCCTTCCGGCAATCGCTGGCCAGTGCCGGCGTGGCCCGCTACGACTGGTTTCCGATGATCCGCGGCCGGCTGGTGGCAGTGAACGGCCGCGAAGTGGGTCCGTCCAGCTACCCGGATGCGCGCGCGCAGCGGCTGGTCGAACGCGAGTTCAACCTCAGCCACAGCGCGGCGCTGCCCGGACACAACGCAGTCGTCGCCGGACAGTGGAAAGCCGAAGAGACCGATGGCCTGAGCGTGGAGGAAGGGCTGGCGAAGACGCTGGGGCTCCAGCTGGGCGACCGGCTGCGCTTCGACATCGCCGGCACACCGATCGACGGCCGCATCAGCAGCCTGCGCAAGGTGGACTGGGGCTCGATGCGGGTGAACTTCTTCGTGATGTTCCCGCGTGGCGCCATGCCGGACCTCCCCGCGACCTACATCGCGGCGCTGCGGGCACCGGACAAGCCGGGCTTCGACGCCGCGCTGGCGCGCGCCTACCCCAACATCACGAATGTCGATGTCTCCGCCCAGATCGGCCAGGTACAGCGGGTACTGGACCAGGTCATCCGCGCGGTGGAGTTCCTGTTCAGCTTCACGCTGGGTGCGGGGCTGCTGGTGCTGTTCGCCGCCGTGAGTGCCACCCGCGAAGCGCGGGCCCGCGAATTCGCGCTGCTGCGGGCGATGGGCGCCAGCAGCGTGCTGCTGCGGCAGGTGCAGCGGGCGGAGTTGCTGGGGGTGGGCGCACTGGCCGGTGCGCTGGCATCGGCGGCGGCGCTCGGCGTGGGCTGGGCGCTGGCGCGGGAGGTGTTCAGTTTCCAGTGGAACCCGCCGCTGTGGGTGCCGCTGTTCGGCTCGGTGGCGGGCGCCCTGCTGGCGCTGGGCGCGGGCTGGTGGAGCCTGCGTGAAGTGCTCCGCCGCCCGGTGAGCGAAACGCTGCGGCAGGCCGCCAGCTGAGGACGGCGGGAGCGGCGGCCCGGCTCAGCGCCGGCCGACCAGAGAGCCCACGTCCAGAATCAGCGCCACCTTGCCATTGCCCAGGATGGTGGCACCCGAGACGTCCGGAATGCGCCGGAAGTGGGTTTCCAGGTTCTTGACCACCACCTGCTGCTGTCCCACCAGCTCGTCGACCAACAGCGCCGCCCGCATGCCCTCCGATTCGACGATGACCATGATGCCGGGCGCCGACTGGCCTTCGGTCGCGGGCGAGCCGAGCAGTTCGGCCAGATCGACCACCGGCAGATAGTCCTCGCGCACCTTGGCAACCCGGCTGCCCGCCCCCAGGGAGCGGATCGTGTCGGGGCCGATCAGGTCGCTCTCGACCACCGATCCCATCGGCAGGATGTAGACCTCGTCGCGCACCGCCACGCTCATGCCGTCCATGATGGCCAGCGTCAGCGGCAGACGCACCTTGACGCTCATGCCGCAACCCGGCGCCGAATCGATCTCGACCCGTCCGCCCAGTCCGGTGATGTTCTTCTTCACCACGTCCATGCCGACGCCACGGCCGGAGACGTCGGTGACGACCTCCGCGGTCGAGAAGCCCGGCTCGAAGATCAGGTTCCAGACCTGCGTGTCGGTCAGCGAATCCGGTGCCGACAGACCGCGCTCGCGCGCCTTGGCCAGCAGCTTCTCGCGCGACAGCCCCTTGCCGTCGTCGCGCACCTCGATCACGACCGAGCCACCCTGGTGCCACGCCGACAGCGTGATCGTGCCATGTGCGGTCTTGCCGCTCTGGGTGCGGACCTGGGGCAACTCGATGCCGTGGTCGCAGGAGTTGCGCACCAGGTGGGTCAGCGGGTCGGTGATCTTCTCGACCAGGCCCTTGTCCAGCTCGGTGGCCTCGCCGATGGTGACCAGTTCGACCTGCTTGCCCAGCTTGCCCGACAGGTCGCGCAGCATCCGGGGGAAGCGACTGAAGACCGCTGACATCGGGATCATGCGGATCGACATCACGGCATCCTGCAGATCCCGCGAATTGCGCTCCACCAGACTGATCGACGACAGCAGCGCCTGGTGCGCCACCGGATCGAGCGCCCGGCTGCTCTGGATCAGCATCGCCTGCGTGATCACCAGCTCGCCCACCAGATTGATGAGCTGATCGACCTTGTCGACCGACACACGCAACGTCGTCGCGTCCACCGAGGCACCTGCACCACCGCCAGACGCCCGTGGCGCGGCGGCCGGTGCCGAAGGCGCGCTCACGGCGACGGCGGCCGCAGGCGGCGCGGCAGTGGCAGCGTTCACGTCTTCCTGCGAGGGTGCACCCGGGTTGCCTTCATGGAAGCCATATCCCAGGCCGAGCACACTCAGATGCACCAGCCTGCGCTCGACGTGGAAGCTGAACAGGTCCAGCAGCTCCGAGTCGGTGCAGCTGGTGGTCACGCAGAAGCGGCGCATGCCATCGATCGGCTCGCCGAAGTCCAGCGGACGCATCTCGCCCAGACCTGGAATCTCCTCGAACAGCTCGTGCAGGTTGTTGGCGGCGCCGGACTGCTCCAGCGGCCCGATGCGCACCTCCAGCTCGCGCTGACCCGGTTCCAGCTTGCGTGTCTGTGTCGTGGGCGCCGCGGCCACGGCACCCTGCTGGCTCGTCAGACGCGCGAGTTGCCGGATGTCGGCCACCAGGGTGTCGATGACAGGAGTCTGGGGCGTCTGACCCTGGCGAAATGAAAGCTGCGCCCACAGCGCATCACCGCCTCGCAGCAGGACGTCGACCATCGGCGGCGTCGGTGACAGCTCGTGGCGTCGCAGCCGGTCGAGCAGCGTTTCCATCTCGTGTGACAGCTCGGCCACTTCGGTGAATCCGAAGGTGGCGGCGCCGCCCTTGATCGAATGGGCGACACGGAAGATCGCATTGAGCGTCTCGTCATCGACCGCAGCAGGGTCCAGCGCCAGCAGCAACTGCTCCATGCGCTGAAGATTTTCCGCCGCCTCTTCGAAAAAGGTCTGGTGAAACTGTTGCAGATCGAGGCCGCCGTCGCCGGAGGAGTCTCGGTGGTCCTTGGTGGAATCGGTCATGGAGTGCGCCTGAGTGTGAACGCCGTGCTCAGCGTATGACCATTCGAATGACTTCGAGCAGCTTGATCGAGTCGAAGGGTTTGACCAGCCAGCCGGTCGCACCGGCATCACGTCCGGCCTGCTTGATCTCGTCGCTGGACTCGGTGGTCAGGATGAGTATGGGGGTCGTCTGATACTGGGAGGTGTCACGCAACTTGCGGGTCAGCGAGATGCCATCCAGCCGAGGCATGTTCTGGTCGGTCAGGACGAGGTCGAACACCTGACGCCCGGCCTTGTCCCAGGCATCGGCGCCATCGACAGCCTCCACCACCTGGTACCCGGCGTTTTTCAGCGTGAAGGAAACCATCTGCCTCATGGAGGCAGAATCATCGACAGCGAGGATCAAAGGCATGAATCACTACTCCGGCAGAGTCCAGACGGTCCCCGGTTTCAGGGTCTGCGTCGATTGCATCAATTTTTCTCACTACAGGCCCCTGGCGGTGCGGGGATCACGCCTCAAAATCCAGTCCAGTTTCCAGGAGTCGAACCCATGTACCGCCCGCCTCCACCGCGCCGCCTGCGCATCCTCCACCTCGAAGACTCCGACATGGACCACCAGCTGGTCCTGGTCCACCTGCGCCGAGGAGGCGTGGAGGCCACCATGCACCGGGTCGACACCGAGGGCAGCTTCCTGGCCGCACTCGGCCAGAACTGGGATGCCGTGCTGTCGGACTACAACCTGCCCGGCTTCTCCGGGCTGATCGCGCTGGAGCTGCTGCGCGACCGCGACACGCTGCTGCCCTTCATCCTCGTCTCGGGCGAGATCGGCGAGGACACCGCCGTCGAGGCGATGCGCAACGGTGCTTCCGACTACCTGCTCAAGAGCAACCTGAACCGGCTGGTGCCGGCCCTGCTGCATGCCGTCGATGTCTGCGAAGGCCAGCGTGCCCGCCAGCGGACCGACGAGGAGCTGGCCCGCTCGCGCAAACGCCTGTCGGAGCTGGCGCAGCACCTGCAGACCAGCATCGAGATGGAGCGCGCCGCCATCGCCCGGGAAATCCACGACGATGTGGGAGGTTCGCTGACGGCGGTCAAGTTCGACCTGGCCTGGATCGCGCGCCATGCCCCGAATGGCCCGATGGCCGAGCGCGCGCAACAGGCGCTGGAGTCTGTCAACCACGCCATCGAGGCCAGCCAGCGGATCATGCACAACCTGCGCCCCGCCATCCTGGAGCAAGGCCTGGTGGCCGCGCTGCAGTGGATGACCCAGCGCTTCGAGCGCCGCACCGGCATGCGCACCACCTTCCGCACCAGCCACGACCACCTGAGCCTGTCGCCGGGCGTGCCGCTGGTCGCCTACCGCACGGCCCAGGAAGCGCTGACCAACATCTCCAAGCACGCCAAGGCCAACCGCGTCCAGGTGGACCTGACCGTGGCGGCCAGCGTGCTGTCGCTGGAGATCAGCGACAACGGCCGCGGACTGGACAACGGCGATCTGGGCAAGGACCATTCGTTCGGAATTCGCGGCTTGCATGAACGAGCGGACACCGTGGGCGGCTGGATCGACCTGAGCAGCTCGCCGACCGGCACGACCCTGATACTCTCCGTGCCTCTCGATCTGAACGACGTGGCATCCCGTCCCGGCGACGCCGAGATCGACCTGCCGCTGACCAGCAGCCCGCATGATCCTTCTACCTGGGGCGCCCTATGACCCGCGTGATTCTCTGTGACGACCATGCCCTGATCCGCCGGGGCATCCGCGATACGCTGGCCGAGCAACCCGACATGCAGATCGTCGGCGAAGCCGGCGAATACGGCGAACTGCGCGCCCTGCTGCGCACCACCACCTGCGACGTGCTGGTGCTCGACATCAACATGCCCGGCCGCAGCGGGCTGGACGTGCTGCACGCGCTCAAGGACGAAGGCTCGCCGATCCGGGTGCTGATCGTCTCGATGTACCCGGAGGACCAGTACGCGCTGCGCGCGCTGCGCGGCGGCGCCTACGGCTACGTCAACAAGGGCGGCGACACGGCGCAGATCGTCACCGCCGTGCGCATGGTCGCGCAGGGCCGCAAGTACATCACCGCCGAGATGGCGCAGATGCTGGTCGAGAGCCTGACCACACCGGCACCGGAAGCGGCACACGACAAGCTCTCCGACCGCGAAATGCAGACACTGACGATGATCGCCTCCGGCAAGCGCCTGTCGGACATTGCCGAGCAGCTGTCGCTGAGCCCGAAGACGGTGAGTGTCT
>NZ_JBFPGY010000038.1:0-4114 GCF_041083715.1 Sphaerotilus sp.
ACCTTCGGCGCCCCGGAAACCGATGGCGAGATGGTCAAGCCGACCTGGTTCAACGTGCCGAAGTTTCCGCAGGCCACATTCCAGTCGAGTGCGATCAAGGCGGTCGGCCCCGGCAAGTTCGAGGTCGCGGGCAAACTGACAATCAAGGGAACTGCGCAGAACGTGACAGTCCCCGTGACCCTCGCACAGGCAGGTGCCAACACGACCGCCACCGGCGCCTTCGCCATCAAGCGCCTCGAATTCAAGATCGGCGAAGGCGAATGGGCCGACACCTCGATGGTCGCCAACGACGTGCAGATCAAGTTCAAGCTCCTGCTGAGCGGCGTGCCTGCGCTCTGACACTCCCCTCGTCACCCTCCTCTCCAACCCTGAAGGAAATCCTCCCATGAAGAAGTCCCTGCTCGCTCTGGCCCTGGTGCCCGTCCTGTTCGCCTCTGCCGCCCACGCTGAAAGCGCCGCCTACGCGATCGACCCGACACACACCTTCGTCACCTTCGAGATCGACCACTTCGGCACCACGACCAACCGCGGCCGCTTCGACAAGAAGGAAGGCACCATCCAGTTCGACCGTGCGGGCAAGACGGGCAAGGTGGACATCACCATCGACGCCAGCTCGATCAACACCGGCACCGGCCCGTTTGATGGCCACCTGAAAAGCCCGGAAATCCTCAACGCCGCGGCCTTCCCGACCGCTCACTTCGTGAGCGACAAGTTCGTTTTCGATGGTGACAAGGTCAAGGAAGTCACTGGCCAGTTCACGCTGATGGGCAAGACGAATCCGGTCACGCTGAAGGCAACCAAGTTCAACTGCTACGTGAATCCGATGGTCAAGCGCGAAGTCTGTGGTGGCGACTTCGAAGCCACCATCAAGCGCAGCCTGTGGGGTGCCAGCTATGGCATCAACTACGGTTTCTCGGACGACATGCGCCTGGTGGTCCAGGTCGAAGCCGTCAAGCAGTGATCAGGCTGTGAAGCCCTGACGACCCACGGCACGGGCAAGCACCGTGCCGATCATCTCGGTCGCCGCGCGCCAGGGTGCTCATGGTGGGCCTCTCCTGGTGCGTTGCTACGCCAGATCTGCACTGGATCCATGTCGCAGCATCCACCGCATGGGAGTACCTTGATGGGGAAATTTGCGCCGTCAGGGGCAATCGTGCGCGCATTTACCGAGCGGCAATATCCCTGAGGCTGGCAGACGCCATACTGGCCCGTCCACCTGATGCAGAAGATCAGCGCTTGCGGTCCATGCGCAGGGCAAAAGCCATGCTGCGCTGGTCACAGCCGATGCGTCCATAGTCGAACGTTTCCTGCTTGCGGCCCTTTTCAGTCTGCCGATCCTGCATTGGCAGACGGCGGGGAGCGGGGTGGTCGGTGCGGAGAAGGTGCTTCATGGCGAGATGGCTCATCGGGTTTTTTCACATCTTCCGGTGACACGCCAAGTGCCGCTTGAAGGTGAACTTATTGATACCGCTGACAACGCATGAGTGAATCCGGCGGATGACAGCACCTCAGCAATAGTGAAGAAACAGGATGGAACCCTTGTTTGTTTACTAAACGGTTGGCATTTTCTACACTTGAACACCCGGAAACCCGTGTTCGAGCCCATGTCCAGTCACACCGTACGCCCCTCCGACGCCCGATCACTGGTTTGGGCCCACGGCTGCATGACCTTGAACCGACTGGGAGCCATGCTGGCACCGGTGGTCTTCACCGCACCGGGGCATCCTGATTTTTCGCCGATGCAGGTCGCCCCTTGGCACACCGAGCCGATCGGTGCCGAGCAGACTGGCCTGATGCACGGCCTGCGCGGCGACTGGCCCTGTGTCCCCTTCGGCCGCACCGACAGGCCCTCGGATCTGCCCACCGGTTGGTCCGCACGCACGCCCCACGACGACTGGGGCCACGGCCACAGCGCCCACCACGACTGGGCGTGGATCTCGACCGAGGATCCACACACCCTGGCGCTGACGATCACCCTGCCCGCCACCGACCCGATCGCACGCCTGACCCGCACGGTACGTGCGCGGCCCGACGCCGCTGCCGTGGAGCTGGCCTTGCACATCGAGGCCCGCACCGCCTGCACACTGCCCGTGGCGCTGCACCCCACACTGCGGCTGGATGCCGGCCGCGTGGCGCTGGACCTGCCGCAGCACGGCCCCGGCCTCACCTACCCCGTTCCCGCCGAGCCCGGCCGTTCGCGGCTGGCACCCGACCAGCGCTTCGACCGGCTGGACGCCGTGCCCAGCACCGGCGGCCCGCCCGCCGACCTCACCCGCTTTCCGCAGCCGCATGACAGCGAGGACCTGCTCCAGCTCATGGCACTCGACGGCCCCGTCACCGCCCGCTACCTCGACTGCGGCT
This sequence comes from Sphaerotilus sp., assembly GCF_041083715.1. GTDB lineage: Bacteria > Pseudomonadota > Gammaproteobacteria > Burkholderiales > Burkholderiaceae_C > Sphaerotilus. Next base: position 2,362 of record NZ_JBFPGY010000038.1, read on the forward strand.
GGGCGCTCACGCTCGACTGGGACCGCACACTGCTGCCCGACCTGATGCTCTGGGTCAGCCACCGCGGCCGCCTGCAGCCGCCGTGGAGCGGCCGGCACCTGGCGCTGGGCATCGAGCCGGTGTGCAGCGTGTTCGATCTGGGACGGGTCGCCGCACCACCCGCCGACCACCCACTGTCGACACGCACCGGCCTCGTGCTGACGCCCGGCGTGCCGATGACCGTGCACAGCCGGCTGAGCGCGCAGCCGCTGGCACCGCAGCCATGAGCGTCACCGTCCGTGACATCGCCGACACGGCCGGCGTCTCGGTCGGCACGGTCTCGCGCGCGCTGAAGAACCAGCGCGGGCTGTCCGACGAAACCCGCCGCCACGTGCGCCAGGTCGCCCGTGACCTCGGCTACGACCTCGGCCGCCTGCGCTCAGGCAAGGCGCAGCGGCTGGTCTTCCTCGTGCACCGGCACCACAGCAGCTTCGCGGTCAACCCGTTCTTCGCGCAGGTGATGCACGGCGTCGAGGAAGCCTGCCGCGCATTCGGCGTCGTGCCGACGCTGCTCACCGCCGGCCCGGCCGACCCGCTGCGCGACCTGCTGCGCATGCACGAGCCGGACGCCGTGCTGGCGGCCGGTTTCTTCGAGACGGAACTGATCGACGTGCTGCGCGGGATGGAGCTGCCGATGGCGCTGGTGGACTTCTGGCTGCCCGGCTGTCCCTCGGTCAATCCCGACAACGCCGAGGGCGGCTACCGTGCGACCTGCCACCTGCTCGACACCGGCCGCCGCCGCATTGCGTATCTGGCCGGATCGCTGGCGCACTTCAGCATCCGAGAGCGCGAGCGCGGCTACCGGCGCGCGCTGTTCGAGGCCGGTGTGCTGGCCGATCCTGACCTGGAAGTGGTGGCCCCGCCCGGCCTGGACACCTCCCGCGGCGCCGAGGCCGCGATGCGCCAGCTGCTGCGCCTGCGCCGCCGACCGGACGCTGTCTTCGCCTACAACGACACCGCCGCGCTCGCCGCGATCCGTGTCTGCACCGCGGACGGACTGCGTGTGCCCCAGGACATCGCCTTCGTCGGCTTCGACGACATCACGGCCGCCGCCTGCTCGCCGGTGCCGCTCACCACCCTGCAGGTGGACAAGGAAGCGCTGGGGCGCATGGGCGTCGAGCTGGTGTTGCGCGGCATGGAACTGCCGCGCGAGATCGTGCTGCCCGTGCAACTGGTCGAGCGCGCCAGTTCGGCCAGATCCCCGGAGGCCGCCGCGCCTTGTTTCGGCGCCAACGTTGTCTCCTGACCGGGAAACTGCGCTGACCAGCCGCGCAGCGTCCGGTCTATCCTGACGGCCGGACAGCAGGTCCAAGAACAGGATCAAGGAGGGTCGCCATGCGCTGGGGTTTCATCGGAGCGAGCAACATCGCCGAGCGGGTCATCCCGTCACTGCGCAAGATCGCCGGGCAGGAGCTGGTCGCCGTCTGCTCGCGCAGCGCCAGCCGCGCACGGCAGTTCGCCGAACAGCAGGGGCTGGCCAGTGCCCACACCGAGTTGCGCGAATTGCTCGCACTCGGGCTGGACGCCGTCTACATCAGCTCGACCAACGAGCAGCACGCCGCGCAGACACTCGCCGCGCTCGACGCCGGCTGCCACGTGCTGTGCGAGAAGCCGCTGGCGATGTCGCTGGCCGACGCCGCGCAGATGATCGACCGCGCCCAGGCCGCCGACCGCGTGCTCGCCACCAACCACCATCTGCGCGCCTCGGCCTTGC
>NZ_JBFPGY010000039.1:0-4114 GCF_041083715.1 Sphaerotilus sp.
CGGGCGCGCTTGAGTCCGTGCGCAGCCATGTAACCCATGCCGCCGTGGAAACCAGCCGACAGCCAGGCCACAAGACCCGGCTCGGCTGTTGCCAGATGTACATCGGACACGCCGATCTGTGAGAATCCCAGCTCGACAGCCCATGTCCGTACCAGCCCGGCGAGCCGTTCCGGATCGGGCGTACCCGACGCATTACCAAGGTTACCAAGGTCGTTCATCCGGTGATTCTAGAAACCCGCCAGCAGCACTGGCCCGACGAAGCCGCCTGCGAGGCCACAGCCCGCGCCCTGGCCCGCCATCCTGCGCTGCGCCGCGCCTGCATCGAACTGCACGGCCCCCTCGGCGCCGGCAAGACCACCTTCGCCCGCCACCTGCTGCGCGCGCTCGGCGTGACCGGGCGCATCAAGAGCCCGAGCTACGCCATCGTCGAACCCCACGAGGTGCCCGCGACCGCCGATGCGGACAAACTGGACATCTGGCACTTCGATTTCTATCGATTCGGCGATCCCCGGGAGTGGGAGGATGCCGGTTTTCGCGACCTGTTCGCCAGCCCCGGCCTGAAACTGGTCGAGTGGCCCGAAAAGGCCAGCGGGCTGCTGCCTGCGCCGGACCTCTCGCTGTCGCTGCGGCCGAACGCCGACACCGGCGACAGCCGCACGGCACGGTGGCAGGCCTGCACTCCGCTGGGCGCGGCACTGTTGAACGAGACCCTGCCATGAACCATTCCATCCCCGACTCCGCTGCCGACTCCGACTCCCTGCACGCGGTGAGCCGCCGCGGCTGGTTCCGCCAGGCGGGCGCGCTGGTGCTCGTGCTCGGTGCCGGTGATCTGGTGCATGGCGCCACGCTGGTGGCCGTGCGGGTCTGGCCGGCGGCGGACTACACGCGCGTGACCCTCGAATCCGACACCGCGCTCGAAGCACGTCACTTCGTCACCGACGGTCCGGCGCGGCTGGTGATCGACATCGATGGGCTCGAACTCAGCCCGCAGCTGCGCGAGCTGGTCGCCAAGATCGGCGCCAACGACCCGCACATCGCCGGCGTGCGCCTGGGGCAGAGCCAGCCGCGCCAGGTGCGCATGGTGTTCGACCTCAAGCGCGCGAGCACCCCGCAGGTCTTCACGCTCTCGCCGATCGCGCCCTACCGCTACCGGCTGGTGTTCGATCTCTATCCGGCACAGGCGCCCGACCCGCTGCTGGCGCTGGTGAAGGAGCGCGAAGCAGCCCCGACGCCGCTGCCGGCACCGCCTGCGCCGGCCACCAGCACAGCCGAGGCCTCGGCGCGTGCCGCGTCGGACGTCGACGACGCGCTCGGCGAGTTCATCGGCCGGGTCGACCGCCCTGCCCGGCCACCGCTGCCCGTGCCTCCGGCGCCACCGGCCGTCGCACTGAAGTCGGAGCCGGTCAGCCCGTCCGGCAGCGCCAGTGCGCCCGCCGTTCCGCCCGCTCCGGCGCCACCGCGTGTCGCCACCGCCCCGGCCTCGGCCGAAGGCGCTCCCGCCGTGCCCCCGGGCCGTGGCGGCATCAACCGGCTGGTCATCGTCGCCATCGATCCAGGCCATGGCGGCGAGGACCCCGGCGCGATCGGCCCGACCGGCCTGCGCGAGAAGGACATCGTGCTGCAGATCGCCAAGCAGTTGCAGGAGCGCATCAACGCCCGCCCCGGCATGCGCGCCATGCTGACCCGCGATGCCGACTTCTTCGTGCCGCTCCATGAGCGCGTGAACAAGGCCCGCCGCGTGCAGGCCGATCTGTTCCTGTCGATCCACGCCGACGCCTTCATCACGCCGGAGGCGCGCGGCGCGTCGGTGTTCGCGCTGTCCGATTCGGGTGCGACCAGCACGGCCGCGCGCTGGATGGCCAAGCGCGAGAACGCCTCGGACGCCATCGGCGGCATCAACGTCGCCAGCAAGGACACCCACGTGCTGCGCGCCCTGCTCGACATGAGCACCACCGCGCAGATCCAGGACAGCCTGCGCGTGGGCCGCGAGGTGCTGGGCAACATCGGGCAGGTCGGGAAGCTGCACAAGGGGCAGGTCGAGCAGGCCAGCTTCGCGGTGCTCAAGGCGCCGGACATCCCCTCGATCCTGGTCGAGACCGCCTTCATCTCCAATCCCCAGGAAGAAGCCAAGCTGCGCGACGAGGACTACCAGGCGCAGCTCGTCAAGGCCGTCTACACCGGCATCGTGCGCTACTTCTCCCGCAACCCGCCCCTGGCCCGCGAGCGTCTGCTGTGAACCTGCATCCTCTCCTGGCAGCGCTGCTGCTGAGCACCACCGTGGCGTCGGCCGCGTCCGCGCAGACGGCACCGGCCGCCCTGTCCTCCGGCACCACCCTGCCCGCGGCCGCACCATGTCCGACCGGCATCCCCGAAGGCACGCGCTGCCTGAACGGCCGCGACTACCTCGGCGCCTGGTACTGGATTGCGGTACCCAGGGGCTGGACGCCGGAAACGGGCGTGCTGGTGGTGCATGCGCACGGCGGCCCCGCACTCGGCGAGCCGACACTCGCCCGCGCCACCGCCGATCTGCAGCGCTGGAGCGTGATGCTGCGTGCCGGCCATGCCTGGGCGGGATCGAGTTTCCGGCAGGGCGGCGTCGAGGTGCTGGCCGCGGGCGAGGACACCGAGCGGCTGCGCCAGCTCGCCATCGCCGCCATCGGCCAGCCACGCCGCACCCTGCTGCACGGACAAAGCTGGGGGGCCAGCGTCGCCGCACGCATGGCCGAGCGCTACGTGACTCCCGACATCGACCCGCACCGCACCACGCCCGGCCCGCGGCCCTATGACGGCGTGCTGCTGACCAGCGGCGTGCTGGCAGGCGGCACCCGGGCCTATGACCTGCGGCTCGACCTGCGCGTGGTCTACCAGGCGCTGTGCCACAACCACCCGAAACCCGAGGACAGCGCCTATCCGCTGTGGATGGGCCTGCCGCCCGAGACGAGGCTGACCCGGGTCGAACTGGCCGAACGGGTCGATGCCTGCCTCGGCGTGCAGCGCAAGCCCGCCGAGCGCAGCGCCGCCCAGCAGCAACGCCTGAGCACCCTCACCCGGGTGGTGAAGCTCCCTGAACAGGAGATCCTGCCGCACCTGCAGTGGGCAACCTGGCACTTCCAGGACATCACGCTGCGCAAGCTCAAGGGGCGCAATCCCTTCGGCAACGAAGGCGTCCACTACATCGGCTCGCCCGACGACGCGGCGCTGAACCGCGACGTGCTGCGCTACCGGGCCGATCCGGCCGCGCTGGCCGAACTCGCCAGCGACACCGATCCGACCGGCCGCCTGCTGCTGCCCACGCTGACGCTGCACGGCATCGACGACATGACCGCCTTCGTCGAGATGGAGTCCTTCTTCCGCGACAACGTCACCGAAGCGGGTGCTGCGGACCAGCTGGTGCAGATCTTCACCGCCGACCACGAGCACAGCTACTCCAGCGACGCGCAGTACGTCAGCGCGGTCGGCGCGCTGCTGGACTGGGTGGACAAGGGCAGCAAGCCCGATGCCGCGTCGCTGTCACAGCGCTGCAAGGGATTGCCGGCGCAGTGGCAGCCGGCCAGCGGCTGCCGCATCCGGGTCGACTACCAGCCGGCCTCGCTCGACAGCCGTGTGCCCCCGCGGCGCCGCGCCGAGACCGCCACGCCGGGCGTCAAACGACCCTGACGCTGGCCTTGGCTTCGTTGCGGCGCGCTTTCCAGGCACCGAACAGGACCAGCACCCCGGGGATCGCGATCATCGACCAGATGATCTTGTCCAGGTGCAGCTTCACCCACGGCACGTTGCCGAAGAAGTAGCCCACGGTGACGACCCCGCCCACCCACAGCGCACCGCCGGTCACGTCGTAGAGCGTGAACTTGCTGCGCGTCATCTGCGCGACGCCAGCCACGAACGGCGCAAAGGTGCGCACGAAGGGCATGAAGCGGGCGATGATGATCGTCACGCCGCCCCGGCGCTCGTAGAACTCGTGCGCCTGGTGGAATGCCCGCTGGTTGAACCAGCGGCTGTCTTCCCACTGGAACACCTTGGGCCCGATGTGGCGACCGATGGTGTAGTTGCTCTGGTTGCCCAGCACGGCCGCGGCAAACAGCAGACCGACCGACAGCGTGTAGTCCATCAGGCC
>NZ_JBFPGY010000040.1:0-13374 GCF_041083715.1 Sphaerotilus sp.
CCATGTCCCGTCCCCATTTTGCTCAAGATCCGATGGACCCATTGTTGACCACCCGCGAGGCCGCCCAGCGATTGGGTGTGTCGCTGCGCACCGTCCAGCTCTGGGTCGAAGCAGGAACCCTGCCCGCCGGGCGTACACCTGGTGGCCACCGCCGCATCCGTCTGTCGGCGGTCGAGGCACTGGCACACCGCAGCGGTCTGCGCCCCGCGGCACCGACCTCGCTGTCGATGGCCGCGGCCGGCACGGCTCCGCTCGACCTGCTGCTGGTGGCTTCCAGCGTCGATCAGCTCCACCTGTGGCAGGAAGTGCTGCAACCGCTGGGCTCGGCGATTTCCATCCGCGGTGCCAACAATGGCTACACCGGCCTGCTCCAGCTCGGCCGCAAGTCGCCCGATCTGCTGGTCACCGATCTGGCGATGCCCGACATCGATGGGTATGCCATGCTGTTGACGCTGTCGAGCCTGAGCGACTACAGCCAGCTGCGCGTGCTGGCGATCACGTCCCAGACGCCGCACCAGATCGCCGAACGCGGCGGGCTGCCGGAGCGGGTGCGCGTCGTGCACCAGCCGGCACCGGCCATCGCCGTGCGGGCCTGGGTCGAGTCCGAAATGACCCGCATGGGGCGCAGCCTCCATGTGGATTCCGTCAGCTGAAAGCCTGCCCATGCCCCGTCGCATCCTTGTCGTCGATGACCAGCCGGACCTGCGCAAACTCATCCGGATGACCCTGGAACTCGGCGATTTCGAGGTGCACGAGGCCGTCGATGGTGCCAGTGCGCTCGAACTGGCGGGCACGTTGCGGCCGGCGCTGGTGCTGCTGGATGTGGTGATGCCGGGTGGCCTCGATGGCTACCAGGTGTGTGACCGCATCAAGCAGGATCCGGCGCTGGCCAGTACGCTGGTCGTGATGCTCACGGCCCGCGGGCAGGCGGGGGACATTGGCGCCGGTCAGACCGCGGGGGCCGATGGTTACCTGGTCAAGCCGTTCAGCCCTTTCGAGCTGATCGAGCGTGTCGAGTCGATGCTCGACGCGGTGTGAGCGCGGTCTGATTCGGGCACTGCGGACAAGCTTCTTTACAGGTGCATCATGCGGGCCTGACGAACCTGCTCCAGCATACGGGCCCGACCTGCCGAATCTTCGCCACCATGAATGCCCGCATCCTGCTCATCGACGACGACACCCGCCTGACCGGCATGGTGCGTGATTACCTGCAGTCTGCAGGGTTGACGGTCAGCGTCGCTGGTGACTTGGCCCAGGGACGGCTCAAGCTGCAGCACGAGCCCTGCGACGTGCTGGTGCTGGATCTGATGCTGCCCGACGGCGATGGTCTGGATCTCACGCGCGAGCTGCGCAACGACCAGCGACTGCGCAGTCTGCCGTTGCTGATGCTCACCGCCCGCGGCGAGCCGATGGACCGCATCATCGGTCTGGAGCTGGGCGCCGACGACTACCTTCCCAAGCCCTTCGAGCCGCGCGAACTGCTGGCGCGCATCAAGGCGCTGCTGCGCCGTGCTTCACCCGCGGATGACGAAGCGCTGCTGCGATTCGGCCGTCTGGAGGTGGATGTGAACGCGCGGCAGATCCGCATCGAGGGCCGCGAATGCGATCTGACGAGCTACCAGTTCGACATCCTGCACGTCATGGCGCAGAGCCCCGGCCGGGTGCTCTCGCGGGACCAGATCATGGACGCCCTGCGCGGCCATCCGATCGACGCGTTCGACCGCAGCATCGATGTGCACATCTCGCGCATCCGGGCGGCGATCGAGGATGACCCGAAGAATCCGCGGCGCATCCTGACCGTGCGTGGTTCGGGGTATGTCTTCGCGCGCAAGCAGGACGCGGACGCGACCTGACATGCGCTGGCGCGGCGTAGGGGTGCGCAGCCTCTATCTGAGCATCTACCTCACCGTCGTGGTCACGCTGCTGGTGTTCGCGCTGGTGGCTGTCGTGCTGGTGAGCCACCACACCGGCGCCGAGCGCGGCCGCGTCGAGGTGGCTGTGTCGGACAGGACGCTGGCGCTGGTGCAGTTGCTGCAGAACAGCCTGCCGCCCGGGTCCGCACCCGCCGCGGAGCAGCGCGAGGCGGTGCTCGATTGGTCGCACCGCCTGCGCATTCCCATGGCGCTGGATGCACCGAATGGCGAGCGCATCGGCGTGTCGCCGTTCTATGACCGCAAGGTCGGATCCGATCGGACCGAAGAAGCGCAGGCTGCTTCGCGGGCCGTGCTGGCCGACGGGCGTGTGCTGTGGGTGTTGCGTCCGCGGGGTGGGCATGGTGAGGACCATCCGCCCGATGCCGGGCCGAACCGGGACCGGTATGGACCACCGGACGGGCCCCTCTGGGGCGGCCTGTTCCACCGCATGACCTCGGGCTGGATCGACGAGGCCTCGGCGCTGTTCGTGCTGCTGGGTGGCTTGTTCGCCGCCGTGACGATCGGCGCTTATCCCGTGGTGCGTCGGTTGACGCGGCGTCTGGAGGCACTGGAGCGCGGAGTCGAGCAGTTCGGCGCCGGTGATCTGGGGCACCGGGTCGATGCGGCCGGGCAGGACGAGGTGGCGGCGGTGGCCGTCAGTTTCAACCGGGCGGCACAGCGCATCGAGGATCTGGTGCACTCCAACCGTGCGTTGCTGGCCAACGCCAGCCACGAACTGCGCTCGCCCCTGGCGCGGCTGAAGATGGCGCTGGAGATGATGGATGGTGCATCGGCCGAGCAGCGCGACGCACTGCGCCATGAGATCCGCTGCGACATCCGCGAGCTGGACGGGTTGGTCGAGGAGGTGCTGCTGGCCAGCCGGCTGGATGCGCAGGGCGCCTTGCGTGTCGAGCCGGTCGACCTGCTGGGCCTGCTGGCCGAGGAGGCCGCGCGTGTCGGTGCTGCGGCGGATGGCGAACCGGTGCTGGTGCATGCCGAAGAGCGCCTGCTGCGTCGTGCACTGCGCAACCTGCTGGAGAACGCCCGGCGCTACGGCGGCGACGAGGTGGAGGCCCAGGTCCTGGCCATTGGCGTGGACGAGGTCGAGGTGCAGGTCTGCGACCGTGGGCCCGGCGTGCCGGAGGCCTTCCGCGAGCAGGTGTTCGAGCCGTTCTTCCGCCTGCCCGGGCATGCCGAGCGTGCGGGGGGGGTCGGACTTGGCTTGTCGCTGGTGCGACAGATCGCCCAGCGGCATGGCGGCAGCGTGCGGTGCTTCGCCCGGGAGGGTGGCGGCAGCTGCTTCGCGATCAGGCTGCCTCTCGCGATGGCGCGGGCGGCACATCCGGGCGCACCCGGTCCGCATAGCGGTTGAAGCGCCACGCAGTGCCTTCCCGGGTGATGCGGTGCCAGGTCTGGCGCTTGGCGGCGGGGCTCATCGCCGGCCAGTGCTGCACTTCGTCGAAGGTGCGGCCGCAGCCCTTGCAGACCGTGTCCCCCTGGGTGGTCGAGCAGATGGCGATGCAGGGCGCATCCGGCGTGCTGTCGTACCACGCCAGCCAGGCCTGCCGGGCGGCCTCGGGCAGGCTGCGTTCGTCGCAGAGCGACTCCCGGTAGTACACCAGCAGGGCATAGATCTCCGCGAGCGCCCGCAGCGGTGCACACAGCGTCACGCCGTCGGGTGAAGGTTGCCGTTGGCGCCACCAGTTGATGGCTGCCTCGATGTCGGTGATGTGGATGCCTGCCATGGAGGCGCGAGCATAGCGCCGCAGGGCTTGAGCGGCCCTGCGGCGGGTCGTGGCTGGCTCAGCGGTTGAGCAGCCCGCCCAGGATCTGCGGCAGCATGCTGCCCAGATCGGTGCCCTGCTGGGGCATCTGGCCGTGCGGCGTGAGGCCGTCGATCAGTTGCGGCAGGAGCTGCGAGAGCTGGCCTGCAGCGGTGCCGTGGTCCATGCCTGCACTGCGGGCGAGCTGGCCGATGACGTCCGAGCCGAGCACATTGGTGATCTGGTCTGCGGAGATCGGCAGGTTCTGGCCGGTGGACACCCACGACGACGCCACATCGCCGAGCCCGCCGCGCTGGAACTGTTCCAGCAGACCGCCGAGGCCACCCGCTGCGGCGCCACCGCCCTGGTTGTTGCCGCCCATCAGCATGCCGATGACCGCCTGGATCAGCGCAGCCTGACCGCCGCCACCCTGGCTGCCACCGAGCGCCTGGCTGACGACCGAACCCAGCATTGAATCGAGCAATCCCATCGTGTTCTCCTGAAAGTGTCTGTGAGTCGAGTGCCGGTGTGCGTGCGTTCCATCACGGCCCGCCTGCGCCGGCGGCCGTACTGTGACTGGTTTTGGGTGCGCTGTCATGCGTTGCGGCCAGCCGCTACACTCCCGCACCCATGAAACGCATCGTGATCCTGATTTCCGGCCGTGGCTCCAACATGGAAGCCATCCACCGTGCCTGCGCCGAAGAGGGCTGGCCCGCCTCGGTCGTTGCGGTCATCAGCAACCGGCCGACGGCGGGCGGTCTCGCCTGGGCGGCCGAGCGCGGCATCGCCACCGCGTCGATCGACCACCGCGCCCACGCCGACCGCGCCGCCTTCGACGCTGCGCTGGCCGCTGAAATCGATGCCCACCAGCCGGACCTGGTGGTGCTGGCCGGGTTCATGCGCATCCTGACGCCCGGCTTCGTGGCCCGCTACGCTGGCCGCATGCTCAACATCCACCCGTCGCTGCTGCCCTCGTTCGGCGGACTGCACACGCACGAACGTGCGCTGCAGACCGGCTGCAAGGTGGCCGGGGCAACGGTGCATTTCGTGACCGCCGAACTCGACCACGGCCCGATCGTGCTCCAGGCCGTGGTGCCGGTGCTGGCGGGTGATACTGCCGAGACGCTGTCGGGCCGGGTGCTGGTCTGCGAGCACCAGATCTATCCGCGCGCGGTGCGCTGGTTCGTCGAAGACCGGCTGGTGCTGGGCGACGACGGCGTCGTGCGCCACACCCTGAACGAGCCGCAATGGCTGTTCCACACTCTCTGAGGACTTCCCGATGACCCCCAAAGCCCTCTTCACGCTGTGCGACGAGCTGTTGCATGAAGTCCTGCGCTTCTCCAGCCCGACCGACGCCGTGGTGTCGGCCTTCTTCCGCCGCAACCGGATGCTGGGCATGCGCGAGCGCCACGCGCTGGCCGAGACGGTCTATGCGGTGCTGCGCGAGCGGCTGCGCCTGCAGTACCTGGCCAAGTCCGGCACCGGTGCGCTGGAGCGCCGCCTGAGCATCCTGGCCTGGCAGGGCACCGAGGCTTATCTGCGTGCTGCCACGACCGAGGTCGAGCAGAAGTGGGCCGCCACCGCCAAGCTGCTGAGTCTGAAGAGCCAGTCCGAGAGCCTGCGCCACAACCTGCCCGACTGGCTGGCCGAGGCGCTGAAGAAGGAAATGGGCAACGACTTCTGGCCGCTGATCGAGAGCCTGTCCAAGTCGGCCGGGCTGGATCTGCGCGTCAACACGCTGCTCGTCAAGCGTGAAACCGCCCAGGCCACGCTGGCCGAGGAAGGCATCCTGACCGAGCCGACGCCGTACTCTCCGACGGGCCTGCGCGCCCGTGGCAAGCCCACGCTCAACCTGACCGAGTGCTTCAAGCGCGGCGAGGTCGAGGTGCAGGACGAAGGCAGCCAGCTGCTGGCGCTGCTCACCGAAGCCAAGCGCGGCGAGATGGTGGTGGATTTCTGTGCCGGTGCCGGTGGCAAGACGCTGGCCCTGGGCGCGATGATGCGCAACACCGGCCGCCTCTACGCCTTCGACGTCTCGGCGCACCGCCTGGCTGCGCTCAAGCCGCGTCTGGCGCGCAGCGGCCTGTCCAATGTCTACCCGGCCGGCATCTCCCACGAGCGCGACGAGCGCATCAAGCGCCTGTCGGGCAAGATCGACCGTGTGCTGGTCGATGCGCCGTGCTCGGGTCTGGGCACGCTGCGCCGCAATCCGGACCTCAAGTGGCGCCAGACGCCCGAGGGCGTGGCCGAGCTGACCGTCAAGCAGCGTGCCATCCTCGACAGCGCGGCACGGCTGGTGAAGGCCGGCGGGCAGCTGGTCTACGCGACCTGCAGCCTGCTGGATGCCGAGAACGAGTCCATCGCCCAGGCCTTCAGCGAAGCGCATCCGGAGTTCGAGCTGCTGAACGCGGCCGAGGTGCTGGCGCGCCAGAAGGTCGAGGACGCCGAGTCGCTCTGCCGCAACAACTACCTGCGCCTGTGGCCGCACCGGCACGGGACGGACGGATTCTTTGCCGCAGTCTGGCGCCGCCGCGCAGCCTGAGCCCTCTCCGAGGGCGGCGTCGTTGACGCGTTCTCCCCTTGATCAGGCGCAATCGTCGGCGATCGAGCAGTTTGGGTGCGCATATCAGGCAATATCCCTGTTTCGTGGGATTCTTCGGAACGTCTAGAATGCTGCACCCCGCCAGTGGTCCGGACACAACATGATTCCGTAGCGCAGGCGACCCTCCCGCCTGCAGGCCACCTGCGCTTCTAGAAAGAATCTCGATGCCCGAACTCTCGACGATCTGGTCGGTCCTGGTGGACTGGCTGGCCCATGGTCTGCTGCGCGCCAGTCCCTGGCAGGTGCTCGTCACCACGCTGGTGATGACGCACATCACGATCGTCGCCATCACCGTCTTCCTGCACCGCAGCCAGGCCCACCGCTCGCTCGACCTGCACCCGATCCCGTCGCACTTCTTCCGCTTCTGGCTGTGGATGACCTCGGGCATGGTCACCAAGGAATGGGTGGCCATCCACCGCAAGCACCACGCCAAGTGCGAGACCAAGGACGATCCGCACAGCCCGGTTGCCCATGGCATCAAGACCGTGCTGCTGCGCGGCAGCGAGCTGTACCGCGCCGAGGCCAAGGTCCAGGAAACGCTGAAGAAGTTCGGCCACAACACGCCGGACGACTGGCTGGAGCGGAACGTCTACACCGGTCAGTCGAAGCTGGGTGTGTCGCTGATGCTGGTCATCAATGTGCTGCTGTTCGGTGCCCTCGGCCTGACTGTGTGGGCGGTGCAGATGCTGTGGAGCCCTGTCCACGCGGCCGGCATCATCAATGGCCTGGGCCACTGGTGGGGGTACCGCAACTTCGAGGCACCAGACGCTTCCACCAATATCTCTCCGTGGGGCATCTGGATCGGCGGCGAGGAACTGCACAACAACCACCACACCTTCCCGACCTCGGCGAAGCTGTCGGTCAAACCCTTCGAGTTCGACATTGGCTGGGGCTACATCCGCGCCCTGGAGATGATGGGCTTGGCCACGGTGCGCAAGACCGCGCCCCAGCTCAAGCTTGGTGCCGTGCGCCCCATCGCCGACAGCCAGACGCTCGAAGCGCTGATCGCCAACCGCTACGAGGTCATGGCCCAGTACGCGGCCAACCTGCGCAAGGCCTGTGCCGAGGAACTGGATCGTCTGAAGCAGCAGGGTGCGCAGAACACCGAGCGCTGGACCGAGATGCGCTTGGCGCAGCGCTGGTTGCACCGGGATGACCAGAAGATCCCAGCCGACGTGAAGGCGCTGGTGGCCAAGGCGTGTGACCAGAGTCCGTCGCTGACCAAGCTGGTCACGATGCGTGAGGAGCTGCGTCAACTGTGGACCCGCACCAATGTGTCTGGCGAGCAGCTGGTGGTGGACCTGCAGGGCTGGTGCCAGCGCGCCGAGAGCAGTGGCATCGCCGCACTGCAGGATTTCGCGCGCACGTTGCGCTCCGCCCGCGCCTGAGCTTGACCGAGTGCGCTGTGCTGCCGTGACGCAGCGCCACCCGAACAAAGGCCTCCCGGCATCGGGGGGCCTTTGTTGTTTCAGGCTGCGAGCAATTCCATCAGCCGGCCGCTGCTTGGTTGCATCGGCGATGTGGTCGCTGAGAGGCTGTCCGGGCTGCATTCGACCGCGGTGAGCCACGCCGATTGGCGTTGCCGCACGATGCCATGCAACAGCAGGACTTCCTCGAATGCAGGTTGATCGAGGACCTCGATCACGGTGGGTCGCAGCAGCAGGCCGGACAGCGTGGCCGCGGAATCGTCGAGCGGCCAGACATGCCGGATCTTGTCGAGCGTCTCCGGATGGGCCTCCAGATCCGCGTCTGCCCGTGCTGCGGCCGATCCCATGGCCGGGATGCGGACGTTGTAGAGCGCCTCCAGTTGTGCTGCGACGCGCTCATGGTTCCAGGGTTGTGCCATCTGTCGGTACAGATCCAGCAGGCGCAACAGGATCCAGGGGCACTTGCCAGGCAGTTCCTGCAGTCGACGCTCCAGGACAACGGCGACGCCGATCGGAGATTCCTCGATGTGGGGCTCAAGCTCGTCCAGCAACTGAGCGCTCGTGCTGATGGTGTCGAGGTTCGGGTGCCCGAAGTCGGCGTTTGGCCAGCGGTTGGCGGTCGCGATAGGGTCTTCGTCCGGTTCCTTCGCATCTTGTGTCGTGGATGCGGTGGGTGGTGGCGACCAGGCCACCAAGCCTGGTGCCAGCCCCGTTGCTGCTGGCGCAGGAGGAGCAGGGTCTGGCGGTTGCGGGGCCAGCGGGTCGACTTTTTCCGGCTGAAATGGAGTGCCTTTGCGGCGCAGACGACGCGCAGCGGCTGATCCGGGTACACCCATGCGTGGCATCAACCCTTCCCGGATGACGCGCAGCACCAGCATGCTTGCGGACAGACCAAGCACCGCCGCCATGACCAGCACGGCGTCGCGCCAGGCATCGCGCTCGTTGCGTTCGATTCTCGCAACGAGCGCCGCCAGGGTGGCACGCGTCTGACGCTGTTCCTCGTGCAGGTGTTGCCATGGCAACACCATGGCAGGGTTGTCCGGCACGGTGACGGGGGGCGTGGGTGTGCTGGCCGTCGTCAATGCCTGTGCAGCGACAACGGCGTTCACCAGCCGCTGCAGTTCGGCATCGTCGACAGTGCGCCCGTGGGCTGGTGTCGGCGGAGGATCATCGCTGCGGGTGATGTGGTGGACTGTGGGGACGGAAGGCTCTGCTGGGCCTGGGTGGGGTGCCGGAGTGGGATTTGCTGGCGGGGGCTTTTCTGCGCGTTGTCCTGGGCTGTGCGGCGGCGCGGCCGAGAGGACGTGGTTCGGTCTGTTGCCTGCTGTCGGTGGGTCCACCAGCACGGTGAACTCGCGGGTGTAATCGGCGCCGCACAGGAGGCTCAAGCGACCGGTGAGCACCGTGTCGGTGATGCGTTGCGGACTGCTGATCTGCACGAGCACGTGTCCGTTGCCGCCGCTCGGGATGGTGCGTATACGCACGGGTTCGATCGTGTTGCCTGATTCACCTTGCTGGATCTGCACTTGCAGGCAGTCCGGCGTCAGTCGGCTCGCAGGCCACTCGAATCCACGCACCTGGATGGACATCGACAGTGGCTGGTCGACCACGGCCCGCGCCATCGAGGTATCCACCGACTGGCTGCATGAATTGCCTGCCCAGGCCAGCAGCACTGCGGCGCCGATGCCTTGTTGCCATCCCGGCTGCTTCATGTGGCTCCCCCACGTTGTCTGTTCTGGAGACCAATCTAGGTGGGTTGGTCTGTGCAGTCCATCACACGGGAGAGGGCCTTCTTTTGGGGGATGGGGGTGTCGTGACGCCATTAAAAAACCCGCCGCGGGCCGGGCCCGGGCGGGTTTTCTGGAGCAAGTCCTGTTCAGCGTGCGCTGTTCAACGGAGCTTGATTTCCTTGTAGAGCACGTGCTTGCGTGCCTTCGGATCGAACTTCATGAATTCGAGCTTTCCGGGCGTCGTCTTCTTGTTCTTGTCCGTGGTGTAGAAATGGCCGGTACCCGCAGTGGATTCCAGCTTGATCTTTTCGCGTCCGCCTTTGGCTG
This sequence comes from Sphaerotilus sp., assembly GCF_041083715.1. GTDB lineage: Bacteria > Pseudomonadota > Gammaproteobacteria > Burkholderiales > Burkholderiaceae_C > Sphaerotilus. The sequence goes on from NZ_JBFPGY010000040.1 coordinate 9,763, forward strand.
CCATGGTGTCAGTCTCCGATTACAGTTCGCCGCGGGCACGCAGGTCGGCGAGGACCACGTCGATACCCTTCTTGTCGATCAGTCGCAGCGCAGCGTTGGAGATGCGCAGGCGAATCCAGCGGTTTTCGCTCTCGACCCAGAAGCGGCGGTACTGCAGATTGGGCAGCCAGCGGCGCTTGGTTTTGTTGTTGGCGTGAGAAACATTGTTCCCCACCATCGGGCCTTTACCCGTGACTTGACAGACGCGTGCCATGACGCAACTCCGAACGATGGTTACAGCAACCAGAGCAGGCCCGCCTGAACATTGTCGGCACTTGTGGTGCCCGGCCTGATGATCACCCCTCCGTCAAACCGGAGGGCTTGACGGGTCTATTGGCGGCAAAACGTCGATTATAGAGCGGAAATCGACGCTGCCGCCAGCGGAGCCATCACAAGGGGTTCTGTTCAAGGTAGCGCTGGGCGTCCAGAGCAGCCATGCAGCCTGTGCCGGCGCTGGTGATGGCCTGCCGGTAGACATGGTCCTGTACGTCGCCGGCAGCGAACACGCCGGGCACGCTGGTCATTGTGGCCAGGCCATTGAGACCGGATCGCGTGACGATGTAGCCGTCCTTCATCTCCAGTTGCCCCTTGAAGATGTCCGTGTTCGGTTGATGACCGATGGCGATGAAGCAACCCTTGACGTCCAGATCACGGGTGCTTTCATCCACCGTGCTCCGGAGTCGAACACCCGTGACACCGGTCTGGTCTCCCAGAACTTCATCCAAGGTTTGAAACAGATGTAACTCCATTTTTCCGGTGGCGACTTTCTCGTTGAGCTTGTCGATCAGGATGGCCTCGGCGCGGAACTTGTCCCGGCGGTGGATCAGATGGACCTTGTTGGCAATGTTCGACAGGTAGAGCGCTTCCTCGACCGCCGTGTTGCCGCCACCGACCACGCACACGTCCTGACCGCGGTAGAAGAACCCGTCGCAGGTGGCACAGCCGCTGACGCCTCGGCCCATGAAAGCCTCTTCCGAGGGGAGACCGATGTACTTGGCGCTCGCACCGGTGGCGATGACCAGCGCGTCGCAGGTGTAGCTGCCTGAGTCCCCCTTGAGCAGGAAGGGCCGGCTGGAGAAATCGACCTCGTTGATGTGGTCATAGACCATTGTCGTGTTGAAGCGTTCGGCGTGCTGCTGGAAGCGCTGCATCAGCTCGGGCCCCTGCACGCCCATCACGTCCGCCGGCCAGTTGTCGACTTCGGTGGTGGTCATGAGCTGTCCGCCCTGGGCCATGCCGGTGACCAGCGTCGGTTTCAGGTTGGCGCGGGCTGCGTAGATGGCCGCCGTGTAGCCGGCAGGGCCAGATCCGAGGATGAGGAGTTGGGCGTGCGTGGAGGTGCTGCTCATGGGTTCGGTGTCGGTTTCCGTGGGAGTGCGCGGTTTCATTTCCGGGTCACCGCGCTGTTCAACGGGGTGACGCTTCGGTTAGAGTCGCGACGCAATGGGCATGTCGTGAAATGTTGCAGTGCGAAGCTTAGCGGTTCTTGTTTGCTGCGCTTCGGAGTGCGGTTTCCCGGCCGATGGGCGCGCGGGGAATTGCCGGAGCCCTCGCTGCCGACACGACGTCCCGATTTCAATGACAACGATAGACACCAACAAGCAGGAGTAGCCCCATGGCCATGCTCTCAAACCTTGATCTGATTCGACGGGTTCCTCTTTTTTCGATGCTGACCGTGGAGCAGGCGCAGACGATTGCCGACGGCGTGGTCAAGCGCCGCTACCGCCGCGGCGAAATCATCGTCGAGCAAGGCCGCAAGTCGGATGCCCTGTTCATTCTGCTGAGCGGTCGTGCCCGCGTCATCACCTCCGACACCCGGGGCCGAGAGGTGATCCTGGCCGTGCTGGAAGCCGGTGATTACCTGGGCGAGATGAGCCTGATCGACAACGAGCCGCATTCGGCCACCGTGCGCGCCGAAGTGCAGACGGACGTGCTGGTGCTGGGGCGCAACGAGTTCGCGACCTGCCTGCCGGACAACTCCAGCCTGTCCTACGCGATCCTGCGCGGTCTGGTGGCACGCCTGCGCAATGCCGACCGCCAGATCGAATCGCTGGCGCTGCTGGACGTCTACGGCCGCGTGGCCCGTGCGCTGCTCGACATGGCCGAGGACGATGAAGGTCGCCGTGTCATCCGCAGCAAGGTGTCGCGCCAGGATCTGGCCAAGGTCGTCGGCGCTTCGCGCGAGATGGTCAGCCGCGTGATGAAGGATCTGGAAGAGCGCGGTCTGATCGAGACGCAGGAAAACGGCTGGGTCGTGCTGACCGAGCGTCTGGCCACCCAGTAATTAATCCCTGCAGCCCGGGCCTCCTCCGGGTGCCTTGGTTAACGCAAAGCCGCCCCGGTTCATGGCGGCTTTGCCGTTTCTGCGGATGGCGGACAATGCCGGCATGACTTATCCGCTCGGTTCGCTGCGCAGCGCAGCATCCGCCCAGACGTCTGCTTCGCAGGCGCAGGCATCCACCTCTCCCCCCGTCCCCCGCTGGCGTCTCCAGGTGGGGATCACGCTTGGCGGTACCTTGCTGCTGCTGTGGATCCTTGCCATGGTCAGCCACCATCCGGGCGATGCTGCGTTTTCCACCTCCGGCGATGGGCAGCGTCTGCGCAACCACGCTGGCGTGATCGGCGCCTGGGCGTCCGACCTGTCGTTCGTGCTGTTCGGCTTGTCTGCGTGGTGGGGGCTGCTGTTCGGGGTGCGTTCCTGGCTGTCGATGGTGGCGCGCCTGTTGCGGGCCGATCTGGCACCGGCGGAGCCGTTCGGGCCGGTGCACTGGCGTCCGCAGTGGCTGGCCTGGGTCGGGCTGCTGCTGCTGCTGATGTCGAGCACGGCGCTGGAATGGACCCGCCTGTACCAGTTCGAGGGCGCCGTGGCGGGTGCACATGCCGGCGGTGTGCTCGGCGCTGTGCTCGGCCCGTCGAGCATGCACCTGTTGGGTTTCGTGGGCAGCGGTGTGCTGTGGATCGTCGTGCTGCTGCTGGCGCTGGCCTGGGCGTTCCGGTTCTCGTGGCTGGGGCTGGCAGAGCGCATTGGCGGCTGGTTCGATGGCTGGCGTGAACGTCGCCAGCTGATCCGCAAGGAGGCCGAGGACAAGCGCATCGGTGCCCAGGCACAGATGGCACGCGAGCGTGAATCGATGACCGAGCCGGCGCCGCTGGCCCCAGCGGATCCCGTTGGCGTCTCTGCACCTGTCACCGGCCGCAAGAAGAAGGACAAGCCGGCCACGCTGACAAGCGTCGAACCCGTGTTCGACTCGGAAGCGATGCCCGGCCTGCTCCAGGCGTCGCCTGTGCCGGGTGGGCGTGCTGCCGTGCATGAGCCGGACTTCGTGGACACGGTGCCCGAGGGGCTGCTTGCGCTGGTCGCTCCGCCCTGGGACGAAGGAGTGCCGATGCCGGAGTCCGCGCGCCCGGTACTGCCTACGGTTTCGGTTCCAACCCCAGCTCCGATGCCGATGCCGATGCCGGTACCGACACCTGCGCGTGTCGCCGTGGCGGTTTCGTCCTCTCCGGTGTCTGTGCCCGTGCTGACGCCGATCGACGGTCCCGCCCACCTGCCGCAGGTCGGCCTTCTGGACT
>NZ_JBFPGY010000041.1:0-4058 GCF_041083715.1 Sphaerotilus sp.
CGACAGCCCGGTGCGCCAGCAGCAGCGGATGAAGTTCGCTACAGTCTGCGGGATGCGCGCACCACCCCCACCCCATTCTGTCGAAGCCCCTGCCCGCCTGTCGATGGCGCAGGTTCTGCTCTGCGGCGCCCTCATCGTCACACTGTCGATGGGCATCCGCCACGGCTTCGGCCTGTGGCTGGCGCCCATCACGATGGAGCGCGGCTGGACCCGCCAGACGTTCGCGTTCGCAATGGCGGTGCAGAACCTGTCCTGGGGCTTGGCCGGACCGATCGCGGGCATGCTGGCGGACCGCTTCGGCGCCTTTCGCGTCCTCATCGGCGGCAGCCTGCTCTACGCGGGTGGGCTGGTGCTGATGTCGCTGTCCACGACCGGGCCGGCCTTCGTCGCCAGCACCGGCCTGCTGATCGGCATGGCGCAGTCGGGCACCACCTACGCCGTGGTCTACGGCGTGATCGGGCGCCAGATCGATCCGCTCAAGCGCTCCTGGGCGATGGGCGTGGCAGCAGCGGCGGGATCGTTCGGCCAGTTCCTGATGGTGCCGGTCGAAAACTGGCTGATCGGACACCTCGGCTGGCAGCAGGCGCTGGTGCTGCTGGGCGGAGCGGCGCTGGTCATCATTCCCCTGGCCTGGGGCCTGCGAGAGCCTCAGCTGCCCGGCGGTCCGGTGCGGCCGCAGCAGAGCATCGGCGCCGCGCTGCGCGAGGCGATGGGCTACCGCAGCTTCCAGCTGCTCATGGCAGGCTATTTCGTCTGCGGCTTCCAGGTGGTGTTCATCGGTGTGCACATGCCCAGCTACCTGAAAGACCATGGCATGGCACCCGAAGTGGCCACGACGGCGCTGGCGCTGATCGGACTGTTCAACGTGATCGGCACCTATGCGGCCGGCTCGCTCGGCCAGCGCATGTCCAAGCGGCACATCCTGTCTGCGATCTACCTCCTGCGCTCGGTGGTGATCATCGCCTTCCTGGCCGCACCGCTGACACCGGCGAGCGTCTATGTGTTCGCCGCCGTGATGGGGGTGCTGTGGCTGTCCACCGTGCCGCCGACGAATGCGGTAGTGGCGCAGATCTTCGGCGTGCAGTACCTGTCGATGCTCGGCGGCTTCGTGTTCCTGAGCCACCAGATCGGCTCCTTCCTGGGTGTGTGGCTGGGCGGCTTCCTGTACGACCGCACCGGCAGCTACGACATCGTCTGGGGCATCGCCGTGGCGCTGGGTGTGTTCGCCGCGCTGGTGAACCTGCCCGTGCGCGAAACAGCCATCGCCCGACCGATGGCCCAGCCGGCATGAGGCCCTCCGTGCGCCAGATGCTGCTCGGTGCCGTGGTGGCGACCGCACTGGGGCTGGTGTTCGCGGCCTACCTGCAACCGGCGCTGATCGTCGACCTGGGCAACCGCCTGTGGAGCTGTTTCTGAGCGCGCCCCCGAACCCGACTCCGTCCGACTGGATCACCCGCCACACGGGCCTGATTCCGAACCTGAACCGCGGTGCCCGCGTGCTGGACCTCGCCTGCGGCAGAGGCCGCCACGTGCGCTGGCTCGCGGCACGTGGCGCGCGGGTCACCGCGGTCGATCGGGACGTTGCCGCACTGGCTCCATTGCACGACTGCGCCGCCGAGGTGGTCCTGGCTGACATCGAACACGGTCTCTGGCCATTGCCGGGACGCAGTTTCGACGCCGTGGTCGTGACGAACTACCTGTGGCGCCCGCTGCTGCCGGTGATCGTCGCCAGCGTGGCGCCGGGCGGCGTGCTGCTCTACGAGACCTTCGCGCACGGCAATGCCAGCGTGGGCAAACCGTCTCGGCCCGATTTCCTGCTGCAACCAGGCGAGTTGCTGGCCGCGGTATGCCCGGCATTGCGGGTCATTGCCTACGAGGACGGCTTTCTCGACACCCCGCCGCACTTCGTTCAACGCATCGCCGCCGTGCGCCAGACCATCGCCGACACGTCAGCCAACCCGGAACGGTGGCCGTTGCCCGGCAGTTAGAATCCCGAAATCACAAGGACTATTGCACATGAATCCGATCATTGGCAGCATCGTCGCACTCGTCACGCCGATGCATGAAGACGGCAGCGTGGACTACCCCAGCCTGCGCCGGCTGATCGACTGGCACATCGCCGAGGGCACGGCGTGCATCGGCGTCGTCGGCACCACCGGCGAATCGCCCACGGTGTCGGTCGAAGAACACTGCGAGATCATCCGCGTTGCCGTCGAGCAGACCGCCGGCCGCGTGCCGGTGATGGCAGGTGCCGGCGGCAACTCGACCCGCGAGGCGATCGAGCTGTCGAAGTTCGCCAAGGAAGTCGGCGCGGACTGCACGCTCAGCGTCGTGCCCTATTACAACAAGCCTTCGCAGGAAGGCATGTTCCAGCACTTCAAGGCGATCACGGAAGCCGTGGACATCCCCGTGATGCTCTACAACGTGCCCGGTCGGACCGTCGCAGACATGCTGCCCGAAACGACACTGCGCCTGGCGACGCTGCCCGGCGTGATCGGCATCAAGGAAGCCACCGGCAACATCGAGCGCGCATGCTGGCTGATCAAGCACGCGCCCGAGGGCTTCGGTGTCTACTCAGGCGACGATGGCACCGCGATTGCGCTGATGCTGATGGGCGGCCAGGGCAATGTGAGCGTCACGGCCAACATCGCCCCGCGTGCCATGGCGGACCTGTGTCGCGCTGCAGTGGCAGGCGAGGCAAAGACCGCCCGCGAACTCCACTTCAAGCTGCTGTCGCTGAACAAGCTGCTGTTCGCCGAACCCAATCCGGTGCCGGTCAAATGGGCAATGCAGCGCATGGGCCTGTGCGGTGGCGCACTGCGCTTGCCGATGGTGCCGATGTCCGACAGTCTGGTCGCCCCCCTCGAAGGCGCCATGCGCGAAGCCGGCATTCTCTGAGATGAAAAGCAATCTGATGTCCCTGCGCCACCCCATGCGCGCCTCGCTGGCCGCTGCCCTGTTCGCTTGCGGCTTGGGCGGCTGCACGGTCGTCTCAGACTCGCTCACGTCGAGCAAAATCGACTACCGCTCGGCCGCTGCCACACCGGCACCGACCCTGCAGGTGCCGCCTGACCTGACGCAGCTGGCCAGCGATCCGCGCTACCAGCCACCAGCCGGGGGCGCCATCAGCGCCACCGCGATGCAGACGACCGAAGCGTCTGCGCCGCAGGCCGGGGCGACTGCAGCGGCGCGACCGAGCGACGACGTGCGCATCGAGCGCGCCGGCAACCAACGCTGGCTGGTGGTCCGCCAGACACCCGAACAGGTCTGGGACACGCTGCGCACGTTCTGGCAGGACAACGGGTTCACACTGGTCGTCGACACGCCGCAGGTTGGCGTGATGGAAACCGACTGGTCAGAGAATCGGGCCAAGCTGCCGACGGACATCGTCAGCCGCACAGTGGGCAAGGTGCTCGACAAGCTGCGAGACACTGGTGAACGGGACCGCTACCGCACCCGTGTCGAACGCAATGGGTCGGTCAGCGAGATCTACATCAGCCACCGCGGCATTGAACAAGTCATCATCGAGCGCACCAGTGAAAGCCTGCGCTGGCAGAGCCGACCCAGTGATCCCGGCCTCGAAGCAGAAATGCTGGCCCGGCTGATGCTGCGCCTCACTGGAGCAGATGCCAGCAAGCCCGACACTGTCAAAACAGTGGAGGCAGCAGTTCGCTCCGTCAGCGCAGTACAGGCTCCCCCCCCCCGTGCACGGGTGGCCGATCAGTCGATCGGAATGGTGTTGCAAATTGACGACAACCTGGAACGCAGCTGGCGCCGGGTCGGTCTGGCACTGGATCGCAGCAGCTTTACGGTCGAAGAGCGTGACCGTGCACAGAATGTATATCTGGTGCGCTACGTCGACCCGAAACTGGCCGGACAGGAAGAACCCGGCTTCTTCTCGCGCGTATTCAGCGGTGCCCGCAAGGACGACCTGAAAGGCACGCGGTACCGCCTGAAGTTGACATCGGACAACGGCAGCACGAGTTCATTATCAATACTCGATGACAAGGGCACGCCCACCAAGGACGACGGCGCACGCAATATCGTCCAATTACTCG
>NZ_JBFPGY010000042.1:0-13249 GCF_041083715.1 Sphaerotilus sp.
TGGCGGTGCCGCCAAACTTCTTCGACAGCACGGTCGTGATCGCCGCCGTCAGCGTCGTCTTGCCGTGGTCCACGTGACCGATGGTGCCGACGTTGACGTGCGGCTTGGTACGGACAAACTTTTCCTTTGACATGATTTCGCGCTCCCGAGGGCGTTCACTACAATGGATTGGACAGACGATGCATAAAAGTGGTGCCCATGACGCGGATCGAACGCGTGACCTCTCCCTTACCAAGGGAGTGCTCTACCACTGAGCCACATGGGCATCGACACGGGTCTGAATGCATGAAAACAAACACACAGACCGGTATCGACACTATCAACACCACTACAAATTTATACTTTTAACCCGACAACACTGGAGCGGGAAACGGGAATCGAACCCGTGTCATTAGCTTGGAAGGCTAAGGTTCTACCATTAAACTACTCCCGCCCGATCGAGCCCACAGACTTTTTTGCTTTGCAGCAAAAGCAATCCGCCATCTCAATGCTGTTCGCTGGTGGAGGAGGCTGGATTCGAACCAGCGTACGCTTTCGCGGGCAGATTTACAGTCTGCTGCCTTTAACCACTCGGCCACCCCTCCTGGGCGAGCCATAGACTTTAACAAAGCTGTTTTCTCACCGCAAGCACTTTCTGCAGTTTTTTCTTTACTCAACACTGAACCGGTCGGTCCAGACGCCAGTCGATCGGCGCACAGCTCTGCGTGGTCAGCCAAGCGTTGGCCGTGCTGAAAGGGCGGCTGCCGACAAACGGCACCGGCGGGCGCCGTGCCGCCAGCGGGGAGGGATGGTTGGCCGCCAGGATCAGGTTGGCACCACCGGCCTGCCCGATGCGTGGCCCCTTGGCTTGGGCATGCACACCCCACAGCATGAACACCTTCGGATGCGGCTGCGCGGCAACACGGTCGATCAGCGCATCGGTCAACGCCTGCCAACCCAGCTTCGCATGGCTGGCAGGCCGGTCTCGCTCGACGGTGAGGCTGGTGTTGAGCAGCAGCGCGCCCTGCCCCGCCCAGGCACGCAGACTGCCGGACACCGGCAAGGCCAGCCCCAGATCCGCCGCCAGTTCCTGCCGGATGTTGCGCAGGCTCGGCGGAATCTTCACCCCGTCGGCCACCGAGAACGCCAGTCCCTCGGCCTCGCCTGGCCCGTGGTATGGATCCTGGCCGAGGATCACCACCCGCACCTGCTGCGGCGTCAGCGCCTCCAGCGCACGCAGCGGCCGTGCCGGATAGACCTCGGCCCCGGCCGCCACCCGCGCATCGACGACCCGGCACAGCGCCGTGCCACACGGACTGGCGACAAACGCCGCGACCAGATCCGTCCACCCAGGCGCCACGTCCGCCAGCGCCTCGGCCAGCGGGCGCGTCAAGCGGTTGTCGACCATCAGCGGAACAGCTCGGCCAGCGCCACACCTGGATCGGCTGCGCGCATGAACGCTTCGCCGACCAGGAACGCATGCACCTGCGCCGCCCGCATCCGCACCACGTCCTGCGGCCCGAGGATGCCGGACTCGGTCACCAGCACCCGGTCCGGCGGCACATCGCCGAGCAGGCCCAGCGTGGTGTCCAGCGTCACGTCGAAGCTGCGCAGGTCGCGGTTGTTGATGCCCACCAGCGGCGTCTTCAGCCGCAGCGCGCGCTGCAGTTCCTCGCCATCGTGGACCTCGACCAGCACGCTCATCCGGTGCGCCAGCGCCACCGCCTCCAGATCGGCCATCTGCGCGTCATCGAGACACGCCGCGATCAGCAGGATGCAGTCCGCACCCATCGCGCGGGCCTCGTGGACCTGGTACTCGTCGACCATGAAGTCCTTGCGCAGCACCGGCAGCGCGCACGCCGCCCGCGCCTGCAGGAGGTACTCGGCCGCGCCCTGGAAGTACGGCGCGTCGGTCAGCACGCTCAGGCACGCGGCGCCGTGGCGCTCGTAGCTCTGCGCGATCTCGGCCGGGCGGAAGTCGGGGCGGATCACGCCCTTGCTCGGGCTGGCCTTCTTGATCTCGGCGATCACGGCGGGCTGCGCCGCGGCGATCTTCGTACGCAGCGCGGCCTCGAAATCGCGCACATCGGTGCGGCTCTCCGCCTCCTCGCGCAGCGAGGACAGCGAGCGCCGCGCACGGGCCGCGGCCACCTCCTCGTGCTTGGTGACGACGATGCGGGCAAGGATGTCGGGGACACCGGGGGGAAGGGTTCGGCTCATGCTGCGGCCAGCTCCTGCGTGCGGGTGACGAATTGCTGCAGGCGCGCGGCGGCCTGGCCATTGGCCAGCACCTCGCGGGCACGCTCGATGCCCTCGGCCATGGTCGGGGCGACGTTGGCGGCGTAGAGCGCCACGCCGGCGTTGAGCATGACGATGTCGCGCGCCGGACCGGGGGCGTTGTCGAGCACCGCTTGCAGGAGTGCGCGCGACTGTGCGGGCGTCTCGACCTTGAGCGAGCGGTTGCTGGCCATCGTCAGGCCGAAGTCTTCCGGGTGGATCTCGTACTCGCGGATCTCGCCGCCGATCAACTCGCCGACCCGCGTCGCCGCACCGAGCGACACCTCGTCCATGCCGTCGCGGCCATAGACGACGACCGCGTGCTCGGCGCCCAGGCGCTGCAGCGCGCGCACCTGGATGCCCACGAGGTCCGGATGGAACACGCCCATCAGGATGTTCGGTGCCTCGGCCGGGTTGGTCAGCGGGCCGAGGATGTTGAAGATGGTCCGCACGCCGAGTTCGCGCCGCACCGGGCCGACATTCTTCATCGCCGGGTGGTGGTTGGGGGCGAACATGAACCCGATGCCGGTGTCGGCGATGCACTGCGCCACCGCCTGCGGCGACAGCGTCATCGGCACGCCCAGAGCCTCCAGCACATCGGCGCTGCCGGACTTGCTGGAGACGCCGCGGTTGCCGTGCTTGCTGACGCGCGCGCCCGCCGCCGCCGCCACGAACATCGAGCAGGTGGAGATGTTGAACGTGTGCGAGCCGTCGCCGCCGGTGCCGACGATGTCCACGAGGTGCGTGCGGTCCGTGACGCTGACCTTGACCGCGAACTCGCGCATCACCTGTGCGGCAGCGGTGATCTCGCCGATGGTCTCCTTCTTGACGCGCAGGCCGACCAGCAGCGCCGACACCATCACCGGCGACATCTCGCCGCCCATGATGCGGCGCATCAGCGCCAGCATCTCGTCGTGGAAGATCTCGCGGTGCTCGATGACGCGGGTCAGGGCTTCGGTGTCGGTGATCAGCATGTGGACTCCAGGAAGTTCTTCAGCATGGCGTGGCCGTGCTCGCTGAGGATGGATTCGGGGTGGAACTGCACGCCCTCGATCGCCAGAGTGCGGTGGCGCACGCCCATGATCTCGCCGTCCGCGCTGGTGGCGGTGATGACCAGATCCTGGGGCAGCGTGGCGCGCTCGATGGCCAGCGAGTGGTAGCGCACGACGTCGAACTGCCGCGGCAGTCCGGCGAAGACCCCCTGCTGGTCGGTGGTGATGGTGTCGAGCTTGCCGTGCATCTGCACCTGCGCCCGGACGATGTGGCCGCCCAGCGCCGCACCGATGCTCTGGTGGCCCAGGCACACGCCGAGGATGGGCAGCTTGCCGGCAAAGTGGCGGATGCTCTCGATGCAGATGCCCGCCTCCGCGGGCGAGCACGGCCCCGGTGACAGCACCAGCCGATCGGGCCTGAGCGCCTCGATCTCGGCGATGGAAAGTTCGTCGTTGCGGTGCACCCGCACGTCCTCGCCGAGTTCGGCGAAATACTGGACGAGGTTGAAGGTGAACGAATCGTAGTTGTCGATCATCAGCAGCATGTCGGTTCTCCTGCGGGGCTCTGGCTCAGAAGCCTTGTTCGACCAGCTCGGCGGCGCGCAGCAGCGCCCGGGCCTTGTGCTCGGTCTCTCTCCACTCCATCTCGGGCACCGAGTCGGCCACCACACCGGCCGCGGCCTGCACGTACAGGGTACCGTTCTGCACGATGCCCGTGCGGATGGCGATCGCCACATCCATGTCCCCCGCGAAACTGAGATAGCCGCAGGCACCGCCGTAAATGCCGCGCTTGACCGGCTCCAGTTCGTCGATCAGCTCCATCGCCCGGATCTTGGGCGCACCGGTCAGCGTGCCGGCCGGGAAGGTGGCGCGCAGCACGTCCATGTTGCTCGTGCCGTCCTTGAGCAAGCCCTCGACGTTGCTGACGATGTGCATCACATGCGAGTAACGCTCGACGACAAACGCTTCCGTGACCTTGACGCTGCCGGTCCTGGCGATGCGGCCGATGTCGTTGCGGGCCAGATCGATCAGCATCAGGTGCTCGGCACGCTCCTTCGGATCGGCCAGCAGCTCGGCTTCGGTCACCTTGTCGTGCTCGGGACTGGTCCCGCGCGGACGGGTACCGGCCAGAGGGCGGATCGTCACCTTGTCGCCGTCGGCCGTGTGCTCGTGGCGGACCAGGATCTCGGGCGAGGCACCGACGATCTGGAAGTCACCCATGTCGTAGAAGTACATGTACGGCGACGGGTTGAGCGTGCGCAGCGACCGGTACAGCGACAGCGGCGAGGCGCTGTAGCGCTTGCTCAGGCGCTGTCCGATCTGCACCTGCATCAGGTCGCCTGCGGCGATGTACTCCTTGCTGCGGTGAACGGCGGCGAGGTAATCGGCCTGGGCAAAAGGCCGCTCGACCGGCTGCGGGGGCGTGGGCTCCACCACCGGTGCCACGACCGACTGGCGAAGCCGCTCGTTCAGCGCCGCCAGCCGGGCCTGGGCGCAGTCATAGGCCTGTGGCAGATGGGGATCCGCGTAGACGATCAGGTAGAGCCGGCCCGACAGGTTGTCGATCACCGCCAGCTCTTCGGTCTGCAGCAGCTGGATGTCGGGGGTGTCGAGGCCACCGGTCTTGTGCACCTTGGACAGCCGCGGCTCCATGTAGCGCACGGCGTCATAGCCGAAGTACCCCGCCAGGCCACCGCAGAAGCGCGGCAGACCCGGACGCAGCGCGACCTTGAAGCGTTTCTGATAGTCCTCGATGAAATCGAGCGGGTTGCCGTCGTGGCGCTCCACCACGTGCCCGTCGGTGACGACTTCGGTGACACCCTGTGTCGTGCGCAGCAGGGTGCGCGCAGGCAGGCCGATGAAGGAGTAGCGCCCGAAGCGCTCGCCGCCGACGACGGACTCCAGCAGGAAGCTGTAGGGCTTGCCCCCGGCGAGCTTGAGGTAAAGGGACAGCGGCGTCTCCAGGTCGGCAAACGCCTCGCTGACGAGCGGGATGCGGTTGTAGCCCTGTTCGGCCAGGCGCTTGAATTCGAGTTCGGTGATCACGGTGTGCGCTCCAGACGGCCCACCGGCATGCTCGCGTGTTGGTCTGGTCGTGACGACGTCAGGGACTCGCGTGCGTGCCGCGGGCCTGGTTGATCTTGATCGGGGGACTCGGCGCGGTGCAGGGAACACGCGCGGCGACAGACATCAGCAGATCGGGTCAGGCGTCGGCTTCAGCGACGCCAGGGCCAGGCTCCCCGGTCTTGCGACCCGGCGGCGTGGCCGATGCTGTGTGTGCGCGAGATGAACATGATGCGGCGCAGTGTAGCAGCGTCACCGCGGCCAGCGTCAAGCACCGCCGTCACGCCACTTTCACAGGACGCACCTAGATTGCAGCGCATGTTCCCGATACGAAGCCGCGTGGTCGGCCTGTGCATGGCCGTGCTGCCCGGCTTGCTGCTGGGGGGTTGTTCGACACGTTCGCTGATCCTGCGGCATGTGGGGGATGAACTCGCGCAGCAGGCGCATGCCCAGAACGGCGAGGACGACCTCGTGCTGGCCCGGGAGGCGAGCGCGTTCTACCTGAAGCTGTCGGAGTCCATCCTGCGACCGCAGCCGGGCCATCTGGCGCTGGCCGAGTCCGTCGCCAGCGGCTTCACCCAATATGCCTACGCCTTCGTCTCCTTCGAGGCCGATCGACGGGAAGCCAGCGACGCCCGCGCCGCACAGGCTCTGCGCGAACGGGCCGCGCGGCTGTACGCCCGCGCCTGGCGCCATGCGCGAACCGCGCTCGAAGCCGATCAGCCGGGCTTCATGGCGGCACTGTCGCAGACCGACCCCGCGCGCTGGCCACCCCTGCGGCCGGAGACCGTGGGCCTGGCCTACTGGGGTGCCGCGGCCTGGGCCGGACAGATCTCGCTGTCCAAGGACCACCCCGACACCGTGGCCGACCTGCCCCTGAGCATCCGGCTGGCCGAGCGGGCCTACGCCTGCGCCCCAGGACACGGCGACGGCGCGCTCGCCAGCCTGATGGGCACGCTGGAGATGGCCCGACCCGGTGGATCGACCGCCCGCGCGCTGGCCTACTTCGACGAGGCCATCCGCCTCGGCCAGGACCACCAGGCCGGCGCCCTGGTCGCCAAGGCCGAAGGCTGGGCACAGACGACCGGCGACAAGACAGTGTTCGCCTTGCTGCTCGGCGAGGCGCTGTCGGTCAGTGCCCGCCACCCCACCCTTCCCAACGAGGCCGCGCGCCTGCGAGCGCAATGGCTGCTTGCCCAGATCGACGATCTGTTCTGACTGACTGTCTGCCCGCCCAAGAGATGACACCTGATTCAAGATTGCGCCGCCAATGCCTGCTGACGCCCCTGGCGCTGGTAGGCCTGTTCACGCCGCTGGCGCTGCAAGCCGCCCCCCGTTCGCTGCGGCTGGGCACCGTGGCCCCCAAGAACTCGCTCTACCACCGCCAGCTGGTCGAGCTGGCGGAGCTGTGGCGGACCGGCCAGGGCGACGGTGCCAAGGCCCTGGTCTACGCCGACGGCAGCCAGGGCGGCGAGGCCGAGATGGCCCGCCGCATGCGCATCGGACAGCTGCAAGGCGCCCTGCTGAGCGTGGTCGGGCTGCGCGAGATCGAACCGTCGATCGCCGCGCTGCAAAACCTGCCGCTGCTGTTCCGCGACTGGGCCGAAGTCGATCACGTGCGCGAGAAGATGCGTCCGGCCATGGAGAAGCGCTTCCTCGACAAGGGCTTCGTGGTGCTGGCGTGGGGAGACGCCGGCTGGGTGCGCTTCTTCTCGCGCGAGGAGGCGCTGCGCCCGGACGACTACAAGCGCATGAAGTTCTTCGCCTGGGGCTCCGAGCCCGAGCAGCAGGCCATCATGAAGAGCCTGGGCTACACCCCCGTGCCGCTGGAAACCAGCGACATCCTGCCCGCGATCCAGACCGGCATGATCCATGTCGTGCCCTCGACGCCGTACTTCGCGCTGGCCAGCCAGATCTACACCACCGCCAACCACATGCTGGAGATCAACTGGGCGCCCATCGTCGGCGCCCTGGTGCTGACCACCAAGGCCTGGGAAGAGATGTCTCCCGCACTGCAGGCGACCATGCGCGAGGCCGGCGAGAAGGCCGGCGCGGCGCTGCGGACACAGGCCCGCCAGGAAGTGGTCGACGCCGTTGGCGCGATGGCCAGGCGCGGGCTGAACGTGCACCGCCCCAATGCCGAGCAGATGAAGGAATGGCAGGCCCTGGCGGACAAGCTCTATCCGCGCATCCGGGGCACCATGGTGCCGGCCGACACCTTCGACGAGGTCATGGCCCACCTCAAGGCCTACCGCGCCAACCTGGCCCGCCCGTGAGCGCGGCGCCGACCCACGCAGCGCCACCGGGCGCTGCCGGCCCGCGCTGGCCGATCGACCGCCTGGTTGCCAGCGGTGCGCTGGTGCTGATGCTGCTCATTCCCCTGGTCGAGATGGGCGCGCGGCCGCTGCTGGGCCATGGCATCGCCAATGCACCCGTGCTGGTGCAGCACCTGGGCCTGGTGCTCGCCATGTTCGGCGCCGTGGCGGCCGAGCGCACAGGCCACCTCACCACCCTGGCCGGCAACGCGCCCACCACCGGCTGGCGCGGCGGACTCGCCGCCGCCAGCGCGGCGCTGCTGTGCGGCATGCTGGCCCACGCCAGCGCACAGCTCGTGTGGAGCGAGCGCTCTGCCGGCCATGTGCTGGCCTACGGGATTCCGGTCTGGGCGTTCCAGGCGGTGCTGCCGGTCGGCTTCGTCTGGCTGGGCGGACGCCTGGGCCGGCGAGCCGGAGCGGCCAGCGGGCACCGGGCGCTGGCCCTTGCTGCGGCGGTCGTGCTGCCGCTGGCCGGTGCGGGGATGGCCGTCAGCCTGGACGGCGGTCTGCCGCTGCCACTTCCGCTGGTGATCGCAGGGCTGGCGCTGGCGCTGCTGGGCGGGGCACCGATCTTCGCGGTCCTGGGCGGGCTGGCCATGGCCCTGTTCGCCAGCGAAGGGCAGCCCCTGGCCTCGGTGCCGTTGTCGCACTACCAGATCACCGTCAATGCCTCGCTGCCGGCCCTGCCCCTGTTCACGCTGGCGGGGCTGATCCTGGCCCGCACGGGCGCGGCCGGCCGGCTGGGTCAGGTGTTCGTCGCCTTGTTCGGCTCGGGGGTCACGGGCACCGTCATCGCCACGGCGATGCTGTGCTCGGGCTTCACCGCCGTCACGGGCGGCAGCGGCGTCACCATCCTGGCGCTGGGCGGCCTGCTGCTGCCACTGCTGCGCCAGACCGGCTACCCGGAGCGCAAAGGCATCGGGCTGGTCACCAGCGCCAGCGCACTGGGCGTGCTGCTGGCACCGTCGGTGCCCCTGATCCTGTACGCCATCATCGCCCGCGTGCCCATCAACACCATGTTCCTGGCCGGCGTGGTGCCGGCGCTGGTGATGGTGGTGTGCCTGCTGGTGCTCGGCGGCTTCCTGCGCGCTGGCTCAGCCAGAACCGATACAACCGACACACCACCGCCCGATGCCAGCCCGCGCCCCACGCTGGGCGTGGCGCTGTGGCAGGCGCGGTGGGAGCTGCTCGCGCCGCTGGTGGCCGTCGGCTCGCTGGTCAGCGGGCTGGCCACCCCCACCGAAAGCGCGGCCCTGACCGCCGCCTATGCCCTGCTGACCCAGGCCGTGGCCCACCGCGAACTGACGGCACGGGGCCTGAGCGAGGCGCTGGGCCTGAGCGTGCAGGTCATCGGCGGGGTGATGCTGATCCTGGGCATGGCGCTGGGGCTGACCAACTACCTGATCGACGCCGGCATCCCCGACGCCGCCACCGAGTGGGTGCAGCAGGTCATCCCCAACCGCTACCTGTTCCTGCTGGCCTTCAACGTGTTCCTGTTCCTGGCCGGCGCGCTGATGGAGATCTTCGCGGCCCTGGTCGTGCTGGTGCCGCTGCTGCTGCCGGTGGCGCAGGCGTACGGCATCGACCCGGTGCACTTCGGGATCATCTTCCTGGCGAACATGGAGATGGGCTTCCTGTGCCCGCCGGCCGGCATGAACCTCTACTTCGCCTCGGCCATGTTCGACCGGCCGATACGCGAGGTGGCGCGGTCCGTGCTGCCCGCCGTGCTGGCGATCCTGCTGGGGACGCTGCTGCTGTCGTGGGTGCCGGCGCTGGCGCTGGCACTGCCGCAGTGGTGGGCTAGCCGCTGAGCACACCGGACAGTTGATCCAGGCGGCCCACATGGGCCAGCGCCGGCACCGTCCGGATCGGCTCGCCGTGGTTGTAGCCATAAGTCACCAGCACGACCGGGCAGCCAGCCGCCTGCGCCGCCTGTGCGTCGTTGCTGGAGTCGCCGACCATCAGCGTCTGCGCCGGCAGGGTGCCCAGCGCCTTGCAGGTTTCCAGCAGCGGCAGCGGGTCGGGCTTCCTGCGCGCGAAACTGTCGCCGCCGAAGACCACCTCGAAGAACCTGTCGAGCCCCTTGCTCGCCAGCAGCGGCCGGGCCAATGCCGCGGGCTTGTTGGTCAGGCAGGCCAGGCGCAGCCCCGCATCGCGCAGGCGCTGCAGCCCTTCGACCACGCCGGGGTAGACGTCCGAATGTCGGCCGTTGAGCGTGGCGTAATGGCGCTGGTAGGCCGACCACGCCGCGTCGTACAGCGCGGCGTCGCCGCCCACATGGGCCAGCGTCGTGCGGATCAGGTGCTCGCTGCCCTTGCCGACCGTGTGTTCGACGAAGGTGCGGTCGACGACCGGCAGGCCGAGTTCGGTCAGCGTCAGGTGCAGCACCGCGACGAAATCGCCAAGTGTGTCCACCATGGTGCCGTCGAGATCGACAATGGCGGCTTGCAGTGAAGAAAAAGACATCGGTGGGCTGGGCTGGTTTGCAAATGCATCTGCGACCCGGCATTGTGTCAGTGCAGGATTGCATGCATTTTTGCCATTTCATCGCAGATTCGAGGACGGTCAATGCCCGTAGCCTGCCCGTCTGCGCAAGATGATGCCGCACGCGAGCGCCAGCCAGAGGCATGGACCAACCACCGTTGAATGAGCATGCACAGCAACCGCCCGAAGGCCACCTCCGACACCAGCGCGATCGTCCGCCTCTACGGTGCGTTGCTGGTCGTCGCCATCACGGTCGGGGCGCTGGTGACGGTGGTGGCCTTGCGCGACAAGGAAATCGAGGACTGGCGCCACCACCTTGGCAGCATGTCCTACATGCTCACCGAGCACACTTCCCAGACCGTGTTCTCGGCCTTTCTGGTGCTGGACGCCATCACCGAACGGGTCCGGCAGGCGGGCGTGCGGGACGAGACGGAGTTCCGGCAGAAACTGTCCACGGTCGAGATGCACCAGCTGCTGCGCGAGAAGATCCAGGGGCTGCCGCAACTGGACGTGGCGTCCCTCGTCGCGGCCAACGGAGACAACATCAATTTCAGCCGCGCCTACCCGGTACCGCAGATCAATCTGGCGGAGCGTGACTATTTCAAGGTCCACCGCGACCAGCCGAAGCTCGGCGACTACATCAGCACCGCCGTGCGCAACAAGGGCAATGGCAAGTGGACGTTCTACGTCAGTCGCCGGCTGGACGACGCACAGGGGCGCTTTCTGGGCCTCGTGCTCGTGGGGCTGTCCGTCGATGCCTTCACTGGCGTGTACGGGCGGCTGGTCGAGACGCTGGGAGATGGCGCCTCCATCTCGCTCTACCGCGGAGACCTGACGATGCTGGCGCGGGCGCCGCACCTGGACACCCTGATCGGCAGCGTCAACAACTCGGGCACGACCCACCGCGTCATCGCCGAGCGGGGGCAGCAGGACGCCGTGGTCCTGGCCAACACCCCGCGCTTCTCGTCCGGCGTCGACGGGTTGCGCCTGACCGCCGTGCGCAAGGCGACACGCTACCCGCTGGTGGTCTCGCTGGTCGTGCCCGACACCATCTTTCTGGCCGGCTGGAAACGCTCGGTCATCCTGATCGCCGGCATGAGCCTGCTCAGCATCGCCTTCGTCATCGCGGGCATCGGTGCGCTCAGCCGCACTTCGCGCCGACGCGAGCAGACCGAGCGCGATCTGCGCGAGAGCGAAACCAAGTTCCACACCATGGTGGACGGAGCGACCGACTGGGAGTACTGGGTCCGGCCTGACGGTCATCTCCACTACATGACGCCATCGGTCGTGCAGTTCACCGGTTACCACCCCGAAGCGTTCGAGCAGCGACCGGACCTGATCGCCACGCTGGTCCATCCCGACGACCGGGATCTGTGGCGCCAGCGAGTCCACGAGGTGGCCGCACGCGACACCACACCAACCACCGGACAGCCCCTGGACTTGCGCATCGTTCACCGGGACGGCAGCCAGCGCTGGGTCAGCCATGTGAGCCGGCCGGTGCATGGTCCCGGCGGAGACTACCTCGGTCAGCGGATCTCGATGCGCGACATCACGGAACGCAAGGCGTCCGAAACCGAGATCCGGCAGCTCGCCTACTACGACGCACTGACCGGCCTGCCCAACCGCCGCATGTTCATCGACCGTCTGAGCCACACCCTGGCCACCACCGAGCGCAACCAGACACACAGCGCCCTGATGCTGCTGGACCTGGACCATTTCAAGAAGCTGAACGACACCCAGGGCCATGACGTCGGCGACCGGCTGCTGATCGAGGTGGCCCGGCGGCTCTCGCAGGCGGTGCGGGATGCCGACACGGTGGCCCGCCTGGGCGGCGACGAGTTTGCGCTGCTGCTCGACGGACTCGGCGCCGACGAGCCGACGGCCGCCCGCCAGGCAGAGCAGGTCGCCGAGAAGATCCATGCCATCCTGAACCAGCCGTATGCCCTGAACGAGGCCAACGACGACCACCGCAGCAGCCCCAGCATCGGCATGACGCTGCTGTGCGGTCGGGCGACGCCGCTCGACGTGCTGATGAAGCAGGCCGACGTGGCGCTCTACCAGGCCAAGGACGCCGGCCGCAATGCCATCCGCTTCTTCAACCCGGCGATGCAGGCCGCGATCGACGCCCGCATCGCCATGGAAAACGCCCTGCGCCAGGCCCTCGTCCTGGGGCAGTTCCAGCTCCACTACCAGCCGCAGGTCGACACCAGCGGCCGGCGCACCGGCGCCGAGGCGCTGATCCGCTGGATCGATCCGGTCCGCGGCCTGATTCCGCCGGACCGCTTCATCGGTCTGGCCGAGGAGACCGGCCTGATCATCGAGATCGGCCAGTGGGTCCTCGACACGGCCTGCCGGCAGCTCGCGCAGTGGTCGATGGATCCGGGTCTGCAGGGGCTGCAGATCTCGGTCAATGTCAGCGCACGCCAGTTCCACCAGCCCGACTTCGTCGACCGCGTCCGGCGCAGCCTGGCCGCCAGCGGGGCCAACCCGGCGCGGCTGATGCTCGAACTGACCGAGAGCATCGTCGTGGACCGCATCGAGGACGTGATCGACCGGATGGAACAGCTGAGCGCGATCGGCGTGAATTTCTCGCTCGACGATTTCGGCACCGGCTATTCCTCGCTGTCCTACCTGAAGCGGCTGCCACTGGACGAGGTCAAGATCGACCGCTCCTTCGTCCGCGACCTCGTGGACGACAGCAACGACGCCGCCATCGTGCAGGCCATCCTCGCGATGAGCCATTCGCTCGGCCTGCGGGTCGTGGCCGAGGGGGTCGAGACGCTGGCACAGCGCGACTTCCTGCTCCACCACGGCTGCGAGACCTTCCAGGGCTATCTGTTCGGCAAGCCCGCCCCGATCACGCAGTGGACGCAGACGCCCGGCGCAGTGGCGCTGCCGGCCTGAAAACAGGATAGTACGGCCACCCCACACGTCCGCTCACCCGGAGACACGCCATGCGCATCCCGTCGCTTCAAGACCAGGTCGGCCCCGAAGAGTGGCAACTGCGCTGCGACCTCGCGGCGGCCTACCGGCTGGTGGCGCTCCACGGCTGGAGCGACCTCGTCTTCACCCACATCAGCGCCCGCCTGCCCGGCCCGGACCACCACTTTCTCATCAACCCCTACGGGCTGATGTTCG
>NZ_JBFPGY010000043.1:0-13151 GCF_041083715.1 Sphaerotilus sp.
AGCTGATCACCTGGCTGTCGCTGCGCACCTCGGCGGGCGCGCTCTACGAGATCGATACCGCGCTGCGTCCGAACGGCAACTCCGGGCTGCTGGTGACCTCGATCGCCGCCTTCGAGCGCTACCAGCAAGGCCGTGGCAGCAATACCGCGTGGACCTGGGAACACCAGGCCATCACCCGCGCCCGCTGGTGTGCCGGTGCGCCGGCGCTGGCCGAGCGCTTCGAGGCCACACGCCGCGCCGTTCTGACCGCTCCGCGCGATCTGGAGGCGCTCAGGCGCGAGATCGCCACCATGCGCGAGCGGGTGCGCGAGGCGCACCCGGTCAGACCGACACGCTTCGATGTCAAGCACAGCCGTGGCGGAATGATGGACGCGGAGTTCGCCGTGCAGTGTCTGGTGCTGGCGCACAGCGCCGCGCATCCGGCGCTGCGGGACAACGCCGGCAATATCGCGCTGCTGCAGCGTGCCGAGCAGGCGGGGCTGCTGCCGGTGGGAGTCGGTTCTGCCGCGGCGGATGCCTACCGGGCGTTGCGGCGCGTGCAGCACCGGGCACGGCTCGACGAGGCGCCAACGCAGGTCGAAATGGCTGAACTCGGTCCCTTGAAGGGCCACCGCGAGGCCGTGCTGGTGTTGTGGCACGCCGTGTTCGGCTGAGGCTGCGCCGCCACCACGCCTGGCTGGGCGTGGGGGGGCTGCTGGTGCTGCCGAGCCTGCTGATCGCGATCCGGCCTGGTCTGGCGCGGCTGGCGCTGGCGTGGGTGCCGGCACTGGTCTGGAGCGAGCCGTGGCGCTGGTGGAGCGCGGCCTGGGTCCACCTGAGCACACGGCACCTGCTGGCCAATCTGGTGGGGGCTGCGCTGGTGCTGCTGCTGGGCTGGGTGGCGCGGCTGCCACGCGAGGCCGCCTGGGCCTGGGCGCTGGCCTGGCCGCTGACGCACCTGGGCCTGCTGCTGGCGCCGGATCTGCTGCGTTATGGCGGCCTGTCCGGCGTGTTGCATGCCGGGGTGGCCGTGGCGGCTGTGTCGCTGGTGCGGGAGGCGCCGCAGCGGCGCGAGCGGGTGCTCGGCGCGCTGCTGCTGGCGGGGCTGTGCGCGAAGGTGCTCGGCGAGCGGCCCTGGGCGCACACGCTGGTCACGCCACCGGGCTGGGACATCGCGGTGGCCCCGCTGGCGCATGCCAGCGGCACCGTCTGCGGCGCGCTGGCCGCATGCGTGCTGGTCAGATCTCGACCTTGGAGCCCAGCTCCACCACCCGGTTCGTCGGCAGGTTGAGGAAGTCCGCCGCCGCGGCCGCGTTGCGGTGCATGTTGGCGAACAGCTTCTCGCGCCACAGCGCCATGCCGTCGCCGATGGTGGGCATCACGATGTCGCGCGACAGGAAGTAGCTGGTGTCCATCTCGTCGAGGGGCACTCCGCGGCCGGCGAGCTGTTGCAGTGCCTGCGGCACGTCCGGCTCGTTCTTGAAGCCGAAGTTCAGCGTCACCTGCCAGCAGTCATGGCCCAGCGACTGCATGCTGATGCGCTGGTCGAAGCCGATCCACGGGATGTCGTGGTGGCGCACGGTGACGAACAGGTTGTGCTCGTGCAGCACCTTGTTGTGCTTGAGGTTGTGCATCAGCGCATTCGGCGTCAGGCCGGGTTCCGCCGACAGGAACACCGCGGTGCCGGCCACGCGCACCGGCGGGTTCACGAAGATGGCTTCCAGGAAGGAGGTCAGGTCGATGGCTTCGTCGCGCAGGCGCTCGCTCATCATCGACCGACCCTGCTTCCAGGTGAGCATCAGCGTGAACATGCCGATACCGATCACCAGCGGGAACCAGCCGCCACTGAACAGCTTCAGCATGTTCGAGGCGAAAAACACCGTGTCAACGACGAAGAAGAAGCCTGTGGACAGCAAGCACAGCCACAGCGGCAACTTCCAGCGATACCGAATGACGAAGAACGTCATGATCGTCGTGATCGTCATGTTGAGCGTGACCGCGATGCCGTACGCAGAGGCCAGGTTCGATGACGTCTTGAATAGCGCGACTGCCAGCAGGATGGCTGCATACAGCCCCCAGTTGACAAAGGGCACATAGATCTGGCCCAGATCGCGAACCGAGGTGTGCAGGATGCGCATCCGCGGCAGCAGGCCTAGCTGAATCGCTTGCTTGGTTGCCGAGAAGGAGGCGGAGATCAATGCCTGCGATGCGATGACAGTTGCTGCAGTTGACAGTCCGACCAGGGGAAGAATCGCCCATTTGGGGGCCAGCAGATAAAACGGATTCTCGACGGCATCAGGGCTGGACAGCAGCAGTGCGCCCTGTCCGAAGTAGTTCACCAGCAGCGCAGGCATCGCGATGACGTACCACGCCACGCGGATCGGTTTCTTGCCGAAGTGACCCATGTCCGCGTACAGAGCTTCGCCGCCCGTGACGCAAAGCACCACGGCGCCAAGGCAGATGAAGGCGGCCAGCTGATGTGCCATCCCGAACTGGATTGCATGGACTGGATTGACGGCCGAAAGGATGATCGGGTTCCGGATGATGTAGGGAGCACCCAGTGCGACCAGCACACAGAACCAAGCCAACATGATCGGACCGAATGCCTTGCCGATGCCACCGGTCCCGAAACGCTGAACTGCAAACAGCCCGGTCAGCAACAGCATGGTTAGCGGAATGACGTATGCCGTTAGGTGGGGCGTGGCGATGTCCAGTCCTTCCACGGCCGAGAGCACCGAAATGGCCGGGGTGATGACACCATCGCCATAGAAGATGCCCGCACCGAACATGCCCACGACCAACAGGAATTCGCGCAACCTGGGGCGGTCCTGTACTGCATGGGTTGCCAGGGCGAGCATGGCGATCAGTCCGCCTTCGCCGTTGTTGTCGGCCCGCAGGATCAGCAGGACGTACTTGATGGACACGACGATCGTCAGTGTCCAGAAGAACAAGGACAGGATCCCCAGGATGTTGTCGGGTGTGACAGGAATGTGCCCGACATGGAATGTTTCCTTGAGGGCGTACAGCGGACTGGTGCCGATGTCGCCGTAGACGACGCCCAGGGCGCCGAGAGTCAGTGCAGCGATGTCGCGTGGCGTGGCACGCTGCGGATGTGCGGTGGTCACCGGGAGGGGACAAATCGTGAGATTCGTCTTGAGCCAAAACCGCAGATTGTGCGCCCGGACACACGACTATCCCTGCTTCTCGTGCCGAGGGCCGCCGGCAGGTGTTGCCGGCGGCCCTCAGTGCGGGTTCGCAGCGGAGGCGGGGTGCCGCTCAATCCTGCAGAAGCGGCAGGAGTCCGCCCGCACTGTCGAGCGCCATCAGGTCGTCGCAGCCGCCGACGTGGGTGTCGCCGATGAAGATCTGTGGCACCGAGCGCCGGCCGGTCACGTTCATCATGTGTTCGCGCTGGTCGGGATGCAGATCGATGCGGATCTCGTCGATCTCGGCCACACCGCGCTGCTTGAGCAGCTGCTTGGCACGCACGCAGTACGGGCAGACCTGCGTGGTGTACATCTTCACGGACTTCATGGTGGTTCCTGTTTCTGATCCTGGTGCGGTCAGGCCGACTTCTCGACTGGCAGCCCGGCTTCGCGCCACCCGGCCATGCCGCCCTGCAGGACGTGCACGCGCTGGTGGCCCAGTCCGCGCACGGTAGCGGCGGCGCGGCGCGCACGGGTGCCCGACGCGCAGACCAGCACCACCGGCAGGGTCTTGTTGGCGGGCAGGCTCTTGCTGCCTTCCAGCGTGGCCAGCGGGACGCTGCGGGCGCCGACCACGTGTCCGGCGCTGAACTCGGCGCTCTCGCAGACGTCGATCACGACGGCCTTCTCGCGGTTGATCATCTGCACGGCTTCGGCCGGCGAGATGGCATCCGCGCCACCCCCCTTGCCCAGCATGGGCAACAGCAGCGCGCCACCCGAGGCCGCGGCCGTTAGCAGCCAGATCCAGTTGTCGAGGAGGAAGTTCACAGGTGTGGGCGCCGGCGGGCCGCCGGCCAAGGTTGGACAGGGCCTCGATTATAGAATTCACGGTAGTTTTCAACCTGTTGCCTCGCCAACCAACCCAACTGCTGCCTGCCATGTACAAGCTCGTGCTGATCCGCCACGGTGAATCGACCTGGAATCTGGAGAACCGTTTCACCGGCTGGACCGATGTCGAACTCACGCCCACGGGTGTTGAGCAGGCCAAGCAGGCTGGTCGCCTGCTCAAGGACGCCGGCTACGACTTCGACGTGGCCTACACCTCGGTGCTGAAGCGCGCCGTGTGGACGCTGTGGCACGCGCTGGACCAGATGGACCGCACCTGGCTGCCGGTCGTGCACAGCTGGCGCCTCAACGAGCGCCACTACGGGGCGCTGCAAGGCCTGAACAAGGGAGACATGGCCAAGCAGTACGGCGATGCGCAGGTGCTTGTCTGGCGCCGCAGCTATGACACCCCGCCGCCGGCGCTGGACGCCGCTGATCCGCGTGGCCAGCGCCAGGACGTGCGTTACCGCAAGCTCCAGCCCGACCAGATCCCGCTGACCGAATGCCTGAAGGACACGGTGGCCCGCGTGATGCCGTTCTGGAACGAGTCGGTGGCCCCGGCGATCAAGTCCGGCAAGCGCATCGTCATCGCCGCCCATGGCAACTCGATCCGCGCGCTGGTGAAATACCTGGACAACATCGGTGACGACGCCATCGTCGGCGTGAACATCCCCAACGGCATTCCGCTCGTGTACGAACTGGACGCTGACCTCCAGCCCATCCGCAGCTACTACCTCGGCGACGCCGAAGCCGCTGCCAAGGCCGCCGCTGCCGTGGCCAATCAGGGCAAAGCCTGATTCGTTTGCTCAGTGCCTTGAAAGGCTGGGTCGGCGATTGCATGCAAAATGTCACAGCCGGGCATGCAGGGGTGTCCCCGGTCTGCGTGGCGTGATCACGTGATCGACGTGGCCTGAACCCGGACCCGTATCCGGCTGGCCGCACAGCCTTTCTGGCGCAGGGCGGCCTCCAGCCGGGGCAGCAGCTGCCTCAGCTTGGCTGCAACGGCCGGATTGGCCGCCAGGAGGGTCCAGCCGTCGGCATCGGTCGGACCTGACCGCACGTGTCTGGACAGTGCGGGTGGAAGGAGCGGGCGCACGGCGTCCATGTGGGCATTGGCCGCGGCCAGCCGCTGCTGCAGACGCAGCAGGGGTTCGCAGCGGTCCAGTACCTGACCCAGGGGCACAGCGTCCGGCACTGCCGTGGCAGCCGGTTTCAGCAGAGGAATGAAGCGACGATGGATATTCTGATCACCCATGGCGGCTTGGCGCGCACGCGCTCCATGCATGTGCGGCCGGCGCAATTGTGGCTGATCCTGTCGGCGCTCGTGGTGGCGATGCTGCTGCTGTCGGGCACCGTCTACCACTTCGTCTTTCTCAAGGCGGTGCGCGATGGCTGGCCGGTGGTGAGCCAGATCGTCGGACCGGTGGTCGGCCGGGACGCTGTCCAGCGCGAGCGCTACACCCGCGAGAACCTGGATGCGATGGCCCAGAAGGTGGGCGAGCTGCAGGCGAAGCTGCTCAAGCTGGAGGCGGTCGGCGAGCGCGTGGCCGGGCTGGCGGGCATCAAGCCTGAAGAGTTGCGGGCACTCGACGATGCGGGCAAGGCGCCGGCTTCCAGCACACCGCTGCCCGCAGCGGCCGGTGGACGTGGCGGCCCGTTCGTGCCGGCGCAGGGCCAGCCCGGCGAGCAGATCAGCCAGCTGATGTCGCAGCTCGACAACCAGGCCGATCGGTCCGGTGACGTGTTCGTGCTGGTCGAGTCCCGGCTGCTGACCAAGCGCCTGGAGATGGTCATGGTGCCCAGCATGGCGCCCGTGGACGGCGCGGTGGGATCCGGCTTCGGCTTCCGCATCGATCCGTTCAACCGGCGCGCAGCGCTGCACACCGGGCTCGATTTTCCGGCACCGATCGGCACGCCGATCCACGCGGCGGCCGGCGGCCGGGTGATCGAGGCCGAGCAGGATGGCGCCTATGGCCTGGCGCTTCAGATCGACCATGGCAACGGTCTGGTGACCCGCTATGGCCACACCTCGCAGATCCTGGTCCAGCCTGGCGATGTCGTGCGCCGCGGCCAGCAGGTGGCGCTGGTCGGCAGCACGGGCCGCTCGACCGGACCGCACCTGCACTTTGAAGTGCTGCTGGGCGGCGTGCCCCAGGACCCCGCGAAGTTCCTGGCCCGCGGTGAAAGTCTCGATGCCGCCGAGCGCGCTTCGGCTGCGGTGACCCCTGCGGTCAGGCGCCGCAAGTCCCGGTGATAAACTCAAAAGTTGTCCGAGGGCGCGCCTGACCCGCGTGCCGGCCTGGCCTGCCGACGCTGCTGTTCACCCGGCCGCACCTCACCTCCTTTCGATCCCCCACCCGCGGCATGGGCTGAGCCGCCGCGGGTTTGCTGCACCTGCGTCCACTCCATGTTGCCCAAGCTCCTCACCCAGATTTTCGGCAGCCGCAATGACCGCCTGCTCAAGCAGTACCGGCGCGTCGTCGAGCGCGTGACCGCGCTGGAGGTGCAGTTCGAGAAGCTCTCCGAAGACGAGCTGCGCGGCAAGACCGCCGAATTCCGCCAGCGTGTGGCCGCGGGCACCTCGCTCGACGACCTGCTGCCCGAAGCCTTCGCCGTCGTCCGGGAGGCCGGCAAGCGCTTCATGCGCATGCGCCACTTCGACGTGCAGCTCATCGGTGGCATGGCCCTGCACAACGGCAAGATCGCCGAAATGCGCACCGGCGAAGGCAAGACGCTGATGGCGACGCTGCCGGTCTACCTCAATGCACTCGCCGGCAAGGGCGTGCACGTGGTGACGGTCAACGACTACCTCGCGGCGCGTGATGCCGAGACCATGGGCGGGCTCTACAACTACCTCGGCATGACGGTGGGCGTGAACCTGCCGAACATGTCGCGCGAGGACAAGCAGGCCGCCTACGCCGCCGACATCACCTACGGCACGAACAACGAGTTCGGCTTCGACTACCTGCGCGACAACATGGTCTACGAGGTGGCGGACCGCGTGCAGCGTTCGCTGAACTTCGCCATCGTCGACGAGGTGGACTCGATCCTGATCGACGAGGCCCGCACGCCGCTGATCATCTCGGGCCAGGCCGACGACCACACCGACATGTACGTGCGCATCAACGCCGTCGTGCCCTTCCTCAAGAAGCAGATCGGCGAAGCCGACCCGCGCACCGGCGAAGGTGTGATCGAGCCGGGCGACTTCACCGCCGACGAGAAGAGCCGCCAGGTCTTCCTGACTGAAGAGGGCCACGAGAAGGCCGAGGCGCTGCTGGCCCAGGCCGGTCTGCTGGTGGCCGGCGCGTCGCTCTACGACGCCGCCAACATCACGCTGGTCCACCACCTCTACGCCTCGCTGCGCGCGCACCACCTCTTCCACCGCGACCAGCACTATGTCTCGCAGAACGGCGAGATCACCATCGTGGACGAGTTCACCGGCCGCCTGATGACGGGTCGGCGCTGGTCGGACGGGTTGCACCAGGCGGTCGAGGCCAAGGAAGGCGTGAAGATCCAGGCCGAGAACCAGACGCTGGCCTCGATCACCTTCCAGAACTACTTCCGCATGTACGCCAAGCTCGGCGGCATGACCGGCACGGCCGACACCGAAGCCTACGAGTTCCAGGAGATCTACGGTCTGGAAACCGTGGTGATTCCGCCGAACCGGCCGATGGTGCGCAAGGACGAACTCGATCTGGTCTACAAGACCAGCCGCGAGAAGTACGAGGCGGTGGTCAGGGACATCCAGGAGTGCTACGGCCGCGGCCAGCCGGTGCTGGTGGGCACGACCTCGATCGAGAACTCCGAGCTGGTGGCCGAGATGCTCACCAAGGCCGGCCTGCCGCACCAGGTGCTCAACGCCAAGCAGCATGCCCGCGAGGCGACCATCATCGCCCAGGCCGGCAGTCCGAAGATGGTGACGATCGCCACCAACATGGCCGGACGCGGCACCGACATCGTGCTGGGCGGCAACGTCGAGAAGCAGGTGCAGCTCGTCGAGGCCGATCCGGCTTTGTCGGACGCCGACAAGGCTGTGCGTGTCGAGCAGCTCAAGCGTGAATGGCAGGGTCTGCACGACCAGGTCAAGTCGCTGGGCGGTCTGCGCATCATCGCCACCGAGCGCCACGAGAGCCGCCGCATCGACAACCAGCTCCGTGGCCGCGCCGGTCGCCAGGGGGATCCGGGTTCTTCGCGCTTCTACCTGTCGCTGGACGATCCGCTGATGCGCATCTTCGCGGGCGACCGCGTCAAGGCGATCATGGACCGCCTGAAGATGCCGGATGGCGAAGCGATCGAGGCCGGCATCGTCAGCCGCTCCATCGAGAGCGCCCAGCGCAAGGTCGAGGCCCGCAACTTCGACATGCGCAAGCAGCTGCTGGAGTACGACGACGTCTCCAATGACCAACGCAAGGTCATCTACCAGCAGCGCAACGAACTGCTGGAGCAGACCGACATCGACGCGCAGCTCACGCACCTGCGCCGTGGCGCGTTGACCGACGTGGTGCGCACCTTCGTGCCTGCCGAAAGCGTCGAGGAACAGTGGGATCTGGACGGTCTGGAGCAGACGCTGCGCGAGGAATGGCACCTCGATGCGGGGCTCAAGGCGCAGGTCGAGGCCAGCCAGGAGGCCACGGACGAGGACATCGTCGAAACGGTGTGCGCGGCTGCAGATGCGTCCTACAAGGCCAAGGTGGAGCAGGTCGGCACCACGCAGTTCGGCAATTTCGGCCGCATGGTGCTGCTGCAGGCGATCGACACGCACTGGCGTGACCACCTCTCGGCGCTGGACTACCTGCGCCAGGGCATCCACCTGCGCGGCTATGCCCAGAAGAATCCGAAGCAGGAGTACAAGCGCGAGGCGTTCGAACTCTTCAGCCAGTTGCTGGATGTGGTGAAGATGGAAGTGACCCGTCTGCTGATGACCGTGCGCATCCAGAACCCGGAAGAAGTGGCGCAGGCGGCGGTGGCCATCGAGGAGCGTGCGGAGCACCTCACGAACGTCACCTACACCCATCCGAACGAGGACGGCAGCGTGTCGCAGGATGCCGAACCGTCCGAGCAGGTTGCAGCCCTGCCCGAGCACCTGATGCAGCGCACGGGACGCAACGATCCCTGCCCCTGTGGCAGTGGCAAGAAGTTCAAGCTCTGCCACGGCAAATTGACCTGAGCCCGGTTGCTCGTGCCAAGACGACCATGACACCTGATACCTTTCGCCGCAGCCCGGAAACGATTCCCGGCCGACGGCTTCGCCTGGAAAAGATCCACCCCCGTCACGCGCCCGCGTTCCACGCGAGCGTGCAGCGTTCGATGGCCGACCTGGATTTCATTGCCTGGGGACACCACCACTGGAATGCCGTGGCGGCACTCGAACACTGCGAGCGCCAGCGCGACTGGGTGGACACCGAAGGCGAGGGCGTGATGTACCTGGCCTTCGAGCACGACACCGGCAACTACCTCGGCTGTGTCGATCTGCACAGCGTCGACTTCGGCGTGCCGCGCTGCCAGATCGGTTTTGTCGGCTGCAGCCGCCAGCGCGGGCGCGGCATGATGCGCGAGGCAGCGCTGACGCTGATGGACTGGGCCTACAGCCGTGGCATGGCCCGCATCGAGGTCTGGTGCGACGTGCGCAACACCCGCGCACTGGCGTTCGCCGAGAGCCTGGGCCTGCTGCGCGAAGGCCTGATGCGCAAGGTCGAGCGCGATGCCCGCGGGCAGTTGTGCGATCAGTACATGCTGGCCCGCCTGTCCACCGACAGCGTCCCTACAATCGTCGACTCGCGCGACAGCGTGGCCACCGTCTGAGGGCTGAAGCCCGGGAGTGCCGCGTCTGCGCTCCTTCCGCTTCGACCGCCAGACTGCCATGCCCGTCAATCTCACCGCTCCCAATCCCCAGGACCTGCACCCGGTTGCCGGCGTGCAGCTCGGCACCACGATGGCTGGCGTGCGCAAGGCCAACCGCCGTGACCTGACCGTCGTGCTGCTGGCACCCGGCTCCAGCGTGGCCGGCGTGTTCACGAAGAACCGCTTCTGCGCCGCCCCGGTGCAGATCTGCCGCGACCACCTCGCCGCCGGCCCTGCCAAGCGCGCCATCGTCATCAACACCGGCAATGCCAACGCCGGCACCGGCGACGACGGTCTGGTGCGTGCCCGCTCGGTCTGCATCGCGCTGGCGCAGGCGCTGGACATCTCGCCCGACGAGGTGCTGCCGTTCTCGACCGGCGTGATCATGGAGACGCTGCCGAGCGAGCGCATCCTGGCCGGCCTGCCCGCCGCGCTGGCCGATGCCCAGGCCGACCACTGGGCCGTGGCCGCCGAAGCCATCATGACCACCGACACGCTGCCCAAGGCGGCCTCGCGCCAGGTCGTGATCGGTGGCAAGACCGTCACGGTGACCGGCATCAGCAAGGGCGCCGGCATGATCCGCCCCAACATGGCCACCATGCTCGGTTTCGTCGCCACCGACGCCGCGGTCGACCCCGCGCTGCTGCAGCCGCTGGTCACCGAAGCAGCTGACCGCAGCTTCAACCGCATCACCATCGACGGCGACACCTCCACCAACGACAGCTTCCTGCTGATCGCCACCCACCAGGCCGGCAACCCGACCATCACCGCGCTGGACTCGGCGGACGGTCGGGCGCTGCGCGACGCGGTGGTGGCCGTGTCGCAGCAGCTCGCGCAGGCCATCGTGCGCGACGGCGAGGGCGCCACCAAGTTCATCACCGTGCGCATCGAGGGTGGCCGGACCGAGGACGAGTGCCTGCAGGCGGCCTACGCCATCGCGCACTCGCCGCTGGTCAAGACGGCGTTCTTCGCCAGCGACCCGAACCTCGGCCGCATCCTGGCGGCGGTCGGCTACGCCGGCATCGCCGACCTTGACCAGACGCTGATCGACCTCTACCTCGACGATGTGCACGTCGTCCACCAGGGGGGGCGCCGTCCGGCGTACCGTGAGGAAGACGGTCAGCGCGTGATGCAGCAGGCCGAGATCACCGTGCGCGTCGGCCTGAACCGCGGCGATGCCGTCGCCACGGTCTGGACCTGCGATTTCTCGCACGAGTACGTCACGATCAATGCCGACTACCGGAGCTGATCGCGCGCGGCTCAGCAGCCGTGCAGGGCGTCGACCGGCTGCTTGATCAGCGTCTGCGCGAGCTGTGCCTCTGCTGCGGAGCCACCGCTCAGGCAGTCGCCCCCGCCTGTCGCTGGCGGGTGGCTGCTGTCGGTCGATGGACTGCAGGCCGTGCCGCTCCAGCTCGACAGCGTGTCGTGGTGGCCGTTGCCCAGCACATCGCTGAGGTGCAGGCCGCCGTCGCTGTCGTTGCCGGACTTGGTGGCGCAAGCGCTGGTGCTGCTTGCGTCGGTGTGGTGGTCCGCGAGGGTCCAGGACAGGACGCCACCGCTCAGGCACGCTGACGGCGCCGGATCTGCTGGCGTCGGCGCGGGCGCTGGCAGGGTGCAGTGGCCATCGTGGTTGTTGCTGCCATCGGCGTTGATGCTCAGCGTCATCTGGCCGGAGCGGGTGTCACCGTCGCGGTCCGTGACGGTGAAGCTCAGCACCTCCTGGTAGTCCGTCCGGGCACCAGCTGGGGCCTGGTAGGTGTAGTGGCCGGTTTCCATGTCGAAGGTGAACGCGCCACCGGTGGCCGTCTTGAAGGTGACCGTGTCCGAGGTGCTGGTCGCCGGATCCCAAGGGTGGTGCACGCCGTTGACGACGATGTCGCTCAGGTGGCCACCGTCGGCGCCGGTCACGCTGTGCAGGCCGCCGTCGACCACGTCGCCCGAGATCGCCGGTGCCACCGTGTGCGCGAGCACCGTGTCCAGCTGCGTGAAGCTGGTGACCAGCAGCGGTGACAGGTCGTCGGTGCCGGTCACGCCGTTCCAGGACACGGGTTCCAGCGCCGAGACCGGCACATCCTTGCCCAGTCCGACGGCGTAGGACTGGATCTCGTGCTGGTTCAGGAAGTTCTGCCAGACCTGGGCTTCGCCCGCATCGATGCCGACGTCGCCCGACGGCAGGTTCGGCCGGCCGTCGGAGAAGAAGTAGGCCACGTTGTGGCCGCCGTCGAGGTGGCCGCTGTCGGTGAAGGCGCCGCGGGCGGTGTCCAGCGCTGCGTCGTAGTTGGTGTTGCCGCCGGCGCAGAGCGAGGCCAGGGCGGATTTCGCCTCGGCTGCGCTCATCCAGTGGTCGCCCCGCTCGGCGCCGGTGGTCGAGAACGTGACCAGTCGGACGGCGACTTCGCCCTGTGCGTCGTAGGAGTCGATCAGTTTCTGGATCGAGGTGATCGCGCTCTGCAGGCGGCTTTCGCCGTTCACGCCGTCGCGGGTGGCCATCGAGCCGGAGACGTCGAGCGTGATCAGCAGGTTGTTCTGCACCAGGCTCAGGTCGGCGCTGCGGGCGGTGCAGAACGGGGTGGGCGAGTCGTCGCGCACCGTCACATCGAGCGTGGCCGAGCTGGTGGACTGGCCATCGCTCACCTGCACGCCCAGCGACAGCGTGAGCGTGTCCTCGGTGTTGCGCACCGGGTGGTCGAGCGGGCCGTGCAACTCGACCGTGTAGCGGCCCTGGGCGTCAACGGTAGCGCTCAGGATCACTTGCCCGCCTGCCGAGCCGACCAGCGGGTGGTCGGCCGAGCCGTCGCCGCTCCACACCAGCGCCTGGCCGCCGCTGGCGTACAGGCCGGTGGGCGCTTCCAGCGTGAAGTGCAGGGTCGGGCTGTCCACGTCGCTGAACTGCAGCGTGCCACTGGCCTGGGTGGCGTGGGGTTCGGTGCCGGAGTCGGGGTGCCCGCCGGGCAGGCCCGCCTCGCTCAGCGCGACGCTGGCGCCGAGCAGGGTCGGTGCGTCGTTCACGCCCTCGATCGTCAGCGTCAGGGTCGATACCGCGGTGAGCGCACCGTCGCTGATGACGCACGAGACTTCGGGCACCGGACCGGTGTAGTCCTTGGCGGGCGTGAAGGTGTAGCGGCCATCGGTGTCGACGACCAGCGTGCCGATGCCGGACAACGTGCCTGTCGTGCCGGCCGGGTGGTAGACGTCGCCCCAGGTGTAGCCGGCCACGCTCAGCGGATCGCCGTCTGGGTCGCTGTCGTTGGCGAGCACGTGGCCGCTCAGCGGCTGGTCCTCGCGGACGGTGCCGGTATC
>NZ_JBFPGY010000044.1:0-4002 GCF_041083715.1 Sphaerotilus sp.
TACGGTTTCCACGAGGACGGCCTGAAGTCGGGGCTGAACGTGGTGCGTGGCCTGCAGCAGCAATGGACGCACGCCCGTGCGCTGGTGCCTGCATGAACACCGACCTCGGCCCGGTGTGTGCGCTGATCGGGCGCGGCGAGGTGCGCCACACGCGGCTGCGGCCGGTGCGGCGGGCCTTCCGCTACCCGACCTGGTTCCTGCTGCTGCCGATGCGCACGCTGCGCGCGCGGCCCGACCCGGTGCTGGCGCGCAACCGCGCCGGCCTCGTCAGCTTCCACGACGGTGACCACGGCGACGGGGGGCCGGACGCGCTGGCCTGGTTCGAGCGCCTGCTGGCCGACGAGGGCATCACCGACGCCGATGGCGAGGTCTGGCTGCACACCTACCCGCGCGTGCTCGGCTACACCTTCAAGCCGGTGAGCTTCTGGTACGCGCACCGGGCGGACGGCGCGCTGCGCGCCATCGTCGCCGAGGTCAACAACACCTTCGGCGAGCGCCACTGCTACCTGCTGACCGGCACGGCGGCCGAATCCGGCGCACCGCTCGGCTGGGGCCGTGCGCTGCGGGCGGACAAGGTGTTCCACGTGTCGCCCTTCTGTGCCACCGAGGGCGGCTACCGTTTCCGCTTCTTCCGCACGGCCGAGCGCACCGTCGCCCGCATCGACCACGACGACGCCTCCGGCCAGCCACTGCTCCAGACCAGCGTCAGCGGCCAGCTCGCGCCATTGACCCGCCGCGCCTTGCGCCGCGCCTGGCTTGGCAGCCCGCTGCTGACGCTGGGCGTCATGGCGCGCATCCACTGGCAGGCGCTGCAGCTGTGCTGGCAGCGTGTGCCCTTCTTCCGCAAGCCGGTGCCGCCCGCGGCGCTGGTCAGTCGCTGACCCGCAACCGACCGATCGACGAACCATGAACGCTCCCGCCCGAACCGCTTCCGTTTCCGCATCGGCTGTCTGTGCCGGTCTGCCGATGGAGGCCACGCTGGCGCCGATTGCGCCGACACTGCCGGCCGGCGCGCCCGCCGCGGCGCGCGCGGTGTGGCGCCTGCTGCAGACACTGCCCTGCGGCACGCTCGACCTGCAGTGGCCGGACGGTTCGCACGGCCGCGTCGGCCATGGTGCCGAGCCGCACGCGTCGATCGCGGTGCAGGACTGGTCGCTGTTCCCGGCCGTGCTGAAGTCGGGCGACATCGGCTTCGCCGAGACCTTCATCGCCGGTGGCTGGCACACGCCCGATCTGCCCGGCCTGCTGCGGTTCCTGCTGGCCAACCGCGAGGCGGTCGAGCAGCTGATCTTCGGTCGCTGGTGGGGCTCGCTGCTCTACCGCCTGCGCCACCTGCGCAACCGCAACAGCCGCGAGGGCAGCAAGCGCAACATCCATGCCCACTACGACATCGGCAACGCCTTCTACCGGCTCTGGCTGGACGGGACGATGAACTACTCCAGCGCCTGGTTCGACGGTGACCACACGCGGCCGCTGCCCGAGGCGCAGCACGCCAAGGTGCGCCGCGCGCTGCAGCAGGCCCGCGTCGGGCAGGGTGCGCGCGTGCTGGAGATCGGCTGCGGCTGGGGCGCGCTGGCCGAGATGGGCACGCGCGAGTTCGGCGCCCATGTCACCGGCGTCACGCTGTCCACCGAGCAGCTCGCCTGGGCGAACGGACGCATGGCCGCCAACGGCACCGCGCACATGGCCGACCTGCGCCTGCAGGACTACCGCGACATCGCCGATGCGCCGTTCGACGCGGTGCTGTCGATCGAGATGTTCGAGGCGGTGGGGCGCCGCTACTGGCCGTCGTACTTCGAGACGGTGGCGCGCTGCCTGAAGCCGGGCGGGCGGGCCTGCATCCAGAGCATCACGATCCGCGACGACCTGTTCGACCGCTACGTGCGCTCGACCGATTTCATCCAGCAGTACATCTTCCCCGGCGGCCTGCTGCCGAGCGACGCCGAATTCCGCAAGGCGGCTGCACGCGCCGGGCTGGTGGTGGAAGAAGCGATGGCCTTCGGGCCCGACTACGCCGAGACGCTGCGCCGCTGGCGCACGGACTTCCACGCGCAGGCGGAGCAGGTGCGGCGCCTGGGCTTCGACGCCCCGTTCATGCGCACCTGGGATTTCTACCTCGCCTACTGCGAAGCGGCGTTCGACACCGGCAACACCAACGTCGTGCAGTACACACTGCGGCGGCCGTGATGACCACCCGCCGCCAGTCGCTGGCCGCGCTGCCGGGCCTGCTGGCGCTGGCAGCCTCGGCCCAGGGCGTGAACGAGCCTCCCGCCGAGGTCCGCGCGGCGCTGCCCGGTGCGCAGCTGCAGGGGCAGATGCGCTTTCGCTGGCTCGGCCTGACGGTCTACGACACGCGGCTCTGGGTGGCCGGTGAGCCGATCAGCGCGCAGGACTACGCCGGCCGCGCCTTCGCGCTGGAGCTGCTCTACGCCCGCTCGCTCGACGGCGCGCGCATCGCCGAGCGCTCGATCGACGAGATGCGCCGCCTCGACCGCGTCGAGGACCGGCAGGCCGGTGACTGGCGCGCGGCGATGGTGGCGGCGTTTCCGGACGTGGTCAGCGGCGACCGCCTCACGGGGCTGCACCAGCCAGGCCGTGGCGCCCGCTTCTTCCACAACGCCCGCCCGACCCGCGACGTGGCGGACGCCGAGTTCGCGCGGCTGTTCTTCGGCATCTGGCTCTCGCCGCGCAGCCCGGAGCCGGCATTGCGCCAGTCTCTGCTGGGCGTGGCGGGATGAGCGCGGCCACGTCGTCCGGCGCGGCCTACGGCGCGCTCGGGCTGCCGCTGGCGTTCATCGCGCTGCCGCTCCACGTCGTGCTGCCGAACCACTACGCGGGGCAGTTCGGCGTGCCGCTGGCGGCGCTGGGCGGGGTGCTGCTGGCGGTGCGGGCGCTCGATGCGCTGGTGGATCCGTGGATTGGCCGCCGGGTCGATGTGCTGCTGGGCGGGACGATGGCGCGGGTGTGGGCGGTGCTCGGGCTGGCGGCGCTCGTGCTGGTGGCCGGGTTGACCGGGCTGTTCTTCCCGCTGGCGAGCGTGCGCGCGTCGTCCTCGGCGCTGCTGGCCTGGTGCGGCGGGCTGCTGGTGGTGACCTACCTGGCCTACAGCGCCGCCAGCGTGCTGCACCAGACCTGGGGTGCGCGCCTCGGCGGCGGCGATGCGGCGCAGGCGCGCTGGGTCGGCTGGCGCGAAGGGGCGGCGCTGGTCGGCGTGGTGCTGGCGAGCGTGCTGCCGTCGACGGCGGGGCTGCCGGCGATGGTCGGTGTGTTCGTGCTGGCGCTCGGTGTCGCGCTGCTGGCGCTGAGGCGGGCGCCGCAGCCGGTGCGGCGCAGCCAGGTGGCGGCGCCGCTGCCGATGGCCGCACCGTGGCGGGTGGCCGCGTTCCGCAGGCTGATCGCGGTGTTCCTGCTCAACGGCATCGCCAGCGCGGTGCCGGCCACGCTGGTGCTGTTCTTCGTGCGCGACCGGCTGCAGAGGCCGGCGCTGGAAGGGGCGTTCCTCGCGGCGTACTTCGTGGCGGGTGCGGTGTCGCTGCCGTTGTGGGTGCGCGGGGTGGCGCGCTGGGGGCTGGTGCGGAGCTGGGCGGCTGGCATGGCGCTGGCCGTGGGGACCTTCGTCGGCGCGCTGGCGCTGGCGGCGGGCGACACGGGTGGCTTCTTCGCGGTGTGCCTGGCCAGCGGGCTGGCGCTGGGGGCGGATCTGGTGGTGCCGGGCGCACTGCTGGCCGCCGTGGTGCGCCGCAGCGGGCAGGGCGGGGTGGCCGAGGGCGCGTTCTTCGGCTGGTGGAACAGCGCGACCAAGCTCAATCTGGCGCTCGCTGCGGGGCTGGCGCTGCCCGCGCTGCAGTGGGCCGGCTACACACCCGGCAGCCGCGATGCCGACGCGTTGTGGTCGCTGAGCCTGGTGTATGCCGCGCTGCCGTGTGTGTTGAAACTGCTGGCGCTGGGAGCCTTGTGGCGCCTGCGCCGTGTGCTCGAAGGAGAGACTCCATGAACGTCACC
>NZ_JBFPGY010000045.1:0-13110 GCF_041083715.1 Sphaerotilus sp.
GTCACCCGGGGATCGACCGCCTTGTAGAGCAGGTCCGTGAGCAGGTTGATGGCCATCGTGATCACGGCCAGATAGACCGTCACCGCCTGGATGACCGGGTAGTCGCTGCGGTTCACCGCCATCCACACCTCGCGGCCCAGGCCCGGGATCGAGAAGAAGACCTCGATCAGGAAGGAGCCGACGAAGAGGCCTGGCAACTGCATCGACACGTTGGTCAGGATCGGGATCAGCGCATTGCGCAGCACGTGCTTCAGGAGCACGGTGTGCTCGCTCAGCCCCTTGGCGCGGGCGGTGCGCACGTAGTCGTGGCCGATCTCGTCGAGGAAGAAGCTGCGGTACAGGCGCATCTGCGGCGAGATCCCGACCATCACCGCCAGCAGCACCGGCAGCGGCGCGTAGGTGGTCAGGTTGGTCCAGACGCTGCGGGTCCAGCCCTGCACCGGGAACCAGCCGAGCTGGAAGGCGAACAGCCACTGCCCGACGATGACGTAGACGAGGAAGCTGATCGACAGCGCCACCGTCGTCACCACCATGATCGTGCGATCGGTCAGCGAGCCGCGCACCGCCGCCACCGCCAGCGCGAAGGGAATCGCCAGCACCGCGTCGAGGACCAGGATGGGCGTCATCACGGTGAGCGTGGCCGGCAGCCGCGAGGCGAACAGGCTGGCCACCGGCTCGTTGGTCGCCCAGCTCCTGCCCCAGTCGAAGTGCAGGATCTGCTGCACGAAGATCCAGAACTGTTCCCAGACCGGCTTGTTCAGGCCGAGCTGC
The DNA here is from genome assembly GCF_041083715.1 of Sphaerotilus sp. Lineage (GTDB taxonomy): Bacteria > Pseudomonadota > Gammaproteobacteria > Burkholderiales > Burkholderiaceae_C > Sphaerotilus. The sequence continues at coordinate 772 of NZ_JBFPGY010000045.1, forward strand.
TCGCGGATCTGGTCCACCTGCGCGGACGACGCGTTCAGGCCGGCCAGGATCTCGGCCGGGTCACCGCCGAAGCGCTTGAACAGGAAGAACACCAGCAGCACGACGCCGGCCAGCGTCGGCACCATCTGCCAGAGGCGGCGGAGCAGGTAGGCACCCATCAGAGACGGTCTCCATCGACGAACACGGCCAGCTCGCCGGCTTTCAGTGCGACCCAGTCCTCGTTGCAGGTCAGGGGCTCGGTGACGACGATGGCGACGCGGTCCTGCGGCGTCGTCAGGTCGGCGAAGTCCACGGTCAGGTCGGCGTCCTGCAGCTGGGCACAGGGGAAGGGGTGGCGACGCAGCACATAGTGCAGCTTGGTCGAGCAGTGCGCCCAGAGCGCCTCGCCCTGGCTGAGCAGGAAGTTGAAGGTGCCGTGGCGGGCGATCTGCGGGGCCAGCTCGGCGAGCGTCTGCGTCAGGTCCGGGATGCTGGGCATGCGGGCGTGGTTCTTGGCCAGCTCCTGCAGCAGCCAGCAGAAGGCGCGCTCGCTGTCGGTGTCGCCCACCGGGTGGAAGTTGGCGTGCAGCTTGGGGTGGAAATCGACCAGATTGCCGTTGTGCGTGAAGACCCAGTAGCGGCCCCACAGCTCGCGCATGAAGGGATGGGTGTTCTCCAGCGCGACGCGGCCCTGGGTGGCCTTGCGGATGTGGGTGACGATGTGCCGACTGCGGATCGGGTAGCGGCGGATCATCTCGGCCACCGGCGATTCGGCGGCGCTCAGGTGGTCCACGAAGAGCCGCACGCCCGGGCCCTCGAAGAAGGCAATGCCGAAACCGTCCTTGTGCTCGGTGGCGCGGTGGGCGAAACCGGTGAAGCTGAAGACCAGGTCGGTCGGGGTATTCGCGTTGAGGCCGAGCAGCTGACACATGGGCCGAGACACTACCATGCCGCCCGTTGTTTTCACTCCCGGGAGTCGATCGATGGATGCTTTCCTGACGCAGCTCGGCCGCCATCTGGCGGACCGCTGGCGCGCCCAGCGCCAGCCGCGCACGCTGCGCGCGTTCCGCTGCCTGTGCGGAGCGCCGGTGTTCTTCCGCAACAGCGGCTGCCTGCGCTGCGGCCGCGCGCTGGGCCATGACCCGGCGCAGCGCCGGCTGCTGGCGCTGGACGTGCGCGGCGAGGCGCTGGTCGAGGCGCGGCCGGCGTCGTCGCTGCACCTGCGCGCGGGGCGGGTCTTCCACCGTTGCGCGAACGCCCTGTCCGCGGCCAGCTGCAACTGGCTGGTGCCGGACGAAGAGCGCAACGGCGCCGGCGAGCGGCCGCTGTTCTGCGTCGCCTGCCGCCTGAACCGGGTCATTCCGGACCAGACTGTGGCCGACAACCAGCGCGACTGGGCCCTGATCGAGCAGGCCAAGCGCCGGTTGGTGTCGCAGCTGCTGGCGCTGGGTCTGCCGGTGCAGTCGCGGCTGGTCGGTGCCGGTGGCGAGGATCCGCAGCGTGGCCTGGTGTTCGATTTCCTGCGCCCGGTCGGCGGCCAGCCGGTGCTCACCGGCCACGCCAGCGGCGTCATCACGCTCAACGTCGACGAGGCCGACGACGCGACCCGCGAACGCATCCGCGCCGGCCTGCGCGAGCCCTACCGCACGCTGCTGGGCCATTTCCGGCACGAGGTCGGGCACTACTACTGGGACCGGCTGGTCGCCGGCACCGACTGGCTGCCCGTGTTCCGCCAGTGCTTCGGCGACGAGCGCGCCGACTACCGCGCCGCGCTGGAGCGCCACTACCGGCTCGGTCCGCCACCGGACTGGGCGAACTGGCATGTCAGCGCCTATGCGAGCTGCCACCCCTGGGAGGACTGGGCCGAGACCTGGGCCCACTACCTGCACATGGTCGATGTGCTCGACACGGGCCTGAGCTTCGGGCTGGACGCGGACGATGTCGAGGTCGATGTGCAGCCCTTCGACGACACGGTGCTGACGCAGCCGGACGCGGAGTTCCTGCGGCTGGTGAACGCCTGGGTCGAGCTGACGGCGCTGCTCAACGAGCTGTCCCGCAGCATGGGCGAGCCGGACTTCTACCCCTTCGTGCTGAGCCCGGCGGTGGTGCGCAAGCTGCACCTGGTGCACCGGGTGGTCACGCGGCTGGCGTGAGTGCCTGTGCGGCCCTGGCGAGCAGCAGGGCCGTGAAGTCGATGCGTGGCACGGGGCGGCCGAAGAGCCAGCCTTGCGCCAGCTCGCAACCCTGTTCGCGCAGGAAGCGCGCCTGCTCTTCGGTCTCGACGCCCTCGGCGACCAGGTCGAGCTGCAGGCTGTGGCCCATCGAGATGATGGCGCGCACCACGCCAGCCTGGTCGGTGCGCGTGGTGATGTCGCGCATGAAGGACTTGTCGATCTTGAGCGTGCTGATCGGGTACTTGGTCAGGTAGCTCAGCGCCGAGTGGCCGGTGCCGAAGTCGTCGATCGCCAGTGTCAGGCCCATGGCACGCAGACCGTCCAGCGTCTCGCCGGCCTGGCCACGCTCGTCGAGCAGCAGCCGCTCGGTGATTTCCAGCTCGATCCACTCGGCACGGCAGCCGGTGCGTGCCAGTGCAGTGGTCACGGTGCCGATCAGGTCGTGGTTGAGGAACTGGCGCGGCGAGAGGTTGACCGCGATGCGCAGCGGTGGCTGGTCGACCGGCCGCGCCCGGTTCCAGTCGGCCGCTGCCGCGCAGGCGTCGCGCAGCACCCAGGCGCCGATGGCCACGATCAGCCCGCTGTCCTCGGCCACCGGGATGAAGACGTCGGGCGAGACCGGGCCGCGCTCCGGATGGTTCCAGCGCAGCAGCGCCTCGGCACCGACGATGCGGCCGTCGGCCAGGGACACCTTGGGCTGGAAGTGGACGCTGAACTGGCGCTCGGCGAGGCCGCGGCGCAGATCGGCCTCCAGCGTGACCCGGTCGCGGGTGCGCTGGCTGAGGTCTTCCGAGTGGAACTGGTGGCGCGAGCGGCCACTGGCCTTGGCGGCGAACAGGGCGGTGTCGGCCTGCTGCATCAAGGTGTCGGCATCCGTGGTGGCGTTTTGGCCAGGTTCGCGCACCGCGATGCCGACACTGGCCGAGACGAAGATGTCGTGGTGGTCGATGCGGCACGGTGCCGAGAGCGCCTCGACCAGCCGGCCGGCGATCTGGTCCAGCCGCGCGTGGTTCACCGCGTCGTGGATCAGCACGGCAAACTCGTCGCCGCCGAGTCGGGCGATCGTGTCCTGGCTGCGCAGGCAGGTGCCCAGGCGCTGCGCCATCATCACCAGCAGCCGGTCGCCGGTGGCGTGGCCCAGCGTGTCGTTGACATACTTGAAGTGGTCCAGGTCGAGCATCAGCACGGCCTGCACCTCGCGGTTGTGCAGGCGCTGCGTGAACCCTGCGCGGTTGACCAGCCCGGTCAGCACGTCCTCGAACGCCAGCGTGCGCAGCTCCCGCTGCGTGGCCTTCAGCTCGGTGATGTCCTGGGTGGTGGTCATCGTCCGGCTGAGCTGGCCCTGGGCGTCGTAGTCGAAGCGCTGCACCACGCGCAGGTCGCGCAGTCCGAACGAACCACGGATCGTGGTTTCGAAGCGCAGTTCCCGGTCGCCGCGTGCCACGGCCTGGAACGAGAGCCGGATCACACGTTGGCGGTCGTCCTCGATGACGCGGCTCCAGACCTCGCGGGCGCTGTCGACGGTCGGGCCGTCGAAGCCGAGCTGGCGCTGGGCTTCGGCGGACAAGGTGGACGATTTCGTTGCCTGGTGCCAGATCAGGTGGCCCATCTGGCCGACCCGCTCGGCGTCTTCGAGGCGCGCGACCAGCCGGTCGCGGTCGTGGCGGTCGGCGTGCTGGGCTGCCATCGCCTGGCTGATCCGGGCTGGGCCCTTGACCATCACGAGGAAGACGTAATAGACCAGTGCCGCGCCCATGTATGTCTGGGCCAGATCACCGCGGGTCAGCAGCACGCCGATGAGCGGCCCCATCGAGAGCACACCAAAGATGGTCAGCGTCCCTCGGACCGACCCGATCAGTGCGGCACTGCCCGCGCAGACGCCCATCAGCGTCATCAGCAACGCCGCGCGCGCCGTGTGGTCATCGATCACCGCATAGAACAGGCCCAGCGCTCCCCAGCTCGTGCCACTCAGCATGGTCTGGACCTGGGCCACGATCCACCACCGTCGCATCGACCAGCGCGCACGGCCACCACTGTGCAGGTAGTGGTGGGTGACGAGCAGACGCAGCGCCATCATCACCTGGACGCTGACCAGCCACTGGATCAGCATCGAATGCGGTGCCGAGCCCCACAGCACGCAAGCGATCAGCCCCGACAGCACCATGCCCGAGAGCACCGCCTGCGGCGTGTGCCGGTAGTGGTTCAGCAGGAGTCGGGATTGCCACTCGGCGGCTTCTTCCGCATCCGACCGGAGGGACGGCGACTCGGGTGGTGTGGTGGTAGAGGGTTCGGGCGTGCGCGTCATGGGAGCTGGCGCCAGCAGGAACGCGGCACCTTCGAGCCCTATCGGCAGCGGGCCGCCCGACTGAAGTGTCCCGTGCGTCCTGCGTGTGTTCAGCGCACCAGCAGACGGGCCATGCCGCGCACCGACAGCAGGTTGCCCGGATTCGAGGTCTCGTCGAGCACGCCGCTCATGCGCTGCAGCAGCGAGGCGCTGCGCCGCGCACGCCAGATCACCAGATCGGCCAGCCAGGGGTGGCGGTTGACGCTGTTGGCCTTCCCGTACAGGGCGAACCTGGGGCGCAGCGTGGCGAGCTGTGTGTCGTAGAGACGCCGCACGGTGGCTTCGTCCAGTCCGTCACGCGCACCTGCCAGCAGTGCATCGGCGGCCATCAGCCCGGTTTCGAGCGCCTTGCCGATGCCTTCGCCGGTGAAGTCGTAGGTCGAGCCCAGCGTCTCGCCGGTGGCGATCAGACCGGGCCGGCCGCTCTCGGCGCCTTCGAGCGTGCAGCGCAGCGGTGCGCCCTTGAGATCGCCCTGCAGCGTGCCGCCGTCCATCAGCGCGCGGGCCGGGGCGTAGACACGGGTGAAGTCGTCGAACATCTGGCGCAGGTTGGCGTCCGCCGCCTGGCCCTGGCGGAAGAAGGCACCCACGCCGATGTTGTATGTGTCGTCGCCGCACGGAAAGATCCAGCCGTAGCCCGGCCGCAGCGCCCGGTCCCACACCACGTCCATCGTCGTCTGCTGTCCGGCCAGCGACGGGTTGCGCACATAGCCGCGCAGCGCGATGCCGCTCGGCGTGCGCCTGGTGCACAGCCCCGTGGCGACCAGCGGCTGCACGCCGGCGCCCGTTGCCAGCACCACCCAGCGTGCGCGCACCTCGGGCCGCGCCTCGCCCTGGCGCAGCCGGGCACCGACGACGCGGCCGTTCTCCTCGATCACCGCGTCGAACTTCACCGGGGTCACCAGCTGCGCGCCCTGGCGCTGCGCGTGCTGCACCAGCAGGTGATCCAGTATCCGCCGCGGCAGCACGGCCAGCGTCCCTGGCACATCGACCTGCCCGCCGCGCGGCGCCACGCAGCGCACGTGGCGGATGTGTTCGGCGTGGGCCATCACCTCGTCGAGCACGCCCAGTCGGCGCAGCGCGGCGTGGGCATCGGGAATCAGGCCGTCGCCGCAGATCTTCTCGCGCGGGAAGTCGTGCTGGTCGACCAGGCAGACCGACCAGCCGGCCGCGGCCAGCGTCGCGGCGCAGGCACTGCCGGCGGGGCCGGCGCCGATGACCAGCACGTCGCAGGTGGCGGGCAGGGTGCCGACAGGGGCGGGCAGGGGAACGGGCAGTTTCATGGCGCGAATTCTAGGATCGGGCGGCACAATCCGCGCCATGCGTGGTCCGTGTTCCTCCTTGTTGTTCAGCGTCTGCATGGCCGCTGGTCTGGGCTTGTTCACGGCGTCAGGGGTGGCCGTGGCGTCGGAGTCGGGCCCGGCGCCTGCCGAAGTCGGCCCCACGCTGGGCCGGCCGCGCATCGGCCTGGTGCTGTCGGGCGGCGGGGCGCGCGGGCTGGCGCATGTGGGCGTGCTCAAGGTGCTGGAGCGCGCGCACATCCCCATTGACGCCATCGCGGGTACCTCCATGGGCGCCATCATCGGTGGCCTCTACGCCAGTGGCCTGCGCGCCGATGATCTGGAACGTGAACTGCTGGCACTCGACTGGACCACCCTGTTCGCCAACCGCCTGCCGCGCGAGACGCTGAGCGAGCGGCGCAAGGAGGAGGATTTCGAGATCTCGCCCGCGCTGGAGGTCGGCCTGAGCCGCGTGACCGGCGAGCTGATGCTGCCGCTGGGCTCCGTGTCGAGCCGCGGGCTGGAGCTGCTGCTGCGACGCTACACGCTGCCGGTGCGGCAGCTGCCGAGCTTCGACGTGCTGCCGATCCCTTTCCGCGCGGTGGCGACCGACATGGAATCCGGCGAGGCGGTCATCTTCCGGCAGGGCGATCTGGCGCAGGCGCTGCGGGCGAGCATGTCGGTGCCGGGCGTGTTCCCGCCGACCGAGGTCGACCACCGCATCCTCGGCGACGGCGGGCTGGTCAACAACCTGCCGGTGGACGTCGTGCGGGCGATGGGTGTGGACCTGGTGATCGCCGTCAACATCGGCACGCCGCTGGCCGGGCGTGACAGCCTGGGCACGGTGCTCGGGCTGACCTCGCAGATGGTCAACATCCTGACCGAGCAGAACGTGCAGCGCTCGATCGCCACGCTCGACCCGGCGCGCGACCTGCTGATCGCGCCGCCGCTGGGCCGGCTGACCTCGGGCGACTTCGACCGGGCGGCCGACCTGATCGCCGCGGGCGAGCAGCACACCGTCCGGATGCTGCCGCAACTGGCGGCGCTGCACTTGAACGACCGGGACTGGCAGGCGCTGCGCCGCGCCCAGACGCGGCCGGAGGATCCGCCGCAGCCGATCACCTCGGTGCGCTTCGAGGGCCAGGACATCACCGCGCCCGAGCGCCTGCGTGGCGTGCTGGCCGTCCAGCCGGGCCAGCCGTTTTCCGTCGAACGTGCCGAGCGCGACAGCCGCACGCTGGCCGCCAGCGGCGATTACCTGCACGTCGACTACCGCGTCGAGGACCTGCCGGCCGGCACCGGGCTGGTCTACCGCGTGGAGGAGAAGCCCTGGGGGCCGCACTATTTCCGGCTCGGGCTGGACATGCAGAGCGACTTCGCCGGCCGCGGCGAGTTCAACATCAAGCTCAGCCACAACCGCCACTGGCTCGACGACAGCGGCACCGAGTGGCGCAACCGGGTCCAGATCGGATCGGTGCCCCGCTGGTTCAGCGAGCTGTACGTGCCGCTGGGCGCGGGCAGCGGGCCGGCCAGCGACTGGTTCCTGGCGGGCTGGGCCGAGGTCGAGCGCCGCCGCCTGACCACCTACCAGCCGCTGCAGCCCGACCAGAGCGCACGGGCGCTGGCGGTGCTGGGCCGGCAGGTGCGCGGCCAGGTGCGCGTCGGGCTCGATCTCGGCCAGCCGCTGAGCGACCTGGGCGAGTGGCGCGTGGGCGTGGTGCGCGACATGCTGCGTCTGGACCCCGAGATCACCGCTGGCACGACCGATCCCGCCAGCCTCTCGGCCGGCCGCAGCCGCGAGTGGGCGCTGCGCAGCGGACTGGTGATCGACCAGCTGGACCACGCGAGCTTTCCGCGCCAGGGCTGGCGCATGAAGCTGGGCGTGCAGGCCGGCCGGCGCTGGCTGTCCGGCGGCGGTGCGGCCGGGGAAAGCGATGTCTTCCACCGCATCGAGGCCGACCTGACGCAGGTCGCCAGCCGCGGCCGCCAGACGGTCGAGACCACGCTGCGCCTGCGCCATGCCCGTCAGCACGAGGCGCCGGGGCAGGTCGGGCACTACACGCTGGGCGGCTTCCACAACCTCTCGGGCTACGAGACCGACCAGCTCTCGGGCAACGACACCTTGCTCGGGCGCCTGACCTGGATGGTGCGGCTCAACCGCCAGCCGGTGCTGACCCGCGGCGTGTTCGCGGGCGCCACGCTGGAGGCGGGCAATGCGTGGCTGTCTTCCCGGTCGGTCAGTCTGCACGACCTGCGCTGGGGCAGCAGCGCCTTCCTGGGCGCGGACACGGGACTGGGGCCGCTGTACCTCGGGCTGACCTGGGCGCCGCTCGGCCGGACCGGTGTGTACCTGATGCTCGGGCGACCCTGAGCCGACTGCGGCCAGCTCAGCGCAGCGAGCTGCGCCGCACCACCAGCTCGACCGCGAGCGTGCGGGGTGGCACGACCTCGCCGGCCACGATGTCGAGCAGCGCATTGACGATCTCGACCCCGGCGACCGCCACCGGCTGGCGCACGGTGGTCAGCGGCGGGTAGGCGTGGCTGGCCCACTCGATGTCGTCGTAGCCGACCACGGCCACATCGCCAGGAACTTCCTTGCCGTGTGCGCGCAGCACCTGCACCACCGCCATGGCCAGCACGTCCGAGCAGGCAAAGACCGCGTCGAACGCAGCACCGGACTCGATCAGCCGCGACAGGTCTGCACGGGCCTGGCTGGCGTCGAAGGGCGTGTGCAGCTCCAGGGCCGGGGTGGCCGGCAGCTCTGCCTCGGCCAGTGCCTGTCGGTAGCCACGCAGGCGCTGCGCGACTTCGGGCAGGTCCGGGTCGCCCATGAAGACGATGCGCCGGCAGCCGCGCTCCAGCAGGTGCTGTGTGGCCAGCGCGCCGCCGGTGGCGTTGTCACCGCCGACCGAGCAGTAGCGCTGCACAGGGATCTGCGCGCCCCACACCACCAGCGGTACGCCGCGCTCGGCCATCTGGTTGATCTGCTCGTGGCTGTGCCACTGGCCGATCAGGATGACGCCCATGGCCGTGCCGGTGTCCCAGGCCTGCGAGGCGAGTTCCAGCCGGTCGGCGTCCACCCGCGAGACCAGCATGTCGAAGCCACGGTCGGTCAGCGCATCGGCCAGGCTGCCGAGCATGGCCAGGAAGAAGGGGTCCGAGACGTGCTGGCGCGCGCGCCGGTCGTAGGGGATCACCACCGCCACCGTCTTGTTGTGGCGCAGTCGCAGGTTCTTGGCGCCGATGTTGATGGTGTAGTTCAGCGAGCGCGCCAGCTCGGAGATGCGCTGGCGTGTCGCGGCGCTGACCTCCGGGCTGCCGTTGAGCGCCCGCGAGACGGTCGCGACCGACACCCCGGCGATCCGGGCGATGTCGGCCATCTGCAGGCGCTGTCGTTCGGGGCGCTCGGTGGGTGCCGGGTCAGGCTGCGGGGTCATGCGGAGGGATTCCGGCGGGAGGCTCGGCGATCGCGGGCGCGGCTGCCGCAGCGGCCGCGGCGTCCAGCACCGGCTGGGCCACCCACTCGTGCAGGATCTCGGCCACATCGCCCACGCCCTGGCGCTTGAGCGCAGAGAACAGCGTGATGCGGATGTCGGACTCGTCGGTGGACAACTCGGCCAGCACTGCCTGCGCCTTGCGCAGCGAGTCGGCGGCTTCCTTGCGGTTGAGCTTGTCGGCCTTGGTCAGCAGCACCAGCAGCCGCACCTCGCCGTTGGCCAGCCGCGGTGCGACGAAATTCAGCAACTGCCGGTCGAGGTCGGTGAAGCCGTGGCGCGAGTCGACCATCTGCACCACGCACGACAGGTTGCGTCGCACGCGCAGGTAGTCGGCCATCACCTCCTGCCAGCGCACCTTGGCCGCCTTGGCCACCGCTGCGTAGCCGTAGCCGGGCAGGTCGGCCCAGTAGGCCTGCGGGGCGTCCTTGGGGCCGACCTCGAACAGGTTGATGTGCTGCGTGCGGCCGGGTGTCTTGGACGCATAGGCCAGTTGTCGCTGCTGGGCCAGTGTGTTGATGGCGGTGGACTTGCCCGCGTTGGACCGGCCGACGAAGGCAATCTCCGGCAATTCATGCGCCGGGAGCTGGTCCAGACGGCTCGCGGTGGTCAGAAAGCGGGCCGTGTGGGTCCAGGCGAGGGCAGTTCGCGTGGCATCGGCGCCACCGACGAGAGGGGCAGTGGTGGGGGTCATCATTCGGCATTGTAAAATCTTCAGGTTTCACGTCTGCCTTTGCGCCGCTCAACCATGAAATCGCACGTCAAGTCGCTTCTTGCCCTGCTCGCGGCGGCCGCCATGGCCACCCCGCTCGCTGCCAATGAATCCCAGCCCGCTGCCAAGGCCGATCCGGTCAAGGGCCAGGCCATTTCCACCCAGGTCTGCGGCGCCTGCCACACCGCCGACGGTTCGCGTGGCTCGCCCGCCTATCCGATCCTGCAGGGCCAGCACCCCGAGTATCTGGTCAAGCAGTTGACCGAGTTCAAGGCGGGCAAGCGCGACAACGCCATCATGAAGGGCTTCGCCTCCGCGCTGGGTGACGAGGACATGAAGAACGTCGCCGCCTTCTATTCCAGCAAGCAGGCCAAGCCGGGCGCTGCCAAGAACAAGGACCTGGTCGTCCTGGGCGAGAAGATCTACCGTGGCGGCATCGCCGACCGCAAGGTGCCCGCCTGTGCTGGCTGCCACAGCCCGACCGGCGCCGGCATCCCGGCCCAGTATCCGCGCCTGTCGGGTCAGCACGCCGACTACACCACCGCACAGCTGACGGCGTTCCGCGATGGCGTCCGCAAGAACAGCGGTGTCATGACCGGTGTGGCCGCCAAGATGAACGACCGCGAGATCAAGGCCGTCGCCGACTACATCGCCGGGTTGCATTGAGGCCCCCGCGGCGGCAGGCCACTGCGTCGCCGTCGTTGATGCGGATCAATAAGGCCGGTCGCTGACCGGCCTTTCTGCATCTTTACGCTGCATTCATCTTTCATTCGCATAATCCGGCTCGCCATGTCCGCATCCCCTTCCGGCCTAGAGGTCCAGGGTGGTTCGCGCTGGATGCAGGAGACCGTGGAACTGCTGTCGTCGATGCGTTTTGCCATCGCGCTGTTCACGGTCATCTGCATCGCCTCGGTGATAGGCACCGTGGTCCAGCAGCACCAGCCGCCTGTCAATTACGTCAACCAGTTCGGTCCCTTCTGGGCCGAGGCGTTCGGTCGCCTGGGGCTCTATGCGGTCTACAGCACGGGCTGGTTCCTGCTGATCCTGGTGTTCCTGGTGACGTCCACCAGTCTGTGCGTCGCACGGCACACCCCCAAGATCCTCGGCGACCTGCGCAACTACAAGGAAAACATCCGCGAGTCCGCGCTGCTGGCTTTCCATCTGAAGGGCAAGGGGGTGGTGCCACTGTCGCGTGACCAGGCACTGGCCCGCGTCAACGAGGTGCTGGCCAATGACGGCTGGAAGGGCAGGGCGCAGGTCCGTGACGGCGGTGTGATGATCGCCGCGCGCCAGGGGGCGGCCAACAAGCTCGGCTACATCGCCGCGCACAGCGCCATCGTGCTGATCTGCCTCGGCGGACTGCTGGATGGCGACCTGATCGTCAACACGCAGATGGCGCTGCTGGGCAAGTCGACCTACGCTGGCGGCGGGCTGATCAAGGACGTGGCGCCCGAGCACCGCCTGTCGGTGTCGAACCCGACCTTCCGCGCCAACCTGTACGTGCCCGAAGGCTCCACGGCCGGCACCGCGGTGATCAACCTCACCAGCGGCATCGTGCTGCAGGACCTGCCGTTCCAGGTCGAGCTGAAGAAGTTCGTCGTCGAGTACTACGACACCGGCATGCCCAAGCTGTTCGCCAGCGACATCATCGTCCACGATGCGGACGGCACGAAGACCGAGGCCAAGGTCAAGGTCAACGAGCCCTACATCCACCATGGCGTCGCCATCTACCAGTCGAGCTTCGAGGACGGTGGCTCGAAGCTGACGCTGATGGCCCGTCCGATGGGCCGCCCCGGCGCGCCGTTCGAGGTCAAGGGCGAGGTAGGCGGCATCACCACGCTGACCAACGCGGCATCCCAGACCGACAAGCTGCAACTCGAATTCACCGGTCTGCGCACCATCAACGTCGAGAACCTGGCGGCCGAGAACGCGGGGTCCACGTCCGGCGCCGACGTGCGCAAGGTCGATCTGGTCGGCTCGCTCGGCGAGCACCTGGGCTCCGGTGCCCGGGTCAAGGCCGACAAGAAGCTGCACAACGTCGGCCCGTCGGTGACCTACAAGCTGCGCGACGCGTCCGGCCAGGCGCGGGAATACAGCAACTACATGATCCCGGTCGAGCTGGATGGTCAGAAGGTCTTCCTCGCCGGGGTGCGCGACACGCCCGACCAGGCCTTCCGCTACCTGCGCATTCCCGCCGACGACCGCAGCACGCTCGACGACTGGATGCAAATGAAAGCCGCGCTGGCCGACCCCGCCAGCCGCATGGAGGCGGCGCGCCGCTACGTGCGCAAGTCCGCCCCGGCCGACAAGCCCGAACTCGCGCAGCAGCTCGAAGCCTCGGTGCTGCGCGCACTGA
>NZ_JBFPGY010000046.1:0-4001 GCF_041083715.1 Sphaerotilus sp.
TCGGCGAGCGCATGGACGCGGGCCGCAAGGCACTGATGGACCGCGGCGACAACGAGGTCGGCCCCTACCAGAGTCCGATGGAAGACGGCATGCAGCACTTCCACGAGTGGTACCGGCGGGTGATGAACTTCAAGGGCTGACGCTTCGGATCGGCGCAGAACCCCGACGGGGCTGGTGCCATTAGCATCGGGGGCATGACTGCTCCCATGCTGATGGTTCTGGCCTCGTTTCTTTTTGCGCTGATGGGCGTGTGCGTCAAGCTGGCCAGTGCGCATTTCGGCACCGGCGAGATCGTGATGTACCGCGGCCTGATCGGGGCGGTGGCGATGGCGGTGCTGCTGCGCGCGCGCGGGCAGTCGCTGCGCACGGCGGTGCCGTGGATGCACGTCTGGCGCAGCATCGTCGGCGTGTCATCGCTGTGTCTGTGGTTCTACGCCATCAGCGGGTTGCCGCTGGCGACCGCGATGACGCTGAACTACATGTCGCCCATCTGGATGGCGATGTTCCTGATCGGCGGCTCGGTGCTGCTGGGCGGCGCGAAGATCAACCCGAAGCTGATTGCCACCGTGCTGGCCGGGTTTGTCGGCGTGGCCGCGATCCTGCGCCCGAGCATCGACCGCGACCAGCTCTGGTACGGCGTCGTCGGCTTCGGCTCGGGGATGCTGTCGGCGATGGCGTATCTGCAGATCACCGCACTCGGCCGCGTCGGTGAGCCCGAGACGCGTGTGGTGTTCTATTTTTCCTGTGGGGGCACGCTGGCTGGCCTGGCGCTGACGCTGCTCAATGGCGGATGGAGTCCGTGGCATGGCTGGACGGCCGCAGCGCTGGTGCTGGCCGTCGGGCTGTTCGCGACCGCCGCACAACTGGCGATGACCCGTGCCTTCGCGATCGGCCGACCGCTGGTGAACGCGAGCCTGCAGTACCTCGGCATCGCATTCGCGTTTGTGTTCGGCGTGCTGCTGTTCGACGATCCGGTGCATCCGCTGGCGCTGGCCGGCATGGTGCTGGTGGTCGGTGCCGGCATCACGGCGACCCGGCTGCGCCACGGCACCGGTCCGCGCCAGAATGCGCAGGACACGCTGCCCCCGGACCTCGAAACCTGAAGAGCCACCACCATGACGACCCTGCCGACCCCCCTGATCCATGCCGACGAACTGCTGGCCTGCGTGGGCACGGTGTGCGTGCTCGACGCGCGCTTCGACCTCGCTCGACCCGAAGCCGGCGCCGAGGCCTTCCTCGCCGGCCACCTGCCTGGCGCGCAGTACGTGCACCTCGACCGCGACCTGAGCGCCAAGGGCGACGTTCCTGCGTTGTGTGGCGGACGCCACCCGCTGCCGACCCGCGAACACTTCGCCGCCACGGTCGCGCGGCTCGGCATCACGCCGGCCACCCCGGTGGTGGTCTGTGACGCACAGGGCGGCATGTTCGCAGCCCGCGTCTGGTGGATGCTGCGCTGGCTCGGCCACGACGCGGTGGCCGTGCTCGATGGTGGTGTGGCGGCCTGGATGGCGGCAGGTGGGCTGCTGGAAACCGGCATGGCCGAATCGCCCCTGCCAGCGGCGGCCTACCCGTTGTCGCCCGAAGCGGGTCGGCGGGTCATGACCGCCGATGCGCTGCAGGCCCAGCTCGGCCGCGTCACGCTGATCGACGCCCGTGCACCGGAGCGCTACCGCGGCGATGTCGAGCCACTCGACCCCGTGGCCGGCCACATCCCTGGCGCGTTGAACCGGCCATTCAGCGCCAACCTCGCCGCAGGGGGCTGTTTCCAGCCGCCCGAGGTGCTCCGTGCCGCCTTCCTGCCGCTGCTGGGTGACGGCGAAGTCGTGCACCAGTGCGGCTCGGGCGTCACGGCTTGCCACAACCTGCTGGCCATGGAGATCGCCGGTCTGCCGGCCGCCACGCTCTATGCCGGTTCATGGAGCGAGTGGTGCGGTGACGGTCGTCGGCCGGTCGCCCGCGGCTGATGCCGGTGATGGCGGGTTGCCCGTGTCCTTCTTGATGGACATCAAGCCGGGCATTGCGCTTGAGCGCATCATGGATGTTCTCGGGACACCCGACCGGATGTCCCTCGTTCGCTGTTCAGGAGGTACACCATGTACAAGTGCATTCTGGTTCCGACCGATGGTTCCGAGATCACCGCCAAGGCGGTCGACTCCGCGATCACATTGGCCAAGACCTTCGGTGCCAAGCTCGTGACGCTGGCCGTCAAGGAGCCGTTTCCCTACAGCGCCATCTCCGAGATGCAGCCCATCCCGCCGCAGGAGTTCTTCGACGCGCAGGACCGCATCGCCAACAAGCACATCGAGCAGGTGAAGACACTCTGCGCCGCCAGCGGCGTGGCCTGCACGGCGGCGACGGTCGAGGCCGTGCACCCGTGGGAAGCTGTGATCGACTACGGCAAGGAGCAGGGCGCCGACCTGATCGTGATGGCCTCGCACGGCCGGCGCGGCATGGCGGCGCTGCTGCTGGGCAGCGAGACGCAGAAGGTGCTGACGCACAGCACCGTGCCCGTGCTGGTCGTTCGCTGAACCGATCCGGTGGCGGCTCAGTCGTCGTCGCCGCCGAGCAACCCGCCCAGCAGGCCACCGCCCGCGAGGCCGCCCAGCACCGAGCCCTCTTCGCGCGAGCCGCCGTTCTGCGGCGCCGCCGCGAAGATGCGGCTGGCCAGGCGCGAGAACGGCAGGCTCTGCATCCACACCGTGCCCGGGCCGGTGACCTTGGCGAGGAACAGGCCCTCGCCGCCGAACAGCGCGGTCTTGATCTTGCCGACGTACTGGATCTCGAAATTGACGCTCGGCGTCAGCGCGACGATGCAGCCGGTGTCGATCAGCAGGGTTTCGCCGTGCCGCAGTTCGCGGCGTGCGATGGTGCCACCGGCGTGCACGAAAGCCAGCCCGTCACCTTCGAGCTTCTGCATGATGAAGCCCTCGCCACCAAAAAATCCGACCGACAGCTTCTGCTGGAAGTAGATGCCCAGCGAGACGCCCTTGGCCGCGCACAGGAAGGCGTCCTTCTGGCAGATCAGCGTGCCGCCGAGCTGGCGCAGGTCCATCGGCAGGATCTTGCCTGGGTAGGGTGCGGCGAACGCCACGCGTTGCTTGCTGCTGCCGTGGTTGGTGTAGACCGTGGTGAACAGCGACTCGCCGGTGATCAGCCGCTTGCCCGCGCCGAGCAGCTTGCCCATGAAGCCGCCGGCCTGCCGGCTGCCGTCACCGAAGACGGTGTCCATGCCGATGCTGCCTTCCATGAACATCATGCTGCCGGCTTCGCCGACGGCCGCTTCGCCGGGATCGAGTTCGATCTCGACGAACTGCATCTCGGCGCCCTTGATCTCGTAGTCGATTGCGTCCATGGCCGTCGGTGCCCCCGTGGCACCTTGGGGGAGCGGGGACGCACTGGAGAATGAATCGAAGAGGGACATGTGCGTGTCATGGGTGGTGAAGAAGAGTGCCGATTCTCGCCGGACTCCCCCCGCACGGGTCAATGCTTCAAGGGGGCGCGCAGCCGGTCGAATGCGGATGGCGCCACATACTGCAGCACCGGCTTGGCATGGTCCTGCGGATCGATCGCGACCACCACGCCCTGCGCTGGATAGAGCAGGTGCACCGTGCCATCCGACGTGGTCAGGCGCTCTGGCGCAGGGCCGAAGCGCTCGACGGCGGTCGCCTCGTCGAAGCGTGCGGCGGGCAGGAACACCAGCCCGGCCAGCGGTGCCGCGAGTGCGGTGGCATGGTCCTGCGGGGCCAGCGTCAGGCGCCAGGTGCCGCTGGGCTGGGGTTCGCGGTGGGTGGCCCGTTCGGCCCAGCTCTGGAGCGTGGCGGTGTCGGCCGAGCCGGTCAGCACCATCTTGCCCTGCACGAAGCCGGCACGGATACTCTCCAGGTAGCCCTCCAGCGTGAAGCTGCCTTGCGGATCGCGCACGAGGGCCAGTTCCAGCTTCTCGTCGGGCCAGCGCGTGGCGACCTGCTGCAGCGTGCCGTGGCCGAGGTCGAGGCCGAAGA
>NZ_JBFPGY010000047.1:0-13098 GCF_041083715.1 Sphaerotilus sp.
GCCACCTGAAGGAACGCGGCCGGCACCGGGTTCGACAGCTTGCGCACAGCCTCGAACCACAGGGGCAACTGTTCGCGCTGTAGGCAATCGTCCTTCGTGCCCACCGGGGCCACCAGTTCGCGCACGCGGCGGGGCTTGTGGGCTTCGGCCTGGGCGATGGCGCAGAACTCGGGATGCTCGCCACACCAGCGCAGGAAGCCACGCAACAGGCGGAAGTTCCGGGCGGCCACGGTCGGGCGGTTGGCTGTCTCGACCTTCAGCCATGCTTCCACAGCGTCGGCGTTCACCAGCGCCAGCGGACGCGACAGCAGGGCCAGCAGCGGGCCGGGTTGCGTGGTCAGGGTCTTGGAGCGTGCGCGGGCCTCTCCACCGGCCTGCACGGCGCTGGCGTGGTCCCGCTTGCTCAGGTCGCCCCAATGTGCGGCGCGGGCGGTGCAGTAGGCGCCCCAAGCTTCCAGCCCGGTGACTTGCTGGCGCTGGCGTTCGACCTTCGCGGCGGCACGGTCGGCGGTGTCGCTGGCGATTGTGGCGGCTTTCTCTGCGCGGGGGTCGGTGCCCTTGTCCACCAGCGTTTGCAGCCTGCGGGCCTCGGTACGGGCCTCGGGGATGCTCCACGACTCCGGCTTTCCGATGGTTATCCGCAGCACGGCGCCATTCAGCCGGGACTGGAAGATGAACGCTCTGTCCCCGGCAGCCGTCACCCGCACCGCTAGGCCAGGCGCAGTGTCATCCCATAGGAACGCCTGAGTTTTCCCGTCCGGGCATGTAGCTGATGCAATGCGGCCGGCAGTGAGTCTGATTCGGGCCATCCTGAGTCCATGTAAGCGCCTATGTAAGCACCATTGTCACATGCGGATAAACGCTACTCAACACTGTGATACGGGTAAGTCGTTGATTTACATGGAATCAGGCTCGCGTATCAACTGACATCAACACCTCAAAACAGCCGCTTTCAAGGACTCATAATCCTTTGGTCGTAGGTTCAAGTCCTACACGGCCTACCAATCGAATCCGCACTGGATGTGCTCCCGATCGCCCGGTCCAGGTGCGTGTAGCCCCCGTCGACCACGATCCACTGCCCCGTCGTGTGGCTCGACCGTGGAGACAGCAGGAACACCACCATGTCGGCGATTTCCTCGGGTGTGGTCATGCGCTGGCCGAGCGGGATGCGCCGCTCGATCGCCGCCTGTGCCGCGGCGGGATCCGGCAGGCGAGCCAGTTCGCCGCGGTACATCGGCGTCATCACCTCGGCGGGGATCACCGCGTTGACCCGGATGCCGTCGCCACGCAACGCCGCAGCCCACTCGCGGGTCAGCCCGAGCAGCGCGCCCTTGCTGGCGACGTAGCCGCTGGTGTCGCCCTGACCGGTCAGCGCGGTCTTGGATCCGATGTTGACGATGGCGGCGGCGCCCGCCGGGCCGTGGGCCTGCAGGTACGGCAGGCAGAGGTGGGCCATCAGGTAGCAGTGCGTCAGGTTGCGGTCGATGGATTGCACGAAGGCGCTGCGACCGGCCTCCAGTCCGACGTGGTCGTTGACACCCGCGTTGTTCACCAGCCCGTGCAGGCCACCCAGGGATTCGGCGGCCCGGGCCACCGCCGTGCGGCAGGCGTCCTCGTCCGTCAGGTCGAGCTGGTGGAACTGCGCTGCGGGCTGCAGTGTGCGCAGCGTGTGCGCGAAGTCTTCCGGCAGCGGATCACGCCCGAGGATCACCGGGACTGCGCCCTCGCGCGCCAGGCTCAGCGAGATGGCCGCGCCGATGCCCGATCCGCCTCCGGTGACGAGGTAGGCGCGGTCGTTCAGGTGCAGGTTCATGGGGTACGTGTGTCGGGAAGGAAGAGGCCGTAGAAGCGGGCGGCGTTGGTGCAGCGGATGGCGTCGCGCTCGGCTTCGCCCAGAGGCTGCATCAGGGTTTCGCTGACGTCGATCCAGCGGGCGTAGTCGGCGGCGAGATTCAGCACTGGCCAGTCGCTGCCCCACAGCAGCCGCTGCGGGCCGAACAGCGCCAGCAGCGTGTCCCACACCGGCTGCAGCGCCGCGATGCTGGGCGGACCACCGGCGCGGGCGGGGTCGGTGGCCTCCGTCAGCAGACCGGACAGCTTGCAGTGCACACCGGGCAGCGCCGCGAGTGCTGCCAGTCCGCTGCGCCAAGCCACGGCCCAGTCGCCGGACCAGCCTTGCGCCAGCTGCGGCTTGGCGGCGTGGTCGACCACCACGGGCAGTTCCGGCCAGTCGTGCAGGAAGCGCAGCAGCGGTTGCAGATGCCACGGCTGCACCAGTGCATCGAAGCGCAGCCCGAGGCGAACGAGCGTGCGCATGACCTCGGGATGCGGCGCCCGGGCGATCCAGTCGGCATCCGGCAGATCCTGCAGCATGGGCCGCACCCCCTTCAGCCGGGGATGCGCCGCCCAGCGTTCCAGCGTCGCCACCGATTCGATCCGGCCCAGGTCCACCCAGCCGACCACGCCGCCGATGAAGGAATGCGCCTCGGCCAGCGACAGCAGGAAGTCGGTCTCGGCCTCGCTGTCCGCTGCCTGCACCAGCACGGTCTGCACCACGCCGTGCGCGCTCAGCAGCGGGTGCAGGTCGGCGGGGTCGAAGTCGCGGCAGATCGGGGCCAGCGCCGCCACGTCCGGGCGCAGCCAGTGGTAGTCGCCGCGGGCGGGGCGCCAGAAGTGCTGGTGGGCGTCGATGCGCCGGGGTGGAATGGGGGCCATGTGGGCGGCATCTTGGCCACTTTGCCAGCCCGTGGTGGGGGGAGTTTCCCGTGGCTGCTCAGACGAGGTATGTGCGGACATGGTGCCGCTCGCCAGGTGTCAGCGTGTCATCGGCCAGCAGGCGCCGCACCGCCGCCGCCACGTCCTCGACCTGGCCGAGTGCTCCGTCGCGCTGGCGCTGGGCGAAGGCCGCTGCGCCGGGGTAGTCGTCGGGCGAGGCGTTGCGCAGCGTGGCCTGCATGCCGGTGTCGAGGGCGCCAGGGTCGATGCTCAGCGCGAGAAAAGGATGCGCCTGCCGCGCCTGCTCGGCGGCGACGACGCGCATGAACTGGTCCATGCCCGCCTTGGCCGCGCTGTAGAGCGACAGCCCGGCGTGGGCGCGCACGGCGGCGCCGGAGGAGATCTGCGCGACGACCTTGCGGCCCGGGCAGGGCTGGAAATGCGCCATCGCCGTGGACAGGAAGGTGATGCCCGAGACGAGGTTGACGTTCAGCGCGTCGATGACGTCGCCGACCGGAGCGTGGGCGGCAGGACCGAGCGGCTGCACCGTGCCGGCGTTGTGCAGCACCAGCAGCTCGGTGACCGACAGCGGATGGATCCCCGCCAGTGCCACACCGACCGCCTGCGCGACCGCCGCCGGCTGTGCCAGATCGACCCGGATCGAGTCCGCCATCGGAGCGGAGCGGGACCACTCGACCACGCGCCACCCCGCCGCCTGCAACTGCGTGACCAGCGCATGCCCGAGGCCGCGCGAGCCGCCGGTGACCAGCGCCAGCCTGGGGTTCACAGCACCACCTTGCGTGCGTGCAGTGCTTCGGCCTGCCCGCTCGGTGCGCGGCATTCGATGCCGCGCAGCGCCATCAGCCCCTGGAACGTCGCCTCGGTGAACCAGCCCTTCGAACGCTGCGTGCCGAAGTGCTTCATCAGGTGGCGTACCTTGCGGCGCGCGATGTCCGCGGGCAGTGGCACATAGACATTGGGCTGGCCGAGGTCGCCTTCGTACTTGGGGATCTCGTACTCCAGCACGAGGTGGTCGCGCCAGGCCTGCCAGGTCAGCTCGGCAACGGTGCGGTGGTCCTGGTGGCGGTCTTCCAGCCGGTGGGTGAGCACGACATCGGGCGTGATGCGGCGGCCCAGGTCGGCGAAGAAGGCCTTGATGCGCGCGGTTTCCGACGGGAAATGGGCGTCGCTGAAATCGCCGATCACCACCTCGGCGGATGCCGCGTCCTTCAGCAGTGCCTTGGCGCTGCGCCGCGCCTCATCGGCGCGCTCGCCAGGGGCGCTCAGCACGACCCAGGTGACATGCACCTGCGGCACCTCCGCCAGCCAGCGCAGCACGGCGCCGCCGCAGCCGATCTCGAGGTCGTCGCTGTGCGCGCCCAGGCAGAGCAGGTCCAGCCGGGAGCGGCCTGCCGCGGGATTCAGGGACAGCATGCGTGGCGTGCCGATTCGATGCGCTCGGGCTTCCAGACCATCCACGGGCAGTTGCCCTTGCCCTCCATGCGGTCGTAGGTGATCTTGTCCTTGAAGGTGTCCATCGGCTGCCAGAACCCGCGGTGGCGGAAGGCGCCGAGCTGGCGCTGGGCGATGAGCCGCTGGAAGGGGGCCTCGACCAGTTCATCCCCCTCTTCGAGCACGTCGAAGATTTCCCGGCGCAGGCAGAAGAAGCCCGCGTTGATCCAGTATGGCCGCTCGTTGAGCGGGCCGAAGCCGGTGACGATGCCGTTGTCGTCGCTGTGCAGCGCGTGGAAGCTCTGCGGCGAGGGCACGGTGGCGAAGCTGGCCGTGACGCCGCTGGCGCGGAACTCGGCGAGGTGCTGGTCCAGCGGCAGGTCGCTCAGGCCGTCGGCGTAGTTGGCGAGGAACTCCTCGTCGTCGCCCAGGTACTTGCGGGCGCGCATCAGGCGCTGGCCGATGTTGGCGTGCAGGCCGGTGTCGACGAAGGTGATCTTCCAGTCCTGCAGGTCGCTGTGGACCAGATCGACCTTGCGGCCACCTTCGCTCAGCACGAAGTCGTTCGACAGGCACTCGTTGTAGTTCAGGAAGTACTCGCGGATCAGGTCGCCGCGGTAGCCCAGGCACAGGATGAATTCCTTGTGGCCGAAGTGCGCGTAGTAGCGCATCAGGTGCCACAGGATGGGCCGCACGCCGATGTTGACCAGCGGCTTGGGGATGGTGTCGGAGTGCTCGCGCAGGCGCGTGCCGAGGCCACCGCAGAAGAGGACGACTTTCATGGCAGAGGGCCTTTCTTTCGGGAATCGAGGTCTTCGGGCACGGCGGGTTCGACCGTGCGCAGCAGCCCGGCACGTTCGAGCGCACTGGCGGCTTGTTCCACTTGCTCGAACGGCAGCCGGGCGCGCTCGGCGATGGCGAGCAGGTCGCGGCTGCCATCGGCCTGGTTCAGCACCCACAGCAGCGCGTGCTCGAACGCACCGGGTGCGCCGCCGCCGACGCTGCCGTACAGGCCGCGCTTGCCGAGCCGCGGCTCGCCCTTGGGGCTGAGGTTGAGCGGCGTGCGGTTGGCGTCGAGCACCGAGGCGAGCCGGGCCAGCGTCTGCAGCGCCGCGGCGAGCTGCGCGGGGCGGATCAGCGACAGGTCGTCGGCGCTGGTGTGGTATTCGGCGTAGGTGCTGTTGGGCGAGCGGGTCAGGCGGCCCACGGCCAAGTCGAAGCCGGGTGAGCAGAACTGGCGCTCGTCGTAGCCGTAGGGCTCGAAGTCGAGCAGCTTGGCGGGGGCGTGGGCGTCCGTGCCGCGCAGGACGTGGGCGGCAGCGCGGTCGGTCAGCGTGTCGCCGCGGCGGCTGTGCTTGTAGTGCAGCACGCCTGGATCGCCCAGCAGCCCGAGCACCAGCCCGGCGCGCACGCGACCGAGCCGCTCTTCGTTGCGCGACAGCCAGGCCAGCGAGCCGATGGTGCCGGGGCCGAAGATGAAGCGCCACGTCAGCCGGGGCTTCGTCGGGGCTTGATGCAGCGCCCGCGCCAGCTCGACCGCGACGGCGATGCCGCTCAGGTTGTCGTTGGCCAGCGAGGGGTGGCAGGTGTGCGTGTAGACCAGCACCTCGTCGTCGGACTCGCCCGGAATCACCGACTCGGCGTAGCTCAGGTGCCCCGGCGCCAGGTCGGCGTCGATCACCACCTCGTAGGGGCCGGGCCCGAGCCGCTCGCGGTCGCGGTGGCGCAGGCAGAAGCCCCACTGCTCTCGGTAGTAGCTGGTGCGGTAGGGAATCCAGTCCGGATGGTCGGGCAGCGAGTGCAGGTGCGGCTGGAGTTCGTCCAGCGTCATCGTGCGGCGCACCGGCACCGAGTAGCCCATCACGTGCAGGTTGTGGGCGCGGAAATCGACCACACGGTGCCCGTCGCCTCCTGGACCCAGATCGGCGATCCACGCATCGCGGATGTTCCACTCGCGCGGAATCTCCCAGTCGCAGGCGGGCGTGCCGCTCGGGACTTCGGTGCGGACCAGCGGGATGCGCGCGCCGATGCAGTCCAGCGTCTGGCGCACGCCGTCGCCGGTCAGGCTGCGGCACAGCGGGTAGAGCGCCTCGATCAGCGCCCAGGCGTCGGCGGCGGCAGCGCCCGCCGCGTCGTCGGAGAGCAGGGCGTCAAGCAGCATCCGGGGTCCCGGCTGCGTAGCGCTGGCGGTGTGCAGCGTCGTCGAAGTCGGCGGCGTCACGGTCGCGCTCGGACATCGCCGTCACCGGCAGCGGCCACGTCAGTCCGAACGCCGGATCATCGGCCCGCACGCCCGCGCCGAGGTCGCCCCGGTACGCCTCGGTCATCATGTAGAAGACCTCGCTGTCGTCCACCAGCGTCTGGAACCCATGCGCCACGCCGCGCGGAATCCACAGCGCGTTGCCAAGCGCCGAATCCAGCTCCACCGACACGGTGGCGCGGTAGGTCGGCGATGCGGGGCGCAGGTCGAGCAGCTGGTCCAGCACCCGGCCGCGGGTGCAGCGCACCAGCTTGCATTCGGTGGCGGGTGGCCACGCGAAGTGCATGCCGCGCAGCGTGCCGGCGCGGGCGTTGTACGAGGTGCTGGTCTGCACCATGGCGGCATCCAGCCCGTTCGCGGCGAAGGTCTCGCGGCACCACGTCCGCGCGAACGAGCCGCGCTCGTCGGCCATCGGCGCGAGGCGGATGTGCCGCACGCCGTCGATCGCCGTCGGCGCGAAGATCAACGCGCGCTCCAGTACAGGTCGTCGTCCACCTGCCCGGTGCGCTGCAGGTACTGCAACTGCTTCAGCCGGGTGTAGGGGCGCCAGCGGTGGTCGGCCTCGGTGAAGTCGATGCGCTGGAACAGGCTGGCCAGCTCCTCGGCGCCGCGCTTTGCGGTCCAGCGGGCGACAAAGCCGGGCAGGCGCTTCTCGATCTTCTCGAACGAGACGCGGTAGCTGCGGTTGTCCGCGCTCGGCGGGCCGGCCGTGACCTCGCAGCCGGGGAAGGCGGCGGCGACGAGCTGGGCGATCTCGCGCACGCGGAAGTTCTCGTCCGTGCGCCCGACGTTGAAGACCTCGCCGTTGATGGCATCGGCCGGCGCTTCGACCGCGCAGCGCATCGCTTCGCAGATGTCCTCGACGTGGACGATCGGGCGCCACGGGCTGCCGTCGCTGACCATGGCGATGCGCCCGGTCGTGCGGGCCAGTGCGCACAGGTCGTTGAGCACGATGTCGAAGCGCATGCGCGGCGACGGCCCGTAGGCGGTGGCGTTGCGCAGGAAGACGACGCTGAAGTCGTCGCTCGCCATCGGCGTCACGTCGCGCTCGACCAGCGTCTTGCACACGGCGTAGGCGGTCTGCGGGTTGACGGGCGAGCGCTCGTCGAGGAAGTCACCCGTGCCCACGCCATAGACGCTGCACGACGAGGCGTAGACGAAGCGCCGCACGCCGGCTTCGCGCGCCGCCTTGGCGATGCGCAGCGAGCCTTCGTGGTTGATCTTCATCGTGACCTCGGGGCGGTTCTGGCCCAGCGGGTCGTTGGACAGCTCGGCCAGGTGGATCACCGCGTCGAAGCCGGCCAAGTCGGCGGGCTCGACGGTGCGCAGGTCCTTGAACAGCGTGCGGGCGCTGAGGCGGGTGGCTTGCGGGTCGTGGTAGAGCCGGCCGTCGCCGTAGAAGCCGATGTCCAGGCCGGTGACTTCATGGCCAGCGGCTTCGAGCCAGGGAGCGAGGCGGGCACCGATGTAGCCCTCGGTGCCGGTGACGAGAATTTTCATGGTGGGCAGGTGCTGGGCAAGAGGGAGGGTCAGAACACGGTCACTTCGGGGATCGGCACGACGAACTGCCCGCCCCATTCGCGGATGTACGAGGCGTCGCGTGCGATCTCGTCCTTCAGGTTCCACGGCAGGATCAGCACGTAGTCGGGCCTGGTCTCGCGGATTGCCTGTGGGGCCAGGATCGGGATGCGGGTGCCGGGGGTGAACTTGCCCTGCTTGTAGGGGTTGGCGTCCACCGTGAAGTCGAGGAAGTCGGTGCGGATGCCGCAGTAGTTCAGCAGCGTGTTGCCCTTGCCCGGCGCGCCGTAGCCGACCACCGTCTTGCCGCGCGCCTTGGCGTCGATCAGGAAGGCCAGCAGCTTGCGCTTGGTCTCGCGCACGCGGTCGCCGAAGCCCTGGTAGCGCTCGGTGCCTAGGTAACCGTCGGCGATCTCGCGTTCGCGCAGGGCGTGGACCCGTTCGCCGATCGGACGCGCCGTGCCATTCACGTTCTCGTCGGTGTGGCGGGCGTAGATGCGCAGCGAGCCGCCGTGCGTGGGCAGCTCCTCCACGTCGAACAGCGTCAGGCCGTGGTGCGCGAAGACGCGCTCGACCGTGACCAGCGACAGGTAGCTGAAGTGCTCGTGGTAGATGGTGTCGAACTGCACGCCTTCGATCAGGCGCAGCAGGTGCGGGAACTCCATCGTGATCGTGCCGCCCGGGGCGAGCAGGTGCTTCATGCCGCCGACGAAGTCATTCAGGTCCGGCACGTGCGCGAGCACGTTGTTGCCCAGCAGCAGGTCGGCACGGCCGTGTTCGCGGGCGATGTCCGCAGCGGATGTGCGGCCCATGAAGCGCACGGTCGTCGGGATGCCCCGTTCGATGGCCACCTTGGCGACGTTGGCGGCTGGCTCGATGCCCAGCACCGGGATGCCCGCGGCGACGAAGTGCTGGAGCAGGTAGCCGTCGTTGCTGGCGATCTCCATCACCTGGCTCTGCGGGCCGAGGCTGAAGCGCTCGGCGGCCATCACCGCGTAGCGGCGCGCGTGTTCCACCCAGCTCGACGAGTAGGACGAGAAGTAGGCGTACTCGCTGAAGATCGCATCCGGCGCCACGAACTCCTGCAGCTGCACCAGGTGGCAGTCATCGCAGACGTAGGCGTGCAGCGGGAAGAAGGGTTCCATGTTGCCGAGCTGGTCCGGCGCGATGTGCGTCTGGCACAGCGGGCTCATGCCCAGATCGACGAAGCTGGTGCGCAGCGGCGCCCTGCAGAAGCGGCATTCGAGGGCGGAGGTGCGTGTCATGTCGGGAAGATCGGCGGTTCGGGGGGAAGGTTGAGCCCGGAATGGCGCGTGGTGGCGGCCGTCCGGCATTCCGGGATGGATCAGGTGCCCAGGCGCTTGGTCCAGCGGGTCACGGTTTCCCAGACCGGATTGGCGCGGCTGGTGGACATCACGGCACCGGCCATCGCCGCAGGCAGGAAGAGCGCGCCCGTGGCCCAGGCCAGCATGGCGGCGCGCTGCGTCTCGTTGTAGCCGGGGCAGGCCTTCAGCGAGTCGCGCATCAGGCGCCAGAGGCTGCCGGCGGTGTCCTGCTTGAAGGGGTGGGCCTCGCGGGCCCAGCGCCACGAGGTGATGCGGTGGCGCACGTGGGTGGGCAGCATCAGGAAGGGGCCGTCGACCACGATGCCTGAGCGCTCGCGCAGCAGCGCCATCGTGCGGTCGCGGCTGCGCTCGACCAGGCTGACTTCGAGGCCGATGCTGCCGCTGTAGTTGCCGCGGTAGCCGGGCGCCGCGCTGGGGTTGGCCTTGCGGTGCAGGCGGTAGCCGCCCAGCGGCCGGCTGGCGCCGACCACGCGGCCGTGGAAAGGCGCGGTGACGAAGGGCACGGTGTCGGTGCAGATCGGCCAGTCTTCGGGCCTGACCGGGAAGTAGGGCGCGACCGCCGAGCGGCGATAGAGGTTGCCGCTGCCGGGTGGACCGGCGTAGTGGCCGAGCGTGCGGATGACGGGCACCACGTCGCCGTCATGCCGCAGGAAGGGGATCACGCCACCGAGCAAGGCGCCCTCCGCGTCGATCAGCCGCATCGGGTAGTGGACCTTGGCGGTGCCGGCGTCGGCCAGCGATAGGCAGGTGGCCATGGCGTCGTCGTCGAGCACGTCGTCGGCGTCCAGCCAGACGATCCATTCGCCGCATGCGGCCTCGATGCCGAGGTTGTAGCCCTGGCCCTGGCCGATGTTGACCTTCTGGCGCACCAGCCGCACCCGGTCGCCGTAGCGGGCGATCACCGACAGCGAGTCATCGGTCGAGCCGTTGTCGACCACGATCACCTCGCAGCCGGGCTGGGTCTGACGCAGGGCCGAGTCGATCGCCGCACCGATGAACCGGGCGTAGTTGTAATTCAGAACGACGATCGAGACGTGCATCGAGATGGTCCGGGAAGAGAACGATCAACCGGCCTGCTTGGCATCTTGATCGTAAGTGACTGTAACTTATGTTCCTTGAATAGTCGGATATCGGCAGAAACCGGGCAATCCCGAGGAATCGGGTCCAGCACAGCCTGTCCGGGGGGAGGGCTCCCCGGTTCGGGTGGTGCGATGGATACCATCGGCGCATGAATCGCATTCCGCACCGTCCGCTCCCGCTGGATTGCCTGCGCAGCTTCGAGGCCGCGGCGCGGCGTCTGAGCTTCAGCGCCGCTGCCGAGGAGCTGCATGTCACCCAGCCGGCGATCAGCCGCCAGATCAAGGGGCTGGAGGACGAGCTTGGCGCCCAGCTCTTCCACCGCGCCACGCGCAAGGTCGAGCTGACCCTGGCCGGCCAGACGCTGCAGCGCACCGTGCAGCCGGTGCTGGCGCGGCTGGATGCCTGCGTGCGCCAGATCCGCATGACGCGCAGCCGGGCGCAGGTCAGCGTGACGACCTTTCCCTCGTTCGCCTCGCTGTGGCTGATGCCGCGGCTGCCCGATTTCGAGCGCGCGCACCCGGACGCCGACCTGCGCATCGCCGCGTCCGACCGCCTGGTCGAGGTCGATGATCTCGAGCTGGACGTGGCGCTGCGCCACTGCAGCGCGGACCGGGTGCCGGCTGGTGCCGTGCGGCTGTTCGGCGAGGTGCTGACACCGGTGGTCAGCGCCGGACTGGCGGAGGCCGTCGGACGGGGCCATGCGCCGCGGCTGTCACGCCCGGCCGATCTGACCGAGCACACGCTGCTGGAGATGGACGACGGCCATTCGCCCTCGACGCTGCTGTCCTGGCCCAGCTGGCTGGCCGGCTGCGGGCTGGCGCACCTGACGCCACGGCGCTGGATCAGCGTCAACTACACCCACCAGCAGGTGCAGGCCGCGCTGGCGGGTCAGGGTGTGGCGCTGGCGCGGCTGGCGATGGTGCACGAGGCGTTGGCGCGCGGGGATCTGGTCGAGCCGTTCGGGGCGTCCGGGCGCCGCTGGGCGCCGCCGTGTTACTGGCTGGTGCCGCTGGGTGGTGCGGCTGTGGCGCAGCGTCCCGAAGTCCGGGCCTTTGCCGACTGGGTCCTGGCGCAGGCGGCGCTGACACGGGTCGCGATCGGAGACGTGGCCGATCCGGAACTGGATGCCCATGTCGACTGAGCGCGCCGGCATGCATGACGCCCGGTCATGGATGGCATGCAGGATCGTCAACCGACGCGGTGGCGCGGCCGCCTAGCATCGTGGCGTCATCCACGACAGGAACAATCCCCATGCAGCTCTACATCGGCAACAAGAACTACTCGTCCTGGTCCATGCGTCCGTGGGTGCTGCTGCGGCAGTTCGGCATTCCCTTCGACGAGGTGATGGTGCGCTTCGACAGCTTCGATGCCGGTTCGGTGTTCAAGACCACGCTGGCCGGCCTGTCACCGACGGGCAAGGTGCCGCTGCTGGTCGATGACGACGGGCTGGTGGTCTGGGACACGCTGGCGATGGCCGAGTACCTGGCCGAATGCCACCCCGAGCGTGCGCTGTGGCCGCGCGAGGCCCGCCAGCGTGCCCGTGCCCGTTCGATGTGCGCCGAGATGCATGCCGGTTTCACGGGTCTGCGCAGCCGCTGCCCGATGAACATCGAGGCCTCGCTGCCCGAGATCGGCGCGCAGATGCTGGCCGAGCACCCGGCGGTGCAGGCCGATCTGGACCGGCTGGTGGCGATGTGGACCGAAGCGCTGGCGGACAGTGGCGGGCCGTTCCTGTTCGGTACCTTCAGCACCGCGGATGCGTACTTCGCACCGGTGGTAGCACGGCTGCGCACCTATGCGCTGCCGGTGTCGCCGGTGGTGGCCGACTGGATGGCGCAGGTCTGGGCTGCGCCGGGTGTGGTGGCCTGGGTGGCCGAGGCGCTGGCCGAGCAGGATTTCCTGGCGTTCGAGGAGCCGTACCGGACCGCCCGCTGAGAAAGAAAGCGGTACGCCTCGGGTCCGGCGTCGGCTATTCGCTGTGGACGCCAGCCAGCAGGGATTCGCGTGTGGCTGCGGATTCCTGGAGCAGCACCTGCAGCGGCCGCGAACTGGCGGCGGGCAGCAGCTGGTCCTGCGCCGGCACGGTGTCGTCCGGCACCAGGCAGTCATGGCTCATCGTGCGGGCCAGCGTGCGCTCGGCAGGTGTGGTGGCCACCTTCTGGAGCACGAGCACCATGGATGCGGCCTTTTCGCGGCGGCAGTTCCTGCGGTTCAGGTCGCGGTAGCCGGAGTTCTCGATCTGGAAGCGGTGCGTGAACCAGCCGAGCTGCCAGAAGGTCTCGGTGTAGCAGGTCCAGGAGTTCTCGTTGAGCGCGCGCAGGTGGGTCGGGTCGCGCCACGCGGTCGGCGAATGCTCGCAGGGCACCTCGACGACCAGGCGTCCCCCTTCGCGCAGCAGGACCAGCGCCTGCGTCATCAGCGTGGCCAGGTCCGGCGTGCGCACCAGCACGTTGCCTGCACCGATCTCGGCGAACTGGCCTGCCTCCAGGCGCACGGGTCCGCAGAGGGTGCCGTTCATCAGCAGCGGCAGTGTCTGCCACTGGCCGAGGTCGAGCAGCAGATCGGGCTGGGTCTCGGGGTGGGTGTCGATGTTGAGCCAGCCTGCGCGGTAATCCGCGCCCGCAGCCAGGTTCAACCGCAGCGGGCGCCATGGCTCCGGATCGCGCGTGCGCACGTTGGTCTGGCCGTAGCCGCTGACGAAGGCCAGCATGTCGGCGAAGGCCTCGG
>NZ_JBFPGY010000048.1:0-3983 GCF_041083715.1 Sphaerotilus sp.
GGTGCTGGAGCGCTTCGCCGAGATGGCGCCGCGCGAGATGCGCCGCGCCTGGATGACCGCCTTCGGCAACGCCAAGCTGGCACGCCGCACCACGATCGTGCTGGCCGATCTGCCCGACAGTGGTGCGGGCAAGCGCACACCGATCGGATTCGTGCACTGAATCCCAGGCCGGGCGGTCAGGCCGGCATGGCGCGCCGGAGTTGCCGCTTGCCGGCTTGCTTGCCTGCATACAGGGCCTGGTCGGCCCGCGCCAGCAGATGGCCGATGTCGGAGCCATCGGTCGGCGCCAGCGCATAGCCGATCGTCGCCCCCACGCTGCAGGCGACGCCCTGGAGCGACATCGGCGTCTGCGCTGTCTGCAGCAGCTTGTCGCCGATGCACATGGCCGCCTCCTCGTTGCGCAGATCGCCCACCACCACCACGAACTCGTCGCCACCGATGCGCGCCACCAGATCCGTCTGCCGGACCTGCGTGCCCAGTCGGGCGGCGATCTCGATCAGCACCGAATCGCCCGCGTGGTGGCCATGGCGATCGTTGACCGGCTTGAAGCCATCCAGATCGATCAGGTAGATCCCCACCAGCGCATCCGGACGTCCCCTCTGCAGCATCGGCACCACGGCCTCCTGCAGACCACGCCGGTTCAGCACGCCGGTCAGCGCATCGGTGTCTGCCAGCCGGCGCAGCCGCTCGCCGTCGTGCCGGTCCTGCTCGGCCGCACGGCGCAGGGTGTCGATCCGGATGCCCATCACCACCTGCCACATCACCATCTCGACCAGTGAAGCGACCTGGAACACATGCATCGTCACGGGCGTGGCGGGAATCCGGCCGCTGATCAGCAGCGCGAGCACGACGACACCCGCCGTGTAGATCCCCCAGCCGACCAGGATGTAGCCAGTCGCCCGGTCTCCGAGTCGCCAGCGCCGCCAGGCAATCGGCAGCGCCAGGATGGTCGGCACCTGGCCCATCAGCTTCGCGATCCGCTGCGCATCGCGGTAGGTGATCACGCCCGCCAGCAGGAGCACCAGCGCCACGGTGCAGACCAGCGCCCCACAGCGCATCAGCCGGGACAAGCGCAGTGACATGCTCCGGATTTCCAGCGCCCGGTCGATGAACAGAAAGGCCCCGATGACGCCCACCAGGATGCAGGCTGGTGGCAGCAGCTCCGACACCCACAGGGTGTTGCCCCAGACATGCTGCATGCCCATGCCCTGGAAGGAGAACTGGAAGACCCCGACCCCGCCGACCCCGAGCCCGTAATAGGCGAACATCCAGTCGCGCAGGCTGTACCACTGCGCCAGGCTGTAGATCAGCAGCGACAGCATCACGCCGGTCGCCAGGCCCTGCAGCATCTGCGTGCGCTCCTCGTGGAACTGGCGTTGCTGCGGCGTCGTCAGCATCACGGGCACGATCATGCTGCCCGAGGTCTGGACGCGCAGCACCATCAGGTGCCGGCCCGCCGACAGGACCAGCGGCATCACATGCGTGCGGGTGGGCAGCGGCCGCTCCGCCAGGCGCAGCCAGTCGCCATTGCGCAGCTGGGCCGTCAGCTTGCCGTCGTGCAAGACCGACAGGTCCGCATGGTCGAGCGAGGCATAACCGACATCGAGCAACCACTCGCCAGCGGCCGACGGGGCCACGTCCACGTCCCAGATCAGCCAGGCCACGCCACCAAACTCGCCGAAATTCGATGTCGGCACCTGCGGAGGCCGGCGCTCGGACAAGTGCGCAAGCACATCCGGCAGCGTCCAGACCGCGCGCTCCTCGGTCAGGACCGACAGCAGCGGCCAGACATCGACCGCGGTCTGTCGCGTGTCCAGCACCGCGATGCCCGGAGCGCGGACCGGCACTTCGGCACGCACGGCCGCCACCAGCAGCAGGCATCCGGCCAGCAGGGCCCCAAGCCAGCGGCCCACGGCCACGGTGCTTCTCCAGGACAACGAACGACAACGTGACATGCAGTCTCGACCTGCGCGGGAACCTCCGCCCTCCCACGCCCACGGCGAACCCGCTTCGCACGGGTTCAAGTTCGTTGTCGACCTCTTGCGGCTGAACTTGACGCGAGACTCACATCGAGTCGAGCGGCGGCGGTCCCGCGCTGAGCGGCCCGTAGGCCCGCAACCCGGCCAAGTCCAGCACCCGCAAGCCACCGTACTCGATGCGGATCAGCTGCCGCGCCTGCAGCACGCGCAGCGCCTCGTTGACCCGCTGGCGCGACAACCCGACCAGGTAACCCAGTTCCTGCTGCGTGATGCGCAGCACCTCGCCCACGCCTGGGTAGAGCACCGGGTGGAACAGCGCCGAGAGATTGCGCGCAACCCGCGAGTCCGGATCGTTGATGCGGTCGATCTCGCGCGCGGCGATGAACTGGCCGAGCCGCTCGTTGAGCTGGTTGAGCACGAAGCGGTTGAACGGCAGGCTGTGCTCCAGCAGCGCGTGGAACACCTCGACCGGAATCCCGGCCACCACCGTGCGGCGCAGGGCCTCGATGTTGTAGCGGTAAGGCTCGCCCTTGAGCAGCGTGCCTTCGCCGAACCAGGCCCCTGGCGGCACGCCGGTGAAGGTGATCGGTGTGCCCATGACATTGTCGCTGCTCATCTTGAGCAGTCCGTCGACGACGCCGAACCAGTAGGTCGCCGGCCGGCCGACACGGCAGATGTACTCCCCGGGATCCGCCTGCACCGAACGCAGGGACGCCAGTGCAAGCTGTCGGTGCTCCGGTGCGAGCTGCAACAGCCACGGAATCTCGGCGATCTCGCGTCCGGTGGGCGGGCGCGAGCGCTCGCGCAGGGCAGTCAGGCTCATGCAGATCTTCTCCAGAACGGGAAACTCCGCTTGGGGATGTCCCTAGGATTGTCGTCAGGTTGACATCTTGGCGTCAAACCCGACCATACGATGCCTCCATGGAGAAACAGCCGAGAAGCCTCTTGCACTGTTTCTCTGTTCACGAATTCCCCACAACCCGAGGAGACGCGTGGTGACCACAACCTTTCCGCGCCTGCTGCTGGACCATGCCCAGCGCCGACCCGATGCGCCGGCCCTGCGAGAAAAAGAATACGGCATCTGGCAGACCCTGAGCTGGAAAGCGCTGACCGCACAAGTCCGCCGCATGGCCGGCGGTCTGGCGGCGGCCGGCCTGCAGCGTGGTCAGCACATCGTGGTGATCGGCGACAACCGTCCACGTCTGACGATGACGATGCTGGCCGCGCAGAGCCTGGGCGCGATCCCGATCCCGCTGTACCAGGACGCCACCGGTCCCGAGTGTGTCTTCCCGCTGAACAACGCCGAAGTGGTCTTCGCCGTGGTCGAGGACCAGGAGCAGGTCGACAAGCTGCTGGAAGTCCGCGACCAGTGCCCGCTGCTGGCACACATCTGGTTCGACGATCCGCGCGGCCTGCGCAAGTACAGCGCGCCGGGGCTGGCGTCGGTCGATGCGCTGCTCGCTGCCGGTGACGCCTACGAGCGCCACAACGCCGATTTCTTCGAGAAGTCGATCGAGACCGTGCGCCCGGAGGACGTGGCCTCGATGTTCTTCACCTCGGGCACGACCGGCAATCCCAAGGGCGTCGTGCACACCCATGGCTCGCTGACCGACCGCGCACAGGCCGGGGCCACCTTCGACAAGCTGACGTCGTCGGAAGAAGTGCTCGCCTACCTGCCGCCGGCCTGGATCGGCCAGAACATCTTCAGCTACGCGCAGTGGCTGGTCTGCGGCTACGTGGTGAACTGCCCCGAGTCGGCCGCCACCGTGACGATCGACCTGAAGGAAATCGGCCCGACCTACTATTTCGCGCCGCCGCGGGTGTTCGAAGGGCTGCTGACCAGCGTCACCATCCGCATGGAAGACGCCAGCGCGCTGAAGAAGGGCCTGTTCAAGACCTTCATGGCGCTGGCCAAGCGGGTCGGCCCGGCGCTGATGGACGGCAAGCCGGTCGGCCTGCTGGACAAGCTCAAGTACAAGCTCGGCGACCTGAGCATCTACGGCC
>NZ_JBFPGY010000049.1:0-13034 GCF_041083715.1 Sphaerotilus sp.
CTGGCCGTGGACAAGCGCTCCCTGAACTTCTGAGGTTCGCAGGGACCGTCCTGCACACTCTGACCACAGGGGCGGCGCAAGTCGCCCCTTTTCCGTTGCCCACCATGCCCACTGTCACCGAGATCTACCACCAGACCCTCGCCGAGCGCGGCTACCAGGCTGATCCGGCCCAGTTGCGCGCCGTGGCCGCCCTGCAGCGCTGCCAGGACGAGTGGGTCGCCTACAAGTCGCGGCGCAGCAATGCGCTGACCAAGGCGCTGATCCGGCCGCCGCTGCCACGCGGCGTCTACATGCACGGCGGGGTGGGGCGGGGGAAAAGCTTCCTGATGGACAGCTTCTTCCAGGCCGTGCCGCTGCAGCGCAAGACGCGGCTGCACTTCCACGAGTTCATGCGCGAGGTCCACCGCGAACTGCAGGAACTCAAGGGCATCGCCAACCCGCTGGACGAGCTGGGCAAGCGCATCGGGCGGCGCTTCCGGCTGATCTGCTTCGACGAGTTCCACGTCGCGGACGTGACCGACGCGATGATCCTGCACCGGCTGCTGGATGCGATGTACGCCAACCGGGTGTCCATCATCACGACATCCAATTTCCACCCGGACGAGCTGTACCCGAACGGGTTGCACCGTGACCGCATCCTGCCCGCCATCGAGCTGCTCAAGGCCAAGCTCGAAGTCATCAACGTGGACAACGGGACCGACTACCGCCGCCGCACGCTGCAGCACGTCCAGCTCTACCACACGCCGCTGGGCGCGCAGGCCGACGCCGCGATGACACAGGCTTTCGACGAGTTGGCGGAGGTCAAGGATGAATCGCCGGAGTTGCGCATCGAGAACCGCGTCATCCATGCCCGACGCAAGGCGGGTGGCGTGGTCTGGTTCGATTTCAAGCAGCTCTGCGGCGGGCCGCGCTCGCAGAACGACTATCTGGAGCTGGCGACCCAGTTCCATACGCTGTTGCTGTCGGACGTGCCGATGATGCCGCCGCGCCTGGCCTCGGAAGCGCGGCGTTTCACGTGGCTGATCGACGTGCTCTACGACCGGCGTGTCAAGCTGATCCTCTCGGCCGCAGTGCCGCCCGAGGAGCTGTACACCGAAGGTCCGATGTCGCATGAATTCCCGCGCACGGTCTCGCGCCTGACCGAGATGCAGTCCGAGGAGTTCATGGCGCTGGAGCGGCGCGACGTGGACACGTCGCTGACCTGAATCCTGGAGCTGGGCGGTTTCAGCCCAGCGTGTCGAGCCGCACGAGGGCGAGCGAGAGGTTGTCGCCGCCGCCCCGGGCACGCTGGCGTGCCTTGCTGATGAGCATCTTGCTGGCATCGCGCGGCTTGAGCGCGTTGACGATGGTGCCCAGCTCGCGCGAGGTGAAGTAGTGCCACAGGCCGTCGCTGCACACCAGCAGCGAATCACCCGTTTCCAGCCGGTCCATGCGGGCCACGGTGATCGGGGGATCCTCGTCCGCGCCGAGGCAGCCGGTCAGCAGGTGGGCGTGGGGGTGGTCGTTGGCCTCTTCCTCGTTGATCTCACCGTCTTCGACCATGCGCTGCACCAGCGAGTGGTCGAAAGTGCGCGTGAGCATGTTCGAGCCGCGGAACACGTACACCCGCGAGTCACCCGCATGGATGATGTGGCACTCCCGGTTGGGCAGCACGAGGAACGCGGCCAGCGTGCTGTGTGGCTCCTGTTCGGAGGTGATCGCGGTCAGCTTGATCATCAGGTGTGATTCGAGCACGATCTTGCGCAGCAGCTCGGACGCGGAGTCCTTGGCGGGCGCGAAGCGTTCGAAGAGCTGGCGGGCGATCAGCAGCACCTGGTCGGCGGCCTTGCGGCCCCCGCTCTTGCCGCCCATGCCGTCGGCCAGAATGGCCAGCAGGCAACCTTCGGCGCGAGGGTGCGTGAAGACCTCC
The DNA here is from genome assembly GCF_041083715.1 of Sphaerotilus sp. Lineage (GTDB taxonomy): Bacteria > Pseudomonadota > Gammaproteobacteria > Burkholderiales > Burkholderiaceae_C > Sphaerotilus. The sequence goes on from NZ_JBFPGY010000049.1 coordinate 1,910, forward strand.
ACTTGATCTTGTTGATACAGTCGATCACCGCGGTCAATGCCTGTGGCCGCGAGCAGTCGATATCCAGGGGAGTCCGGTGTCATGTCGAAAACTATAAACGGTTCATCCCGCTTTTCCCGCCAATGAAGCCAACGTCAGAGCGAATAGCGGCAATGAGCGCACGTTCCCCGCTGCGCGCAGAGGTGGCACAGGCGTTCGCCGCGAACGGTGAGCTGGCACGGGCCGATCGCCGTTTCCAGGCGCGCGAGGTGCAGACGCATCTGGCCGACGCGGTCGCCGAGGCACTGGAGTCCCGCAGCGTGCTGGTGGCCGAGGCCGGCACGGGGGTCGGCAAGACGTTTGCGTATCTGGTGCCGCTGCTGCTGTCCGGGCTGCGGGCCATGGTCAGCACGGCCACCAAGAGCCTGCAGGACCAGCTGTTCCTGCGGGACCTGCCCAAGCTGATGCGCACCTTCGGTCTGCCGGTGCAGATCGCGCTGCTCAAGGGGCGGGGATCCTATCTTTGTCTGCACCGGCTGGAGCAGGCCCGCCACACCAACGAATGGCCCAGCCCCCAAGCGCTGCGCCAGCTCGCGCGCATCGAGGTCTGGGCGCAGGGCACCCGCAGCGGTGATCTGGCCGAGCTGGACAGTCTCGACGAGCGCTCGCCGGTGATCCCCCTGGTCACGTCGAACCGCGAGAACTGTCTTGGCAGCGAGTGCCCGAAGTTCCGGCAGTGCCACGTCGTGCAGGCGCGCCGGCTGGCGCTGCAGGCCGATATCGTCGTGGTCAACCACCACCTGTTCTTCGCCGACATGGCGCTCAAGGACACCGGCATGGCCGAGCTGCTGCCGACCGTGGATGCGGTGGTCTTCGACGAGGCGCACCAGCTCAACGAGGCTGGGGTGCAGTTCCTGGGCAAGCTGCTCGGCACCAGCCAGTTGCTCGATTTCAGCCGCGACCTGCTGGCGGTCGGGCTGACCGAGGCCCGCGGCTTCGGGCCGTGGACGGAGCTGGCGGCGCGCTGCGAGCTGGCGGCGCGTGAGTTGCGACTGGCGAGTGCGGGGCCGTTGCGGGGCGCTGTGCGGCTGCGCTGGGAGGAGCGTGCGAACCGCCCCGAGTTCACCGAGGCGCTGGAGCGCGTGCGCGCGGTGAGTGCCGAGACGCTGGCACATCTGGCCGCAGTGGCCGACGGCGGCCCCGACCTGGCCAAGCTGGAAGACCGGGCGCGTGCACTGGCGGCGCGCGTCGAGGCCTTTCTGCAGGCTCCCGCGCACGACCATGTGCGCTGGATCGACCTGACGGCCCACCAGGCCCGTCTGACCGAGGCGCCGCTGGACATCCGCGACACGCTGCGCGCGCAGGTCGAAGGCGGCAGCCGGGCGTGGATCTTCACGTCGGCCACGCTGGGCGACGATCCAGCGCTGAGCTGGTTCACCCGCAGCGTCGGCATGGAAGAGGCGCGCACGCTGCAGGCTGGCAGTCCGTTCGACTACGCGGCCCATGCCCGGCTGTATGTGCCGACGCGCTTTCCCAAGCCGGCCGAGCCGGCGCATCCGGGGGCGGTGGCCGAGCTGGCCGGCCGCTGTGCGCAGGCGCTGGGTGGTCGCACCTTCGTGCTGACGACCACGCTGCGTTCGCTGCAGCAGATCGGCGCCGCGCTGCGCGAGCGGCTGGCGCCGGATGGCATCGCCGTGTTCGTGCAGGGCGAGGCACCGAAGCGGGCCATGCTGGCGCAGTTCCTGGCCGCGCCGCGTGGCGTGCTGGTCGGTTCGCACAGTTTCTGGGAAGGCATCGACGTGCCGGGGGACGCGCTGCAGTGCGTGCTGATCGACAAGCTGCCGTTTCCGCCGCCGAATGATCCGCTGGCCGAAGCCCGCAGCCGCCAGCTGGAGGCAGAGGGAGGCAATGCCTTCAACGACTACTTCATCCCTGAAACCGCGATCGCGCTGAAGCAGGGCGCCGGACGGCTGATCCGCAGTGAAACCGACTGCGGTCTGCTGGTGGTGTGCGACAGCCGGCTCGTGCAGATGGGCTACGGGCGGCGCCTGCGGGCAGCGCTGCCGCCGATGACACCGCTGGCGAGCGAGGAACAGGCGCTGGCATGGCTTCGAGAACTGGCTGCCGCCCACAGCATGTCGGCGCCGCGCACACCGACGCCGGTGTAGCGTCTGGAGTGGCGGTCAGCGCATCACCACAGGCGCCACCAGCGCGTTTTTTCGTCGTAGTCGCGGCCGATCCACGCGCTTTGCGGGTAGTTGGTCTTCAGCACGCGCTGTGCGTCGTCGCGCAGTGGCACGAGCCCGAGCTTGTCGTAGCTGGCAGCCATCAGGAACAGGGCCTCTTCGGCGGCCGGCACGCCGCGGAAGTCCTGCAGTGCCTGCTGCGCGCGGTTGGCCGCGGCCAGGTAGGCGCCGCGCATGTAGTAGTAGCGCGCCACATGCACCTCGTAGGAGGCCAGCGCGTTGACGATGTACTTCATGCGCACCTTGGCGTCGGGTGCGTACTTCGACTCGGGGAAGCGCTCGACGAGCTGCTTGAAGCTCTGGTAGGCGTCGCGCGAGGCCTGCTGGTCCCGCTCGGACAGGTCCTGCTTGGCGATGGAGCCGAACAGGCCGAGGTCGTCATTGAAATTGATCAGCCCTTGCAGGTAGTAGGCATAGTCGCCGGCGGGGCTGGTCGGGTGCAGCTTCAGGAAGCGTTCGACCACGGCCAGCGCGCGCGCTTTCTCCTGTTGCTTGTAGAGGAGGTAGGCTTGTTCGAGCTGCGCCTGCTGCGACAGCAGGGTGCCGGCAGCGCGGCCTTCGATGCGTTCGTAGAGCTTGATTGCACGGTCGTTGGCGCCATTGGAGGCTTCTTCCCGGGCCTCTTCGTACAATTTGGCAATGCTCTTGCCGTCATCGACGTTTTTGGGCTCCGACGCGCAGCCGCCCAGTTGACAGACCAACGCCACCCCGAGCACGAGGGAGGCGAGGCGCAGAGCCGGTGTCGGGCAGGGCTTGAACATGGTGGTCATGGGCCGGACCCGCAGGTCGGGCCAGATTGGATACAGAGCGTGAATTATATGAACGGGCCCCAGGGCCAGCATGAAGCTTCGGAAGTTGTCGAGGACATCGAAGAAGAGGGGCCGGAGCAGGGGGCTGCCGCATCGCCTGCCGAGATCGAATGCCGACAGGCCGAGGTCGATCGGGCCTCCCACGGGTTGCGCCTGGACAAGTGGCTGGTAGGCCTCGCGCCGGAGTTCTCGCGCAGCCATCTCCAGCAGCTCATCGACGCTGGCCACGTGCGCAGTGCCGGTCAGGTGCTGACCAGTGCGTCGCGCAAGGTGGGTGCCGGGCAGATCATCGAGGTGGACCTGCAGCCCACGGCGCAGAGCAGTGCCTTCCGCGCCGAAGCGATCGCGCTGGAGGTCGTCTACGAGGACGAGGCGCTGATGGTGGTGCACAAGCCCGCGGGTCTGGTGGTTCATCCGGCGGCGGGGCACTGGTCGGGCACGCTGCTCAACGGTTTGCTGGCGCACCATGCTGGCGCCGCGTCACTGGCGCGGGCAGGCATCGTGCACCGGCTCGACAAGGACACATCGGGTCTGATGGTCGTGGCCAAGACCCAGCTGGCGCAGACCGCGCTGACCCGCGCCATCGCAGCGCGCGAGGTACACCGGGAATACCTGGCGCTCGTGCATGGCGAGGTCGAGGAGGAGCCATTCACCATCGAGGCGCCGATCGGGCGTGATCCGGTGTCACGCATCCGCATGGCGGTCGTGACCAATGGCAAGCCGGCGCGCACCGACGTGACCTGCCTGGCGGTACGGGACTTCGGCAAGTCGCCCGAGGCCGGGAGGGTCAGTGCCGTTCGCTGCAAGCTGTACACCGGGCGCACGCACCAGATCCGCGTGCACCTGGCACGGCGCGGGCACCCGTTGCTGGGGGATGGCGTGTACGGCGGCAAGCCGGTGCTGGGGATCACTCGGCAGGCGTTGCACGCCACACACCTCGGGCTGGAGCATCCGTTGACCGGCGAGTGGCTGTCGTTCGATGCGGCACTTCCGGACGATTTGGCCGCGGTGTGGAGGCAGGTCACGCAGGGTTGAACAACGGCCTTGGCGCACGGCCGCCGTTCGGCGCTAGAATGTGGTCCAATCCGGCAGGAACGCGCCTTGCGCCTGCGTCCTGCAAGCCCCGATCCCACCTGGTCCGGGCGCACACCCCGAAACCCGACAGCGAACTCCCCAGACCGGCCGCCCCTGGCGATGAGCTGGTCAGGTTCGCCCAGGTATCAGACGGAATTCATGAATACACGGGATGCCAAACGCGTCCTCGAGACCGCACTCATCTGTGCGCACCAGCCGTTGACGGTTCGTGAACTGCGGCAGCTGTTTGACGACGTGGTCAGTGCGGACACGGTGCGCATGTTGCTGGATGGGCTGGCGCAGGATTGGCAAGGACGCGGGGTCGAACTGGTCTGCGTGGCGAGCGGATGGCGATTCCAGAGTCGCCCGGAGATGCGGGTCCATCTGGACCGGCTGTACCCGGACAAGCCGGCCCGCTATTCGCGCGCCACGATGGAGACGCTCTCGATCGTGGCCTACCGGCAGCCCGTCACCCGCGGTGACATCGAGGACATCCGTGGCGTGACGGTCAGCACGCAGATTGTCCGGCAGCTCGAAGAGCGTGGCTGGATCGAAGTGATCGGGCACCGCGAGGGCCCCGGGCGTCCGGCGCTGTATGCGACGACCCGACAATTTCTGGACGATCTGGGATTGAAATCCCTGGATCAACTGCCATCCCTGGAGGCCATCGGGATCAACCTGATGGCCGACACAAACCCTGTGCCTTCGGGACCCGATGGCGCATCGTCATCTCTTCCCGAGGCCTGAGGCCGAACGCATGAACGAACATCAAGATACCGCTGACCAGACTGGCGCCGACGCCGCTGCAGAGAACTCCGAAGCACCAAAGAAGCGCCGTGCGCCCCGCAAGGCGGCTGCGGCCGTCGTGGTTGCGGACACGGGCGCGACCGAGGCGTCCGAAGCGGCGCCCATCGCCAAGAAGCCGCGCGCACCGCGCAAGACGGTGGCTGCGGTGGTGATCGGCGAGTCCGCCAGCGAGACGGTGGCCCAGGACGTTGCTCCGCCGACGGTGGCCGATGCCGCTGAGGGTGCATTGCCGGCAGCACGCCCTGCACGGGCGCCGCGTGGTCGCAAGAAGGACGTGTCCGTCGAGTCTGTCGTCGCGCAGGAATCCGCTGCTGCGGACGTTGCTCCGAGCCCGCTGCCGGTCTCCGAGTCCGTGGTGTCGGCTTCCGCGGTGGCTGAGCCGGCTTCGGATGGCGCGCTGGAAACGAGCGCGGTGGCACCGGCTGGAGAGGAGGCTGGTGGTCGTCGGCGCGACCGCGACCGCCAGCGTCGCAAGGAGCGACGTGGCCCGCGCGAGAACAGCGGTGCTGTCGTGAGCGCCGGTGCACCGGCTTCTGCCGAACCGATGGTGGATGGCGAAGAGGAATTCGAGGTGATCGTGGTCAGCGGCGGTGACGACGATCCCGTGGATGCCAGCACGCTGTTTGCCGAGGTGATCTCGGGCGACTATGACGCTGAAGTCGCGCCCGATGCCGACGACGAGCTGGTCGATCCGGGCAAGCGTGTGCTGCGCCCCGAGCCCGAGGCACCCAAGTTGCACAAGGTGCTGGCCCAGGCCGGCATCGGTTCGCGTCGCGAGATGGAGCAGCTGATCCAGGACGGGCAGGTCTCCGTCAATGGGGAGGCCGCCCACATCGGCATGCGCATCGCGCAGGGCGATCAGATCCGCATTGCTGGCCGTCCGATCAAGGTGCGCATCGCGCCGCCGCCGGCCCGCGTGCTGGCGTATCACAAGGAAGTCGGCGAGGTCGTCACGCACCACGACCCCGAAGGCCGCCCGACCGTGTTCCGCCGCCTGCCGCGTCTGCATACTGGCAAGTGGCTGTCGGTGGGCCGTCTGGACATCAACACCGAAGGCCTGCTGCTGTTCACCAATTCGGGTGATCTGGCGAACCAGCTCATGCACCCGCGCTTCGGCGTGGAGCGCGAGTACGCCGTGCGCGTGCTCGGTTCCCTGTCGACGGAGCAGCGGGCCCGTCTGCTGGACGGCGTGGACATCGAAGGCCAGAAGGCGGCCTTCAAGTCGATCGAGGACGGTGGCGGCGAAGGCATCAACCGCTGGTACCGCGTCGTCATCACCGAAGGCCGCAACCGCGAAGTGCGCAAGCTGTTCGACAAGGTGGGTCTGGCGGTCAGCCGGCTGATCCGCATCCGCTATGGCACGGTGGTGTTGCCGCGCGGTCTCAAGCGCGGTGTCTGGGTGGAGCTGGAGGAGCAGGATGTGCGCACGATCCGCACGTTGGCCAATCCGGACCAGCCTGCCCGCGTGGTGCCGAATGACGCTCCGCGTGGTGGAAGATCCCAGAAGGGCCGTGGGCAGGACCGTCCGGACCGGGGTGGCGAGCTGCGTGCCAGCGACCGCGGGGGACGCGGTGGCGAGCCGCGCGCCGAGCGCGATCCGCAGGCGCCGCGTGGCAAGGGCGCGCAGCATGGCGGTGACCGTGGGCAGGACCGGGGTGATCGCCAGGGGAGCGGGCGTCCTGGTGGCCAGGGCAATGCGCTGCAAGGCCAGCAGAACCGCCCGCCGCGTGGCCCGCGGCAGGATGGGCCGCCGCAAGGTGGTGGCCGCAGCCCGCGCAACGAGGGTGACGATCCGCTGCACATCCCGAATCCGCTGGAGCAGACCTTCGACAAGCGCTTCGTGTCCGGCTCCAAGCGCATCACGACCGGCTTTGGCCGTCCGACCGAAGAGCCGACGCCGGGCAGTGGTGGTGGGGGCAACCGCAAGGGCGAGCCTCGCCAGCCAGACCCGATGGAGACGTCGGTGGGCTACATCGGCGCCGAAGCCTACTTCACCCGCCCTGGCGGCGGTAACAACAAGGGCCGTGGCGGCCGTCGGCGCTGAAAGCCCGACACGCTTCAAAGCTAGAATGCCGGGTTTTCCCCGGCTTCGACCCTGATTCGACCGACTCTGTCCACCTGTTCCACAAGGAAATCATTCCATGGCCATCGAACGCACCCTGTCCATCATCAAGCCCGACGCCGTTGCCAAGAACGTCATCGGCCAGATCTACGCCCGTTTCGAAGGCGCCGGCCTGAAGATCGCTGCTGCCAAGCTGGTCCAGCTGTCGCGTGCGGACGCTGAAGCGTTCTACGGCGTCCACAAGGCCCGCCCGTTCTTCAACGACCTGGTGAACTTCATGATCTCGGGCCCGGTGATGATCCAGTGCCTGGAAGGCGAGAACGCCATCCTGAAGAACCGCGAGCTGATGGGCGCCACCGACCCGAAGAAGGCGGAAGCCGGCACGATCCGCGCCGACTTCGCCGATTCGATCGACGCCAACGCCGTGCACGGCTCCGACGCTGCCGAAACGGCCGCCGTCGAAATCGCGTTCTTCTTCCCCGGCATGAACGTCTACAGCCGCTGATTGGCAGCTGAACCCGCGCTGACGACATGACCACCGACGCCGCCCCCGACGCTGTCAACCTGCTCGACTTCGACCTCGACGGGCTGGCCGCGCATTGCGAGCGGTTGGGCGAGAAGCGCTTTCGCGCCGTCCAGTTGTTCCGGTGGATCCACCAGCGCGGTGCGCGCGACTTCGGCCAGATGAGTGATCTGGCCAAGTCGCTGCGCGCCAAACTCGCCAGTGGGTCGGTCATCCGCCCGCTGGCGATCCTCTCCGAACACCGTTCCGCCGACGGCACGGTCAAGTGGCTGTTCGACGTGGGTGCCGGTGATGCGGTCGAGAGCGTCTTCATCCCCGAGGAAGGCCGCGGCACGCTGTGCATCTCATCGCAGGCCGGTTGTGCGGTGGGCTGCCGTTTCTGCTCCACGGGCCACCAGGGTTTTTCGCGCAACCTGAGCACGGGCGAGATCCTCGCGCAGCTCTGGTACGCCGAACACACGCTGCGCCGCGACCTGAACCGTCCCGCCGGCGAGCGCGTGATCACCAACGTCGTGATGATGGGCATGGGCGAGCCGCTGCAGAACTACGGCGCGCTCGTGCCGGCGCTGCGCGTGATGCTCGATGACCATGGCTACGGCCTGTCGCGCCGGCGCGTGACGGTGTCGACCTCCGGTGTCGTGTCCTTCATGGACCGTCTGCGCGATGACCTGCCGGTGGCGCTGGCCGTGTCGCTGCATGCACCCGAGGACACGCTGCGCAACGAGCTCGTGCCGCTGAACCGCAAGTACCCGCTGGCCGAGCTGCTGGCGGCGTGCAAGCGCTACCTGGACACAGCGCCGCGCGATTTCATCACCTTCGAATACTGCATGCTCGACGGCGTCAACGACAGCGACGAGCAGGCGAGGGCGCTGCTGGCGCTGGTCGGGCCGAAGGGCCCGGTCGGCCGATTGCCCTGCAAGTTCAACCTGATTCCCTTCAACCCGTTCCCTGCCTCGGGCCTGAAACGCTCGGACCATGCCCGTGTGCAGGCCTTCGCCAAGGTGCTCATCGAAGGTGGCCTGGTCACGACGGTGCGCAAGACGCGCGGTGACGACATCGACGCGGCCTGCGGCCAGCTCGCCGGCGAGGTGCAGGACCGCACCCGGGCACACGAGCGCATGGTGCGTGCACCCATCCGCATCGTGCGCAGTGCCCCTCCGGTCGCACCCAACTGACCTCCCCAGGATGACGATGCTCCCACTGCGCTGGTTCGAGCGCCGCACCGGCCGGTGCGGCGGTCTGCTGCTGGCTGCGGTGCTGCTTGCAGGCTGCGTGTCCGGACCAGCGTTGCCGGTGCCGATGGGGGAAGCCAGTCCCACCAGTGTCAGCGCTCCCCGCACGACGACCTCCAGCGGATCGACGTCGTCGACTGTCTCGTCCGGTGGCCGGCGCGATCTGGTCACCGAGTCGGACGAGTCCGATGTGGCCAAGCGGGCGCGCATCCGCACCGAGCTGGCTGCGGCCTATTTCGGCCAGGGGCAGTACGTGACCGCGCTGGACGAGGTCAAGCGCGCGCTGTCCGTCGATCCGAACCATGTGCCAGCCCTGAGCCTGCGCGGGCTGATCTACGCCAACATGGGTGAGTACGAGCTGGCGGAGGAGAGCTTTCGTTCCGCCCTCCGGGTGCATCCCGCAGACGCGGACACGCTGCACAACTACGGCTGGTTCCTCTGCCAGCAGCGCCGCTTCGCGCCGGCGCGCCAGCAGTTCGAGGCGGCGATGGCGGTGCCGCAGTACCGGGAGTCGGCACGCACGCTGCTGGCTGCCGGCATCTGTGAGGCGCGGGCCGGCGAGTTGCAGACGGCCCAGATCATCCTGCAGCGCAGCTTCGACCAGGATCCGGGCAATCCGGCCACCGTGTTCAACCTGGCGGACGTTCTCAAGCGCCGAGGTGACCTGGAGCGTGCGTTTCTCTATGTCCAGCGGCTCAACCAGACCCCCGAGCTGGTGAGCCCTGAAACGCTGTGGCTGGCGATTCGCATCCAGCACCGACGAAAGCTGACCTCGTCCGTGGAAGAATTGGGGACATTGCTGCATGCACGATTCCCGAAGTCACGGGAGGCAGCGGCCTACGACCAAGGACAGTTCGATGAGTGAAGTGACACCGCTGCCAGATGGCTCTCCATCGGCTGGCGCCATGCTGCGCGCTGCGCGCGAGGCACGTGGATTGGAAATCGATGCGTTGGCGCAGGTGCTGAAAGTGCCTGAGCGCCGTCTGGTGGCGCTGGAGGCCGATCGCTATGGCGAGTTGCCGGGACTGGCCTTTGTGCGGAGTCTTGCGCAGTCGTATGCGCGTCAGCTCGGTCTGGATGCCACCAAGGTGCTGGCGGTCCTGCCAGTCTCCGGAATGCCGCCGCATCAACTCGAGAACGTGTCGCGCGGTCTGCAGACGCCATACCGGGAAGGCGTGAGCGGCAATACCTTCAGCCGCAGCGGTACCGGGAAGCCGGAGTGGCTCAAGTCCACCTACTTGCTGCCGGCGTTGCTGCTGCTGGCTGCACTGGCCTTCTGGTTTGTGCCTCCGATGCGTTCGGTCTTTGGTGGTCTGGGCTGGCCTGCGGCGGAGGCCCCTGCTGCCAGCGCCAGTGCCGTGTCCGAAGTTCCTCCTCCGTCTGCGGCGTCTTCGTCGGGGGTGGTCGGGGCGGCCAGCGATGGCGCTGGTTTGCCATCGGGTGGTGTGCTGGTTTCTGCGCCGACCGCCGTCGTGGTGCCTGCGACGCCGGTCGTGCCCGCCGCGTCGGTTCCTGTGGCTCCGCCGGTGTCTGAGACCGTGCACTCGGCGCCGATGGACACGGCCTCCGCGGGTGCCAGCGCGCCGCCGGCTGCGGCAGGCACAGTGGTGCTGCGCACGACGGGCGAGTCCTGGATCGAGGTGCGGGACGCCGGTGGTGCGGTGCTGCTGTCGCGCACGGTGCTGCCGGGTGAGGTGGTCGGTCTCGACGGCGCCATGCCGATGCGCATGAAGGTAGGCATCGCCAGCGTCACCCAGGTGACCGTGCGTGGTGAGCCGTTCAGTCTGGTGCCATTCACCCGTGGTGCCGTCGCCAATGTCGTTCTGAAGTGAGTCTGACCATGAATGCTCCGCTGCCGACCTCCGAGCAACCGATTCCGCTGGGCGAGCCCGCCGCGCGCCGCAGCCTGCAGGCCCGCGTGGTCTGGGGCGACCGTGTCGTGACGGTCGGCGGCGACGCGCCGGTGCGCGTGCAGTCGATGACCAACACCGACACGGTGGACGTGATCGGCACCGCCATCCAGGTGAAGGAGCTGGCGCTGGCCGGCTCGGAGATGGTGCGCATCACGGTGAACACGCCCGAAGCGGCCGAGGCCGTGCCGCACATCCGCGAGCAGCTCGACCGCATGCAGATCGACGTGCCGCTGATCGGCGATTTCCACTACAACGGCCACCGCCTGCTGACCGAGTACCCGGCGATGGCGCAGGCGCTGTCCAAGTACCGCATCAACCCCGGCAACGTCGGCAAGGGTGACAAGCGCGACCGCCAGTTCGGCATGATGATCGAGGCCGCGCTGCGCCACGACAAGCCGGTGCGCATCGGCGTCAACTGGGGCAGCCTCGACCAGGAACTGCTCGCCACGCTGATGGACACCAACGCCGGCCGCGCCAAGC
>NZ_JBFPGY010000050.1:0-13023 GCF_041083715.1 Sphaerotilus sp.
TTCCGCTTCATCGCCCAGGCGGGCGCGGATGCCTCGGTCAAGCACGCCGGACTGCTCGGCCAGATCGACCTGAACACCTGGATCACGATGTCGATCCAGCGCGCCATCGAGCGGGTGCAGGGCCGGCTGCAGAACGGTCTGGCATTCCTGGCCACCGTCGGCTCGACGGCGCCCTTCGTCGGCCTGTTCGGCACCGTCTGGGGCATCTACCACGCGCTCACTGCCATCGGTGTCGCGGGGCAGGCCAGCATCGACAAGGTGGCCGGGCCGGTGGGCGAGGCGCTGATCATGACGGCCATCGGCCTGGCGGTCGCGGTGCCGGCGGTGCTGGGCTACAACTGGCTGGTGCGGCGCAACAAGGCGGTGATGGACGAGGTGCGCGGCTTCGCGGCGGACCTGCACGCGGTGCTGCTGGCGCAGGCGTCCGCGAAGTCCGCTGCCGCGTCCTTGTCCAAGGGCTGACATGGCGCTGCCGCCCGGCCCGTTCGACGCCTCCGCGGGCGACGACGAGGTGATGGCCACCATCAACACCACGCCGCTGGTCGACGTGATGCTGGTGCTGCTGATCATCTTCCTGATCACGATCCCGGTCGTCACCACGTCGATCAAGGTCGATCTGCCGCAGGAGCGCCTGAACCCGCGCCAGAGCAAGCCGGAGAACATCGTGCTCTCGGTCGATGCGCAGGGGGTGGTCTACTGGTACGACACCCCGCTGCCGAACGCCGAGGCGCTGGTGGAGCGGCTGAAGCAGGTGTCGGTGCAGTCGCCGCAGCCCGAGGTCCACCTCCGCGGTGACCGCACGGCGGCGTATGCGCCGGTTGGGCGGGTCGTGCTGGCGTGCCAGCGTGCCGGCATCGCGCGGGTGTCGTTCATCACCGAACCGCCCGCGCTGCACTGAGCCGGACACCATGCCCAGGAGACCACGATGGCGATGAACCTCGGCCCCGGCGACGGGCTGGCCCCAGGCGGCGATCCCGAGCCGATCATGGAGATCAACACCACGCCGCTGATCGACGTGATGCTGGTGCTGCTGGTGATGCTGATCATCACGATCCCGGTCCAGCTGCATTCGACCGACCTGAACCTGCCGACCGGGACACCGCCGGTCAACGCCGTGCCGCCCGAAGTGGTGAAGATCGACATCGACCCGGCCAACGTCGTGTACTGGCAGGGCGTGGCGCTGCCGGACCGCGCGGCACTGGAAGACAAGCTGAAGGCTGCCGCCACGCAGGAGGTGCAGCCCGAGATCCACATCCGCCCGGATGCCAAGTCGCGCTACGACACCTTCGCCGCGGTCATGGTCTCGGCGCAGAAACTCGGCCTGCGCAAGCTGGGCGTGGTCGGTGGGGAGCAGTTCCAGTGAGGCCGAACAGCCTGCCGGAGTTCGATCCGCAAGCGGGTTCGCCGCGCTGGGTCGGTGTGGGCGTGGTGGTCGGGCTGCATGTGCTGGTCGGCTGGGCCCTGGCGTCCGGGCTGGCGCGCAAGGCGCTCGACGTGGTGCGCCCGCCGGTCGAGATGGCGATCATCGACGAGGTGAGGCCGCCGCCCCCGCCACCTCCACCCCCCCCACCGCCTGAGCCACCCAAGGTCGTGAAGCTGCAGGACGCGCCGCCGCCCCCTCCGGCGCCTGCCCCCAGGGCCTTTGTCCCGCCGCCCGAGGTCACGCCGGCGCCGACGCCGCCCGCCCCGGTGATCCAGGCGGTGCAGGCCGAGCCGCCGCCGAAGCAGGTCGAGATCAAGCCACCGCCTCCCCCCGCGCCCCCGGCCCCGCCCGCGCCGCCCATGCCACCGGCTGCGCCCGCGCGCGCCGAAGTCGGACTGGCCTGCCCGGGCTACGCCGACATCGTCCAGAGCACGATGGCTGGCGCCTACGACCGCTTCGGCATCGCCGGTGTCGTGCGCGTGCGCATGCTGGTGCGCGGCAGCCAGATCGTCGAGGTCACGCCCCTGTCCGGTCCCAAGGAATACCACCGCCTCGTCACGCAGGCGGCCCGGCGCTTCAAGTGCCAGGCCAGCGGGTCGGACGAGGTGCAGGTGACGTTCGAGGTCAGCGTCCGGGAGGATTGACGCCGATGCGGCGACGCCTCAGTCCGTGAACCGCCACTGCAGTGCCAGGCTCAGGGAGCGCGGCGCTCCGGGTGCGACGAAGGCTTCGTTCGCACCGGTGCCGGCCGGCAGCAAGGCACCGTTGGCACCGAAGGCGTTGCGGCCCAGCACCCCGCCCGTGGCGTAGCGGGTGTCCAGCACGTTGTTGACCTTGCCCAGCAGCGACCAGCCCGGACTGAACTTCCAGCTGGCCTGCAGGTTCAGGACGGCGAAACCCGCGGTGCGCCCGCTGCCGTTGAAGGTGGCGCCATCGGGCTGCTGTTGCTGGTTGTCGTTGCCGCGCAGGTAGACGCCGGACTGCGTCTGCAGGTTCGCGCCCACCCGCACCCCGGGCATGGCCCGCCAGCCGAGATCGAGCTTGAGGAGCTGCCGGGGCAGGCCGGGCAGGCGGTCGCCCGGGCGCACCTGGATTTCGCCTGCACTGCAGTCCGTGCCCAGGCCCGTGCTGCTGTTGGCGGACGCCACCAGGCAGGCCGCGCTGCCGTAGGTGGCGTTGAGCAAGGTGTAGTTCAAGGCCAGATCCCAGGCACCACGGTGGCCGGAAAGCCCGGCTTCCAGTCCTTGGCGGCGGGTCTTGCCGAAGTTGCTGAAGTAGCCCGTCGGCGTGGCGCCGCCGCTGCTGACGAACAGGATGTCGTCACGGTTCTCGGTGCTGAAGACGCTGGCGTTCCAGCGCCAGCCGCTGTCGAGCCGGCCGCGCAGGCCCAGTTCCATCGTGCGCGACACCACCTGCTTGAGTGGCGGATCGGCTTGCAGCGCATTGGGCAGGATGCAGGGGTTGGCCGGGTCCGAGCAGCCCAGCTCGACAGGGCTGGGCGCGCGGTTGCCCTGGCTGATGCCGCCATAGACCGTCAGTGCCGGGCTGGTGGTGTAGGTCACGCCCAGGGCCGGGTTGAACGCGTGGAAGGTCTGGCGGCCGTCCAGCGCGGTGCCGGTGCCTTGCGCCGCCCCGGTGTCGATGGTGGTGACCTGCGTCCGGTTGTAGCGGCTGGCTGCGCTCAGTGTCAGTGCGGAGTTGAGCGCCAGGTTGGAGGCTGCATAGACGCTGCTGGTGCTGGTCCGGCCGTTCAGGGCCGCGTTGAGTGCAGCGGGCTGGACATGGACGACGGCGCGCTGGACATCGAGGTCGCCTGCGGCCGAGGTCTGCTCGAACGCGGTGTGGCTGCGGTCGTGCGAGACGCCCAGCGTCACGAGGCTGTCGGCGTGCTGCTGGTTCCACTGCAGTGCCGCGCCGGTGCTGCGCTGGCGGGCGCTGGTGCGGTTCTCGATGCCGGTGAAGGTGCTCGTGCCGTCCTGCCAGTCGCCGTTGAGATCGCCATTGACCGTGCCGGTGTCGAGCTTGCGCGCATAGCCCAGGGTCTCGACCTTCCGACCCTCGCCCAGGTCATAGGCGCCACGCAGCGTCACGGCCAGCAGCCGGTTGTTGGTGGTGTCGGGGCGCGTGTAGACCTGGCCGCGGTTCTGCGCCAGCATCGACTCTGGCAGCGGGCCGTTGCCGACCAGCGTGTTGTCGGCGCCCTGCAGGCTGGCCGACCATTCCAGCGGGCCGTGCTCGCCGTTGAGCTTGGCGAACAGCTGGCGCACCTGCGAGGGCGAGGCCTCTCGCCAGCCGTCTTCCTGGAAGAGGTCGCCAGCGATGAAGAAATAGGTGTCCTCGCCCACCCGGGTGCCGTGCGACAGCTCGATATCCTGGCGCCCGAACGATCCCAGCGACGCCTCCATCTCGGTGCCGGCATGGGTATCGCCGCTGCGGGTGGTCAGCGCCAGTGCGCCGCCCAGGGTGTTGAGACCGAACACCGGGTTGGACCCAGGCACCAGCGTCAGGCTGGCCAGCGCGTTCTTCGGCACCAGGTCCCAGTTGACGATGTCGCCGAACCCTTCGTTGATGCGCACGCCGTCCAGGAACACCGACAGTCCCTGTGGCTGACCCAGCAGCGGGCTGGCCGTGAAGCCGCGGAAGTTGACCTCCATCTGGTACGGATTGCCCTGGGTCTCGACCACGCTGACGCTGCCCAGCGAGCGGCGCATCAGGTCGGGCAGGTTGCTCGCGCCCAGCTCGTCGATGCGGGCGGTGCCCAGCGTCTGCACGTTGGCGGGCACCTTGTCCCGGCTGACGCCGGTGCCGGGCAGTGGCGTGGTGCCGACGACCTCGACGCGGCCCAGTTCGACGTTCGCGGCTGGCGGTGCCGGTGTCCGCGTCACGGCTTCCGTCTGTGCGTGCGCCGCAGGCATGGCGAACACGGCCATGGCGGCCATTGCCAGGGCGTGCCGCACCGGAGTCACCAAGGCAAGGGAAGAGGCTGGTGCCCGATCAGGGTGGCGAGCGACGAGGCGGAACATGGGGCGGGACATGGCAGGCAGGATTCCATCGGGTGGTGCGGGTGCGGGGTGCACCGCATGGAGCGCACCATAGGAATGACGCCCACTGCTGGCCAGGGAAGAGTTCCCGACACAGGGAAGTCCTGAGGACGGTGTTCCGTTTCGGCGCAGGAGGTGTCACGGAATCAGCCCGTGGGCCTGGCCGTAGCGCATCAGCTCGACAGCGGTGTTCACCCCCAGCTTCTGCCGGATCAGCGTCTGGTAGTTGGAGATGGTCTTCTCGGAGACGCCCATCTCGGCGGCGATCTGGTCGAGCGTCCAGCCGCGCAACAGGCCCATGAGCGCGTCGTGCTCGCGCAGGGTCAGGTGGTGGTGGCCGGGCAGATCGGCTCTGCGCACGGGGGCCGCCACGGCCCTGGGTGGTGCGGCGCAGGCCACCCGCCGCACGGCATCCAGCAGGCACTCCGGATCGCTGCTCTTGCCGATCAGCCCGACCGCGCCGGCCCGCAGGCACTGGGTGCGCAGGGCTTCGGTGTCGTGCATCGTGAAGATGAGCACCTTCAGCCCCGGGCATTCGGCGTGCAGCTGCAGCAGCAGGTCCAGCCCGCTGCGGCCGGGCATCGACAGGTCGAGGATCAGCAGGTCGATGTCGCCCGCGGATCGCAGGGAGAGGTCCGCCCAGGCGCTGTCGGCGTCGGCATATTCGGCGACCACGGTCATGCCGGGTTCGTCTTCCAGCAGGCGCCGGTAGCCCATGCGCACGATGGCGTGGTCGTCGGCGATGGCCAGGCGCAGCGGGGTGGGGTGGCTCATGGCGGGGCAGTCGATCCAGCGGATGGGTTCAGGGGCAGGCAAGCCCGCAGCAGCAGACCGGGCCGATGGGCATCGAGGGGCGCATGGTCGCCGTCCAGGACCTGCCACTCGCCGGACTGCGCCCAGACCCGCTCCTGCATGCCGCCGAGGCCGTTGCCGCGCTGCAGCGCGGCGGCTGCACCGGCCAGCCCGATGCCATCGTCGCGGACCGACCAGTGCAGCCAGCCGCAGTCCGGCCCGTCCGGCGCATGCTGCAGCCGCAACTGCAGCGCGATGTGCCGGGCCTGCGCATGCCGGGCGGCGTTGGTCAGGGCCTCCTGGCTGATGCGGTAGATGGTCAGCGCCAGGTCGAGCGGCAGTTCCATCGCCATGTCCGCCGGTGCCATGTCGAGCACCAGGGTGAACGTGGTCGCTGCCCGGGTGTCGCGCCAGCTCTGCACCAGTGCGTCCAGCATCGTGCAGAGCCGCTCCAGCGGCAGAACGTCCGGCGAGCCGGCATCACCGCCGATCGGGCCGAACGGACGCAGATCCACCAGCATCTGCCGGATGTCGTGCTGGACCTCGGCGCAGCGCGCCGACATGCCCTGCACCACGCCGAGCAGGTCTGGCCGGTCGGCCACCTGGCGCGCCAGCCAGGCCGCGTCCACCCGCAGCGCGGTCAGGCGCTGTCCGAACTCGTCGTGCAGTTCGCGGGCCAGGCGGGTGCGCTCGTCCTCCTGCAGCGTCAGCACCTTCTGGCTGAGCAGCCGGCGTCGGTCCTCGGCCAGCGCCAGACCTGCGGCGAGGTGCCGCAGGGCGGTGGCGATCGACTCCAGCTCGCGGATTGGCATCGTGGGCAGGCGCCGCACCGGCTCCAGCGCCTGCCGCTCGATGCCACCGATCGCATCGAGCAGCGCGGTCAGGGGGGCGAATGCCTGCCGCATGTTCCAGCGCATCACCAGCAGCAGCCCGGCGATGCCCGCCAGCAGCACCACGAAGATGCCCACCAGATCGGCCAGGGCCTCGCGCCGCTCGCCTTCGGACGAGGCATGCAGCGTGGCGGTCCACGGCGGACCGGACGGGCGCGCGACGGGCCAGGACACGCTGCGCTTGTCGGACGCAGGCAACAGGCGCCGGTGCAGCCGCGCGAGGCCGTCGAGCAGCGCGGAGGCGGTGGGTTCGGCCGGCGGGCTCAGCAGGAGCTGTCCGTCGGCGGTGTGGAGGGTCAGTTCGAGGTGGCGCGGCCGGCCATCGGCCTGGAGGGCGCGCAGCGCCGCGAGGGCCTGGACGTCGTCGATGCTGGTGGCCGTGCCCAGGCGTGCCACGATCGCCGCGAGTGTCAGGGCGGCCTCGACCTCGTCGTCGATCGCGTCCTGCGCGCGGTGCAGGCCGACCACCACGGCCAGCACCACCGCCAGCAGTCCGACCAGGATGGCCCGCCGCATCACCAGGCGTGGCAGGTCCAGCAAGGGGCGTCGGTGCATCATGGGTGGACGGGCTGGCCTGATCAGGGTTTCCTGATGGTGATGCTGCCCGCGACGTTCTTCGTCGTGTCGTAGCGCAGGCTGGTGCCGGTGATGCCCGTCACCTGGAACACCGTCTGCGCCGTCCTGGTCGTCAGCAGGCCGCTGGTGAGGTTGCACTTGCCATTGGCGCTGGTGGTGCAGCGCACCGCCGTGCCGCCGATGGTGAAATCGCCCGCCACGACCGCACCGACCACCGGCAGTCCGCTCGCCGTCCGGACGCCGATCGTCACGCCGGCCTGCCAGTAGCGCGCCAGCTCCAGCTCGATGCCCTTGCCGCCGAGGGCGCCGACCGACACGCTGGTCAGCGGGACCGGCGGTGTGGCAATCGTGCCGACGCCGGTGTAGGCCAGCAGGTTCGGCGAGCCGGTGCCGGCGTCGGTCACCACGGCGGGGGTGGCGGCGGTCTGGATCAGGCTGGCGATCTGCGCTGGCGTGGCGGCAGGCGAGGTGGCCAGCGCCAGCGCGGCGAGTCCGGCGACGTGTGGCGCGGCCATCGACGTGCCGCTGAGCACGGCGGACGCGGTGGTCGAGGCGATGCCGGTCGAGCTGATCGCGTCGCCCGGTGCGAACAGGTCGAGGCAGGTGCCCCAGTTCGAGTAGGACGCGCGGGTGTCCAGGCTGGTCGTGGCGCCGACGGTGATCGCGGTCGGCGTGCGCGCGGGCGAGGCGTTGCAGGCGTCGAGCCCGTCGTTGCCCGCGGCCACCACCATCGTGATGCCGGACGCCACGGCATTGGCCACCGCGGTGTCCAGCGCCGCCGACACGCCGCCCACCAACGACAGGTTGCCCACGGCGGGCTTGACCGCGTTCGCCACCACCCAGTCGATGCCCGCGATCACACCGCTGGCCGTGCCTGAGCCGGCGCAGTCGAGCACGCGCACCGGCACCAGGCCCACGCCCTTGGCCATGCCCCAGGTGGCGCTGCCGACGGTGCCGGCGACGTGGGTGCCGTGGCCATTGCAGTCGGTCGTGCCGTTGCCGTCGGTGATGGCGGTGAACCCGGTGCGCACCCGGCCGCCGAAGTCGGTGTGGCTGGCGAGGATGCCGGTGTCGATGATGTAGGCGCTGATCCCGGCGGCGGTGGTGCTGTAGCTGTAGGTGGTGCTCAGCGGCAGGGCCCGCTGGTCGACGCGGTCCAGGCCCCAGGTCGCACCGGGCTGGATGGTCTGTGCGGCGGACATGGCCACGTCGGGCTCGATGTGGTCGACATCGGCATGGTTTTCCAGTGCGGCCACGAAGGCGTCGCTGGCTGCATCCGGCAGCGATACCGAAAAGCCCCGCAGCGCGCGGCTGTAGACGTGGCCGAGCTGCCCGCCACGGCCTTTTGTCAGCTCGTCGGCCTTGCTGTGGGCATCGATCACCTGGTTGCGCAGCACGACGATGAAGTGCCTGCGGCCCGCTGTCGCCGTGGCTGCGGCCGTGGCGGCCATCGGCTGGGCGGAAGGCGCCGCTGCGGTGCCGGCCTCCTGCCCGCCGCCACAGGCGGCGAGGGCCAGCGTGGCCCCCAGCGAGACGGGCAACAGGTGTCGCACCAGCGCGGCAGGCGAGGGCAACGGCAAGGGAGCGGGCACGGACGAACGGAACATGGACAACTCTCCGGAGGCAGAAATTCCGGGTGGTTGCAGCCTCCCGTGTGGAATTGCGTCAATTTTTAACGAGTTGTAACTTCACTGCCTGAGCCTTCGATGAGCGGACCGGCCCCAGTCGACACCCAGCGGGCCGCCGGTTGCGGCTCGAACCGCGCGGCCACCCACTGCGAGCCGCGCACCGAGAGGTGGTCGGCGTCGCGGTAGAGCACATCGTCGCCGCGCCGGGCGCTGCAGTGCTGGTCGTCACAGAGCAGCCGGGGCAGGTCCCAGACCTCGATGGCCGGGAACTGGCGCAGCACCTCGGCGGTGACCTGAAGATAACGCCGTGCACGGTCCCGATAGGCACGGACTGGCAGGCCGCAGTGCGCTGGCGCCGGCTGCTGGCGCACGCAGGCCCGCGGCTCCATGGCGATCTCCGGGCTGTCGATCACCAGGATGACGCGCTTGCCGGCGCGCTGCAGGGCGGTGAGCGTCACGGTCATCGCCTGCCGGTAGGCCACGAGGTTGTCGGCGGCGGGGGCGCCGTGGTCGAGCGCCAGCCGGATGCGGGTCTGGGGTTCGCGGGCCAGCTCGAAGCCGGTGGGCAGGCCCTCGACGTAGAACGGTCCGCGGTGGGCGAGGACCACCGTGTGGATGGAGGGTGACCGGACCACCAGGTCCAGCGCGCCGTCCATCACTGCCGAGCAGGCCTTGGTGTCGACCGCCCAGCGGATGTCGAGGCCCAGGAACGGTGCACAGGCCGATGCCCCGAGCAGCAGCAGCGACTGCCCGGCTGCGGTGAAACGCTCCGACAGGCCGGGGTAGAGCTGCAGTGCGTGGCTGTCGCCCAGCAGGGCGATGGTGGGTGGAGCGGGCAGGTTCTGGTTGCAGTAGGTCCGGATGCCGCGCACCGTCGGGGTCCGGCTCTGGCAGAGCACGGCGCTGGCGGACCAGGTCCAGCGGGGCACGTCCCAGTCGAACTGCGCGATCAGCGGGTTGAGGCGTGCGGTGCGGGCCGGCAGTCCGTCCTGGCGGACGATCAGCAGTCCGCACAGTCCCACGGCCACCATCAGGCCGACGAGGATCGATGGCACGGCCACCGACCGTGCGGGGCGGATGCGCTGCTCCAGCAGCATCCAGGTGAGCGTGGCCAGCAGCAGACTCGCCAGCACGAGCGCGCCGCGCACGGCAGGCGCGGGCAGGCCGGACGCCGCCACGGTGGCGAGCGACAGCAGCGGCCAGTGCCAGAGGTAGAGCGGGTAGCTGACCAGCCCGAGGCCCACCATCGGCGGGTTGGCCAGCAGGCGCCTGCTGACCGGGTTGTCCGGCGCAGCCAGCAGCAGCGCCATGGTCCCCAGCACCGGCACCACCACCACCACGCTGGTCGCCCGCTGCGGGCCGATCCACGCCGCACTGGCTGCGATGAGCGCCAGGCCGAGCGCGGCCTGCACGGCGCCGCCGCGCCGGTCGTGCTGCGGCATCGCGGCGGCGCATGCCCCGGCCAGCAGCTCCCACGCCCGCGCCTGCGGCAGAAAAAAGGCGGCGGCCGCGTCCAGCCGGGCCGAAACCAGCATCGCGGCCAGCGACACGAGCGCCAGCCCTGCGACCACCGGCAGCACGCGCATGCGCAGGCGGTGCAGGCCCAGCAGCAGCAGCGGCCAGACGAGGTAGAACTGCTCCTCGATGCTCAGCGACCAGAGGTGGAGCAGGGGCTTGAGCCGTGCGGCGGTGTCGAAGTAGCCGGTCGCGCGGGCGAGGTCGAAGTTCAGCAGGAAGACCGCCGCGGCCGCAGCCTGCTCCCCGAGTGCCCGGTACTCGCCTGGCCAGAGCAGCCACGCGCCCAGGGCAAGCGTGGCGGCGATCACCAGCAGCAGCGCCGGGAAGATGCGCTGGACCCGCCTCCGGTAGAAGCTGGACAGGCGGAAATCCCCCTCGTCCAGTGCACGCCAGAGAATCTGGCTGATCAGGTAGCCGGACAGGACAAAGAAGAGGTCGACGCCGAGGTAGCCCCCCGGCAGCCAGCCAGGCATGGCGTGGTGCGCGAGCACCAGCAGGACCGCGATGGCGCGCAGACCGTCGAGGTCAGGGCGGTGGCTGGATGGGGCGGAGCGCATGGGGCGGGTCAGGCAAGGGACAAGACAAGGGCTGAACAGCATGCCCATGCTCTCACGGAACAAAAAAGCGGCCCCGGAGGGCCGCTTGGTCTGCAAGGCGCGCAAGGCGCTGGCGTCGATCAGACGCGCTTGCGGTACTCGTGCGTGCGGGTGTCGATTTCGATCTTGTCGCCCTGGGCGACGAAGGCCGGCACCTGGATCTCGAAGTCGGTCGAGATCTTGGCGGGCTTCAGGACCTTGCCCGAGGTGTCGCCCTTGACGGCCGGCTCGGTCCAGGTCACTTCGCGCACCAGCGAGGTCGGCAGTTCGACCGAGATGGCCTTGCCGTCGTAGAACACCACTTCGACGGGCATCGCGTCTTCGAGGTAGCTCAGGGCGTCGCCCATGTTCTCGGCTTCGACTTCGTACTGGTTGTACTCCTCGTCCATGAACACGTAGAGCGGGTCGGCGAAGTAGGAGTAGGTGCAGTCCTTCTTGTCGAGGATGACCTGGTCCATCTTGTCGTCGGCCTTGAAGACGACTTCGGTGCCGGAGTTGTTCAGCAGGCTCTTGAGCTTCATGCGCACGGTGGCGCTGTTGCGGCCGCCGCGGCTGTATTCGGTGCGCAGCACGACCATCGGGGCGGTGCCTTGCATGATCACGTTGCCGGCGCGGATTTCCTGGGCGATCTTCATGGGTGGGTTTCCGTTGGAGACCGAGGTCCCGGCGGGAGGACTCGGTGTCTGTCTTGAGGGGGCGGTGAGCAAGCCGCCACACCGCAAAGCCCTCGATTCTAGCCCAGCCCGTCTGTGCGCTGGCGTGCGGCCCAGGTGAGCAGGCTGCTGGCGAGGTCCGGCTGGCCAGCCCAGCGCTGCTGGCGCGCCGCCGTGTCCGCACCCCAGGCCACCTGCAGCGCGGGCCACAGCGCCGACCACACCCGTGGCAGATCGGCCGGATTGCCCACCCCGTTCCACAGCCCGGCCACCGCGCGCAGCGGCGTGGCCAGCGCGGGGGGCGTCTGGTCGAGCGCCACGTCCAGGAAGGCGGCGAGCTTGTCGGCGTGGATGCCGTCCTCCTGCGGATAGAGCTGCCACAGCAGCGGCCGGCCCGCCCAGAGCGCGCGCACCAGGCTGTCCTCGCCGCGCACCAGGTTGAGGTCGCTGGCCCAGAGCAGGCGGTCGAACTCGACCTGCGTGACGTGCGGCAGGAAGTGCAGCCGCAGCGCGCCCACCACCGGGCCGGGGCCGGACGCGCCGCGCTGGTGCATCCAGGCGCGCACCTGCTGCGTGCTGTAGCCCGGTGTCACCAGCAGCGTGGTGCGCACGCGCCGGTCATCGCGTTCATGGGGTGCGTCCGCCAGCAGGTCGAGCCAGGCCGGCAGCAGCGGCTGCGTGTAGCCGAACAGCAGCATCAGTGCGTGGTCGGGGTGGTCGTCGGCGCCGAGGTGGATGCCCAGGCGTGTCAGCGTCGTCGCGCGGTGGTGGGCGTCGCGGCGGGCGAGCAGGCCGGGTTCGCGCAGCAGGCCGCCCGTGGCGGGCGTGAAGCCGGGAAAGAAGAACCACTTGGTCAGGCCGCGCCCGGGGCCGCTCCACTGCGGCGAGGCCAGCCCGTGCAGGCTCTCGACGTGTGGCTCGGCGCTGAGGTATTCGAGGTTGATCCACTGTGGCGCCGGACCGGTTGCAGCGGCTGCGGCCATGCGGGCCACGTAGGTGGCGGGCGGGTCGCAGCCGAAGGCTTCGATGACGACGTCGGCCGGCGTCTCGTCCGCCAGCGGATCGCGCCACGGCAGCACCTGCACGCCCGGCGCACCGTCCGGTGCCATCCAGGCCAGCGCGCTGGCGTCGTCCACCCACAGCCGCACCTGCGCGCCGCGGCCCGCCAGGTCGCGTGCCAGCCGCCAGCACACCCCCAGATCGCCATGGTTGTCGATGACGCGGCAGAACACGTCCCAGCGGCGCAGCGCCGGCGGGACCGTCAGGACGGGCGGGAAGGCGGGTGTGGTGTCGGCGGGCATCACGGAATTATCCGCGGCGGCACAATCGCTGACCATGACGCGCCGCCTGACCCCCGACGAGGCCGAAGCCCTCCTGATTGCCGATCCCGCGCTGGAAACGCCGGCCGCGGCCGCCCGCGAGCGCCTGCTGGCCGAGGTCGCCGCGCTGCCGGCACTGCCGGGTGTCTACCGCTACTTCGACGCCGAAGGCGGCCTGCTCTACGTCGGCAAGGCCAAGCACCTCAAGCGGCGCGTGTCGAGCTATTTCCAGAAGGACCACGGCGGCACCCGCATCGGCCACATGGTCAGCAAGATCGTGCGGATGGAGACGACGGTGGTGCGCTCCGAGGCCGAGGCGCTGCTGCTGGAAAACAACCTCATCAAGTCGCTGAACCCGCGCTTCAACATCCTGTTCCGCGACGACAAGAGCTATCCCTACCTGAAGTTCGTCACGCACGAGTTCCCGCGCGTGGTCTATTTCCGCGGTGCCGTGGACCGCCGCCATCGCTACTTCGGCCCCTACCCGAGCGCCTGGGCGGTGAAGGAGGGCATCCAGCTGATGCAGAAGGTGTTCCTGCTGCGCACCTGCGAGGACACGGTGTTCAACAACCGCACGCGGCCCTGCC
>NZ_JBFPGY010000051.1:0-12994 GCF_041083715.1 Sphaerotilus sp.
CCCAGGGCCTGCCGGGCGCGCAGGAGGTGCTGATCTATCCGCCGGTGCCTGCGCCGATCCACCGGGTCGCCGATGTCGAGCGGGCGCAGATGCTGATCGAAGCGTCCGGGCGCGTTGTGCTGCACCGTCTGCTGGCGCAGTGGCTGCCGGGGTTGCAGGGGCTGTCTTCAGGATCGACCACGCGCGTGCTTCGGTGGGCATTGGACGTCGATCCGCTCTCAATTTAGAACAATTGATATCTATCCCCCTTGTTCTGTTGTCACATTTTGTTGCCGAAGGGTTTCCGTTTGCCACGTTTTTAGTCAGGATTGCTGTAAAACCCGGCGTCGAGAATGAGGCGCCCGGGGGGGCCTCTGGTGGATGTTTCCAGACGCCTGGATGGATTCAAGGGTCAACGGCGCAATGGGGAGGAAAGAACGTGGTAGTTCCACAGTGGGAAGTCAGACTGCGTCAACCAACGGAGCTGACTGACAAGGACCGACAGGCGTGGGCTGCGCTGGAGGTCCGGGCCGCGGAGCCGAATGCATTCATGTCACCGCACTTCGTGTGGCCGGCTCTGCAGCACTTGGATGCCGGGGCTTCGGCTGTGCTGATGTGGGTCGAGCGCTCGGCCGGTGGATTGAAGGAGCTGGCCGCGGTTGGTGTGTTCCAGCGGTGTCTGGCAAGCCGGTCGTTTCCGTGGCCGCACCTGTCGGCCTACCAGTCCGAGCACACCTACCTGGGGGGGCTGCTGGTCGACGCCGATTCGGTCCGTCCGGTGGTGGAGGCGATCCATGAGTTCCTTGCGCGGCCGGGGTGTCTCTGGAAGGGGCTGGAGCTGCCCAAGGTGGACACCGCCGGCAAGCTGGCCGAGGTGACCCAGCAGCTCTCGCAGCAGCACCGCCTGCCAGCGCAGATGCTGGGGCCGCAGGAGCGGTCGATGCTGACGGTGGCCCACTGCGGCGAGGACCTCCTGCGCGAGACCCTCGGCAAGAAGCTCAACGAGATCAACCGCTGCATGCGCCGGTTCGCCGAGCAGGGCGAGGTCAGCTGGCACTGCCTGCGCAAGGGCATTTCCGACGCGTCGGTCGAGGATTTCCTGCGCCTGGAGCACCTGGGCTGGAAAGGCGAGTCCGGCACCTCGATGCGTTCGACCAAGGCCGGCGAGGCCTTCTTCCGCGACATGGTGGCGCGCTTCGACCGGGACGGCCGGGCACTGTTCACCGAGCTGCGGATCGACGGCCGGGCAGTGGCCTCCACCTGCAACTTCGTGTCGGGCTCGATGGGGTTCGCCTTCAAGGTCGGCTGGGACCCGGAGCTGCGCAAGCTCGGCCCCGGCATGCTCAACGAGGTCGAGTTCATTCGCCATGCGCGCACCCACTGTCCGGATCTGGTGTCCTTTGACAGCGGCGCCTCGGCCGATTCATTCATCAACCGGCTCTGGCCGGCCAGACGGGCGCTGGGGCTGCTGCTGATGCCGTCCAGCCGCATGGCGTCCTTGACATTGACGGCGACCCGGCGCTTGCGAGATTCCCGGCATGCAAGGCGGCCCCAGCCGGAAATTGACGCAATAATCCAGCAAGTCGAAGCCTGATTCCTCTGCTGGAATCAGTCCGGGAAACGGTCTGTGGTGGTGACCGTCCCGGTTCCTTGCCCCGCCTATCTGCATGCACAACAACATATCCTCGGCGGCAGGTCGCCTGCCTGCCGTCGTTCTCGCGTGCGCCGGTGCCCCGGAAGGGGATCTGAACGTTGTGCGCTCCCTGGGAGAGCAAGGCGTATCGGTGATCGTGGTCGGTGAATACGCGGATCCGCCGTCCCGCTACTCGCGTTACTGCATCGAGTTTGTGCAGGTGCCGGATTTCGGCGGGCATCCACAGGCATTGCTGTCGGTGCTGGCGGATTTGTCGCACCGCCATGGTGGTCCGCTGCCGGTGTTCCCGTCGGCCGATCCGGATCTGGAGGTGCTGAGTCGGCTCGGTGACGCTGCCAGACCGTATGTGCGCTCGACGATGGCCGATCCTGCGCTGGTGCTGACGCTGATGGACAAGGGCGCCTTCAGCGAACTGGCCACGCGCACCGGGTTGCCGGTGCCGCGCACCTTCACGCCGCACACGCTGGAAGAGGTCGAGCAGGTCGCTGATGCGCTGTCCTATCCGGCCATCGCCAAGCCCTTGCTGCCGACCTCCTGGAAGCACCAGGATCTGCCGCGCGAAATCCGGCTGGCCAAGGCCATCGTGGTGCAGTCGCGGGAAGAGTTGCTGGACATCGGCCGCACGGTGGCGCCCTGTGGTCTGGCGCTGATCCTGCAGGAATATGTGCCGGGCGACGATGCCGAGCACTACGACGTGCATGCCTTCATCGACCAGCAAGGCGAGGCCCGGGCCACGTTCTGCGGGCGCAAGTGGCGCATCCAGCCGCCCCATGTGGGCAGCGGCTGCTACGTCGAGAGCCTGCATGAGCCGGTGCTGGAGGCGATGGTGGTGGACATCCTGCAGCGGATCGACTACCGCGGCATCGCCAACCTCAATTTCAAGCGCCACAGCCGCACGGGCGAGTTCAAGCTGCTCGAAATCAACGCCCGGGTCAGCCAATGGACCATCCTGACCACGCGCTCCGGGGTCAATCTGCCGTGGATGGCCTACCGCGATGTCTGCGGCCTGGAGCGGCAGGCGCCGCCGCCGCGCCAGTCCGGACTCTGGTATGTCAGCGGGAAGAGTGATTTCCGCGCAGTCCGGGGCTATGTGCGCGAGGGGCTCTGGACTTGGGCCGGTTACCTGGGTTCGCTGCTGAAGCGCCCCCTGGTCTGCCAGGTGCTGAACCTGCAGGATCTCGGCCCGGCCCGACAACTCACCCTGCACTGGATTGCGGAGAAAATGCGACTGCGGTCACCCTCCTGACCGCTCAGGAGTCGAGATGTCCGCTGTCCTTTCGAACGCCCGTGCCCCGGCGTTGCAACTGGCCGTGATCGGTGCCGGACCGGTCGGTCTGGCGCTGGCGCTGTCGGCCGCGCGCCGCCTGCCGTCCGCGCAGGTGTGTGTCTACGACCGCCTGCCCGTCCACCACGATGTCGGCGGCGATCCGCGCACGCTGGCGCTGTCGCAGGGCAGTGTGCTGGAGCTGCAGCGGCTGGGCGTCTGGGCAGGCATGGCCGAGCGTGCCGAGCCGATCCTGGCGGTGCATGTGTCGCAGCAGCAGCCGGGTCTGCTGGATCTGCTGGGCAAGGCGCCTGCGCCGGAGCTGCTGATCCGCGCGGCGGACGAGGGGGTGCCGCAGCTGGGCGCGGTGATTCCCTATGGCGCACTGGCCGCGCCGATGCGGGCGGCGTGGCTGGCGGCCTGTGCACGCGAGCCGGGTCGGCTGTCGGTGCGCTGGGGCAGCGCCGTGGCGGGGGTGCGCACGCTGCCGGGCGGTGTCGAGGTGGATGTCGGGAGCGCCTCCGGAGCGGGCGGGGCGCTGGTCGAATCGCACCATCTGGCGGTGATTGCCGAGGGCGGCGTGTTCGCCGAGCAGGCCCGCAAGGCCGTCGCCCGCGACTATGGCCAGACCGCCTGGGTCGGCACGGTCGGGCTGGCAGAGGGCGAGGCCGGTGTCGCCCACGAGCGGTTCACGCCGCAGGGGCCGGTCGCGTTGCTGCCGTTGCCGGGCACGACGCTGGCCGAGGACGGACGCACCGTGCTCCGGCGCGCGGCGCTGGTGTGGTGCGTCGACCGGGCGGACGACGCCGTGGCTGGGCTGACCGAGGCGCAGCGGCTGGCCGTGCTGACCCACCTGCTGCCGGCGCGGGTAGGGCGGCTGGTGTCGGTCAGTCCGCTCAAGGGCTTCGCACTCGGCCTCAACGCCGAGCGCACGCTGGTGCAGGGCCGCACGGTGCGCATCGGCAACGCCGCGCAGACGCTGCACCCGGTCGCCGGCCAGGGCCTGAACCTGGGATTGCGTGACGCGCACGAACTGGTGTCCCGGCTGGCCCGCGACAGCGATGTCGACCGGGCGCTGCGCCAAGTCGAATGGCAGCGGGCGCCGGACCGATGGGCGATGATCGCTGCCACCGATTTCCTCGCCCGCAGCTTCACCTGGCCGTGGCCGGGGCTGAGCACGCTGCGCGGGGCCGGGCTCGCGGTGCTGGGCCAGGTGGGTCCGCTGAAGTCGCTGCTGGCGCACCGCATGATGTTTGGCGGGCGCTGAGCGGCCTGCGAAAGAGGACCGTGCGGATTGCGCGGGACGGCGACCAGCCCCCCTGTTGACGGGGCGTGCGTTTCCTCCGGCAGATCGCCTGATCCGGTAAAAACGCAACTGTGTTCCCTGCATTCCCGGTCAACGCCTCCAGAGCGGATCCCTCCTCACCATGAATCCTGCAATCCACACCCCGTCCCCGAGCCCTGCGATCGTGCTCGCCTGCCTGGGCGCCCAGGGGGCGGACCTGAACATGGTGCGCTCGCTGGGCGAGCAAGGTGTGCCGGTGATCGTCATCGGCGAATACGAGTTTCCGCCGTCCGGTTATTCGCGCCATTGCATCGAATACATCTGCGCCCGCAACTTCACGCGCCGCCCGGAACAACTGCTGGGCGTGCTGCGCGAACTGCGGGTGCGGCATGGCCAGGCGCTGCCTGTGTTCCCGACGGCCGACACCGACCTGCGTGCCCTGGCATCGCTGCACGCGGACCTGGTCGGCACGGCGCTGTGGGTCTCGGCCTCGCCCGACACGGTGAACCGCATGATGGACAAGCGCCGCTTCGCCACACTGGCCCAGGCGCTGCACCTGCCGGTGCCGGCGACGCACGCGCCGCGCACGCTCGAAGAAATCGAAGCGCTCAGCCGGGTGGTGGACTATCCGGTCGTGCTCAAGCCGGCGCAGCCGACGGCCTGGATGCGCCCGGGGATGGATCCCGAGATCGCACGGGCCAAGGCGCTGGTGATCGACGAGCCGGCGGAGCTGATGCGGGTGTGCTGTCGCATCGCGCCGTACGGGCTCGACGTGCTGCTCCAGGACTACGTGCCCGGCAGCGACGACCTGCACTACAGCGTGCATGCGTGGATCAGCCGCGGCGGCCAGGTCGAACGCGTGGCGACGACCCGCAAATGGCGCACCTTCCCGGTCCAGGTCGGCACGGGCTGCCTGGTCGAGACCGTCTCGATGCCGGACCTGGAGGCCGAGGCCGGCGACATCCTCGCACTGCTGAAACTGCGTGGCATGGTGGTGATGAACTTCAAGCGCGATGCGCGCACCGGACAGTTCATGCTGCTGGAGGTCAACCCTCGGCTGAGCTGCAACAGCCTGCTGCTGACCCGGGCCGGCTTCAACCTGCCGTGGCTGGTCTACAGCGAGGTGTGCGGCCGGCCGCTGGCCGCGTCGACCGAGTGGCGGGTCGGGATGCGCTACCTGAGCGCCAAGGCCGATTTCCGTGCATTCCGGACACTGGTCCGCGAGGGCCGCCTGGGCTGGGCCGAGTACCTGCGCTCGGTGCTGCGCCCCAGCATGGTCTACCGTGCACTGGACCTGAGCGACATGGGCCCGCCGGTGCAGATGACGGTCGACTGGCTGGCGCTCAAGTGTCGGGGCAGCGGCCGCTGGGTGCGCAGCCGGCTCGGCCTGAACGCCGCCTGAGCGGCCCGATTCAGAGCCGGCGGTGCTGCAGGGCTGGCAACTGGGTCCGCACGCGTGCCAGCTGCACCGCGTCCAGGTCGGCGAGCACGACGCCGTCGCCTTCGTCCTGCACCGCCAGCACCGTGCCCCAGGGGTCGATCACCATCGAGTGGCCCCAGGTGCGCCGGCCGTTCTCGTGCCGCCCGCCCTGGGCGCTGGCGATGACGTAGCACTGGTTTTCCACCGCCCGGGCGCGCAGCAGCAGTTCCCAGTGCGCCTGTCCGGTCGGCCAGGTGAACGCGGCCGGCACCACCAGCACACTGCAGGGCGGCTGCATCAGGCGCCGGTACAGCTCCGGGAAGCGCAGGTCATAGCAGATCGACAGTCCCACCCGGTGCACCGCGCCGTCCCGGGCGACGGCGTCGAAGGCCACCGGCTGCGCGCCGGGGCGCAGCGTGGCGGCTTCGTCGTAGTGGCGCTCGCCGTCGTCGAAGCGGAACAGGTGGATCTTGTCGTAGCGGGCCGCGAGCGCACCGTCCGGTCCGTGGACGAGCGAGGTGTTCGAGGCATGGTCCGGATCACCGTCCAGCGCCAGAGGCAGCGTGCCACCGACCAGCCACAGCTGGTGCTGGCGGGCCAGGTCAGACAGCAGCGTCTGGATCGGGCCGTGGCCGGCAGGCTCCGCGACCGCGAGCTTGTCCCGGTCCTGCAGCCCCATCAGGCAGAAGTATTCGGGCAGCACGACCAGCTCCGCCCCCTGCCGGGCGGCCTGGGCGACCAGTTCCGCGGCGCGGGCGAGGTTGTCCTCGACCCGGGGTGTCGACACCATCTGAAGCGCGGCCAGTTTCATGGGGAACGGTCCTTTCTGGGCAGGAGCAGAGGGGCGGGTGCAGTGCTTTCGGATGTGGCGAGGGCGGCTTCGGCGGCGGTCGCTGCGTCGCTGCCTGGCAGCGGATGGGCGTCGCGGCTGCGGTCGATCGACGTGATCTGCGGTGCATTCCAGGGGCCGGTGACGCGGTATTCGCGCGTGGCGGCTTCGGTCAGCGGGCGCTGCAGCAGCCACTGCGTCACCAGCGTGCCCAGACCCACGGCCGGGTTGATCACCGCGTAGGCCAGTGATGCGGCACCAGCGTTCAGGTCCGGCACGATCCAGACCCGCAGGTCCTGGGTGGCGCTGGCCAGGCTGGCGCTGCCTTCGGCCAGCACCATGGCCTGCACGCCCCGCATGCGCAGGTTGTGCGTGCTCGCCGCGCCAAGGCGGATCTGCACGTCGCCATCGAGGCGGTCGAAGCTGAAGCCCTTCTGGTACAGGTCACGGAAATCGAGCGAGAGACGCCGTGGCAGCGACTGCAGGTTCAGCACACCGAGCAGCCGACCGGCGCCCGGCTCGGCCTGCAGGAGCTGGCCGCTGTCGAGGTCGAGGTGCACCGTGCCGCCGAGCTGTGCCAGCGTCAGCGCAGCCGGTGGACCGGGCCAGCGCAGCTGGCCGCCGAGGTGGCCGTGACCGCCCTCCAGCGTGCCGGTCCAGCCCAGCTGGTCAAGCCAGCGGCCGCCATCGTCCACATCCAGCCGGAACGTCAGGCGGCTGGTACCCACCCCGGTCGACGCGTCCCGGTCCGCTGGATCCCATTGGCCCACGGCGCTCAGGCGGGCCTCGGGTCGTGCCAGGGACAGCCGGTTCAGGCGCCATTCGCCGTTGACCGCTGCGGGCAGCCGTGCATCCGGAGTCGGTCCGCCCAGCAACTCCAGCCGGCCGAGGTGCCGGCCGCTGAACGTCAGATCGTCGACGACCACATCCAGCCCCGGCAAGGGCTCCGGGGCGGACTCGGGGCGGGAAAGTGCATCGACGGCGAGCGGCGCCATCGGCCACGGCAGTGCCAGGCGGCTGAGCCGTGCCTGCAGGGCAGCGGACACCTGCGGTGTCGCGGTGCGCAGCGTGACCCGGCCTGCCAGTTGGTCGGCCTCGATCGCACCGGTCCAGGTGCGGGCGGACAGGCCGGTCTGCTGCAGCGTGGCATCGACGCCGGTCAGGTGGTGGCCGTGGGCGGTGAGGTCTGCGACCTGCAGCCGGACCTGGTGCAGCAGTCCGCCCAGAGGGGCGTCCGTGTCCGGTGGGCCGGCGTGGCCTGCCGAGGGCAGGTGGTCCGCCTGCCGCGCCCGCTGCAGCCAGGTCTGCCAGTCGTCCAGCGACAGCCGCGGCAGCACGATGCCGACATCGAGGCCTTGGTCCGGCCAGTGGCCCTGGTCGGCGCCACCGAACTGGACATGCCCGCGCAGCACGCTGCCTGCGTTGTCGCCATCGAGCAGCAGCCGGGCAGACAGCAGTGGCGCGGCGGCCGCCGTGCGTGCGTCGATCTCCAGCAAGGCTGCTGCGGTGGCCGGGCCGGTGCCTTGCGCCTGGGGTTGGCGGTGGACACGCAGCATGGCCGGCTGCGTGGCAGTCTTGTTCAGCGGCGCTGGCAGGCGGCTCGCCAGTCCGACCAGATCACTGTCCACCTGGAGGGTCGGACCGCCTGGCGTCAGGGCGAGCTGCAGGTGGTAGTCCGTCTGGCCGTCGAACTGGTGCGCGAGCCGGGCGACCGGGTCGATCGTGTCGAGGTCGCGCAGGCCCTGTGCCGTGGCATGGCCCTGGCCGGCGAATCGCAGAACGCCGGCTTCGTCGAGGTGGCCATCGAAGTCGAGCCGGCCACCCGCGACCTGTGCGCTGCCCTGTGTCAGGTGGAACTGGCGTTCGGTGAAATCGAGGCGCGCTTGCACCGCTTGCAGCGCGGGGGTGTCCGGGCGCATCTGCAGCCACGTCTCGGCCAGATCGACCCGGCCCTGCACGGTCGTGTCCCTGGCATGCTGCAGCGGCACGGCGATCTGCAGGGCAAGCCGGGTCTGGCCGTCGCCACGGGCGGGGAGGAACGCGTGGTCGAGCCAGCCATCGAGCGGACTCTCGCGCAGGAACTGCAGCGTGTCGGCTGTCGTGCCGTGGCCCTGGCCGGTCAGGTGCAGCACCGGGTCATGGGCCAGGTTGTCGATGCCGCCCGCGATCTCCTCCAGCGCCAGGCGGCCCGTGCCGGTCTGGCCGAGTCGGGCGCTGGTCTGCAGCAGCTGCAGCCGGTGGCCATCCACGGCGAGGCGGCCGGCACCGTCGGTGTAGCGGGGCCAGAGGCTGCCAGGCACCGAGTCGAAGGTGACCTGCTCGAACCGCCCTTCGATGGCGAACTCGCCTTGCCCGGGGGCGGTGTAGGGGAAGTCGAGCACCGGGCCGTGCACGTGGGCATGCACCTCGCGCGCCGATCCGGCCACGAGCGCTGCGCGCAGGTAGCTGCGCACCGGTGCGGCGATGCCCAGCGGCAGGTAGCGGTGGATGCGGTCGGCGCGGATCTGGCGCACGGTGGCATCGAGGTCGATGCGGCCAGGCAACCAGCCCGCGGGTCCGAACACCGCACCGGTGGTCAGGCCGGTGTGCCAACGTCCCGAGAACTCGCCAGCGCCGTCGGCGGTGTCGAAGACCGCACGCCGGACCTCCACCTCGATCGCCGGGCGGGTGCCGGGCGGCGTGGCGGCGGGGCGCTGCAGCGTCCAGCGCACGTCGGCCTGCAGCCGGTCCAGCGCCACGCGGGGCTGCTCGAACACGCCCGGGAATTCAAGTGCCCCCTGGGCCATGCGCAGATCGGCCTGGCCGCCGAGGTCCGTGGCGTCGAAGCGCACATGCCCGCCACGCAAGCCGGGCCGCCCGGGCGTGGCGGTCGAGGTGAGCGTGGCGGTGGCGGGCTCGGCGGCCAGACTCAGTGCATCGGCATCCCCGCGCGCGCGCCAGTGGTCGGGTCGCTCCGGGTCACCGCTCCATTCGTAGGTGAACTGCCGCAGCTGGCCGCGCGGGCGGGTAGCGTCCAGCAAGCGCCGCATCGGCCCGGCCAGCGGCACGTGGGCTGCCGACTGCGCCAGCAGGCCCAGATCGACCAGCGAGGCCTTGAACGCGCCGCCCGTCCAGGCGCCAGCGGGGCCGTGCAGTGTCAGCTCCAGATCGGTGGCGGGCCAGAGGCTCGGGTCAGGGGTGGCGGCGCTGGCGGTGGCGTCGGCGGGTGGCTGCGATTGAAAGGACAGCTGGTGCGCCCGGATCACGCTGCCCTGTGCCTCCTGGCGCATTTCCAGCTGGCCGGCAATGCGCCGCAGCGCCACGGGTGGCAGCGATCTGGCCAGGCGCAGCGTGACCGCTTGCAGCTGCAGATCTGCCGTGGCACCGGCCATGCGGCCCTGCGCCACATCGATGCGGGTGGCGAGCCGGCCGCGGCCTTCCATCAGATCAAAGGGCAGGTCGACATGCTGGCGCAACTGGCTGACGTCCACCAGCGGCCACTCGGCCTGCACGACCCCGGCCCACTGCCGCCAGTCGCCGGGGTGCTGCAATCCGGCCATCGACAGCAGCGCGCGCAGCGGCCGCGCCATCTCGGCACTGACGAAGAAGCGGCTGCCCCAACCCTCGGGTGGCGTGGCGCTCAGGCGCAGGATGTGGCGTCCGACCGGGTTGCGCAAGTCCATGTCGACACCGGTGAGCACCAGCGGTTCGGTGGTGCGCCGCTCGTCGTGCCACGACAGGCTGGCGCCACGCAGCCGGATCTCGGACTGGCTGAACAGCCAGTCGGCCATGCGGCCATCCCCATCGCCGGTGGCGGTGCGCTCCAGCGGCAATCCTGCCAGAAAAACCTGTCCGTGCCGGTCCCGGCGCAGTTCCAGGTGCAGGGCCTCCAGCTCCAGTCGTTGCACGTGGGGCAGCCAGCGCGTGGGCGAGCGTGGCAGCAGCGAACCCGGCGTGATCACCGCCTCGACCCGGGCCAGGCGCAGGGCTTCTTGCCCGCGCGGATCGACCACGCGCAGATCGCTCAGCGTCACCACCGGGGCCCAGGCGTCGCCCGTGACCCGCAGGGCACCGAGGCGAACTTCCACGCCGAGCGCATGGCTGGCCCAGGTTTCCAGCTCGGGGCGCCAGGTATCCAGCCGCGGCAATATCCCCCACTGCAGGATCAGCCACGCGGTCAACGTCAGCGCGGCCACAGCAGCAATGCTCCAGAATGCGACGCGCAGCACTGCGCTGCCGGCGCGCCGGCTCAAGTGCAGCAGATCGGATGACGAGGGAACCACAGGCATGAATGCAGCCGAATCAGATGCCGGTGAATTGAACACAGAGAAGCTAGCACAGACCCGAAAGAATGCCATGCAGACCTCGCCCGAGACCGGATTGACCCCTGTCACAGCCGACCACAGCCGGTATGTGCAGCGGATACGCCGGGTGCGGGGTGGCGATCTGGCGCTGCTGGCCGCGGGGGCGCCGACGCGGGAGTCGATGCAGGCCACGCTCGACACCTGGCTGGCGCGGGGGCGCAGTCTCGCCTCGGCGCTGCGCCTGACGCGGCAGCTCGTGATGGAGCGGCTGGTGGTGCTGGACGTCGAGGCGCAGGCCGATGTCGAAGTCGTCACCCGCGCGATGACCGAGCTGGCCGAGGTGACGCTTGAAGCCGCACTGGCCGCTGCCTGCGCCGAGCAGGATGCGCTGCACGGTGCGCCGCACACCGCCGCAGGCGTGCCGATCGACTTCTGGATCGTCGGCATGGGCAAGCTCGGTTCGCGCGAGCTGAACGTGTCCTCCGACATCGACCTCGTCTACGTCTACGAAGAGAACGGCCAGACGGCCGGCAATGCCAGCGGCGCGGGGGTCGTCTCCGCACACGAGTACTTCTCGCTGGTGGCGCGGACGCTGCGGGCGCTGATCGGCGACGTGACCGAAGACGGCTTCGTTTTCAGGGTCGATCTGGCGCTGCGCCCCAACGGCAACTCCGGCCCGCCGGTGGTGAGCCTGGCGATGCTGGAGGAGTATTTCCTGGTGCAGGGCCGCGAGTGGGAGCGCTTCGCGTGGCTGAAGAGCCGGGTCGTGGCACCACGGGCCTCCGTCGTGTCCGGGCGGGCGAAGGCACTGCGCGATGTGGTGACGCCGTTCGTGTACCGGCGCTACCTCGACTACGGTGTGTTCGAAGGCCTGCGCCAGTTGCACCAGAAGGTGCGCGACGAGGCCAACCGCCGCGCCGCCGGCCGCCCCGAGCGGGCCAATGACGTCAAGCTCTCGCGTGGTGGCATCCGCGAGATCGAATTCACCGTGCAGCTGCTGCAGGTGGTGCGTGGCGGGCAGTTCCCCGAGATCCGCACCCGCCCGACGCTCAAGGCGCTGCAGCGGCTGGCCAGCGTCGGCCTGCTCCCGCAGGAGACGGCGGACAAGCTGGCGGCGGCCTACACCTTCCTGCGCCGGGTCGAACACCGCATCCAGTACCTCGATGACCAGCAGACCCACCTGCTGCCCACGGTGGATGCCGACCTGCGCTGGATCGCCGGCTCGATGCGCATGGCGTGCACGGTCGATGCCTGCGAGCTGCTCGACACGCTGTGCACCCACCGCGAGCTGGTCGCCACCGAATTCGACGCGCTGCTGCATGACGGCCGCAGCGCTCCGGCGCGCGGCGGCCCGGGCACCTGCAGCCGCTGCAACGGCACGCCGCCGACGCTGGAGCAGCTGCCCCAGGCGGAGGGTCTGTCCGCGCCGCTGGCCGAGCGGCTGCGGCTGCTGGTGGCTTCGCCGCGGGTGGCCTTGCTGCGCGACGAGGGCCGGGCGCGGCTGGCGCGGTTGCTGGTGCGCGCCCGTCGCCTGACGCAGGATGAACCCGAGATCGGCGAAACCGCGCTGCTGCGCTTCGTGGACTGGCTGGAGCCGCTGCTGCGCCGCGACAGTTACCTGGCGCTGCTGGCTGAACGCGGCGAGGTGCTCGGGCGGCTGCTGCACCTGCTGGCGCTGGCGCGCTGGCCGATGCGTTACCTGATGCAGCACCCGGGCGTGATCGACGAGTTGGCCGATACCCGGCTGATGCACGAGCGCTTCGATGCCCTCGCCTATGGACGGGACCTGGAGGGCCGCCACCAGGCCTGGATCCGTTCCGGCGAGGCGGACGAGGGGGAGCTGCTCGACACGCTGCGTCGCGCGCACCAGTCGGAGACCTTCCGCACGCTGGTGCGCGACGTCGAGGCCGAAATCTCCGTCGAGGAGGTGGCCGACGACCTTTCCGCACTGGCCGATGCCACGCTGGAGTGCACGCAGCACTGGGCCTGGCGCCACCTGCGCACACGCCACCGCGACGAGCCGCGCTTTGCCGTGATCGCCTACGGCAAGCTCGGCGGCAAGGAACTCGGGTACGGCAGCGACCTCGACATCGTCTTCCTCTACGACGACGAGGACGAACGCGCCGGCGAGGTCTACGCTGCCTTCGCGCGCAAGCTGATCACCTGGCTGTCGCTGCGCACCTCGGCGGGCGCGCTCTACGAGATCGATACCGCGCTGCGTCCGAACGGCAACTCCGGGCTGCTGGTGACCTCGATCGCCGCCTTCGAGCGCTACCAGCA
>NZ_JBFPGY010000052.1:0-12861 GCF_041083715.1 Sphaerotilus sp.
GCGGCCGACACCGTTTCGAGTCGAAGGCGTGCTGTCGAGCGGCTGTGGTGCAGCAGCTCGTCGAGGAGTGTGTGGTGGCGCCCCATGAGGTCGTCGATCAGCAGTGCCGGCGACGCGGTGGTCGTGTGCAGGTTCAGCACCGACTCCAGCTGCTGCCCGATGGCCACGATGCGGGTTGCGAGCGCTCGCTGGCATTGGTGGCTGGCGCGCTGGGTGTTGCCGAGCAGCTGCTGCCAGCCCGACACCACGGGCTCGGCCAGCCGTGTGTGGCCAGGATGGAGGGCGCGCTGCGCGCCGGATCGGTCACCAGGCCGCGCTGGCCCGGAGGGCCGGATGCCCAGCAGCCCGAACGTGATCACCGCCATCGCGGCGGCGGGCCATCCGCCGAAGTACAGACCGGCTGCCCCGGTGGCTGCGGCGAGCGCCGAGGCCGCAGCCCCCCGCCAGTGACCCGAACGGCCTGGTCGGGCATTCGGGGCGGCAGGAGCGGGCAGCGTCGACGAATTGGAAGACATGTGGATTCTCGGGACAGCAGGAGTTGACTTCGAGTGTCGGGAATTTGCACGGGTGTACAGCCGCGGATAAGGCGGTGATGCCGCGCCTTCTTCGGGCGTGGCGGGCCGGGTGGCTGCCTATGATCAAGCGGGGAGGTGGCCTGCCGATAACGCCTGCAGTGCGTCCGCAGGACAGGTCGCCGAGCAGGGATGCGGGCCAGCGGTTGCAGGTCCGGATGAAATACCAAAGCACGAGAGGATTGGGATGGCCGCCGACGAAATGACCACCTCGGCCGAACCGAGGAGCCCCTTGCCCTCGGTCGTGCGGCACTGGTGGAGGCAGCAGCAGGCGACCGTGGAGGCGCTGCGGTGCACGGTCTGGGGTCACCACGCTGGCTGGTCGCTGGGCATCAGCCTGCTGCGCAACCTGCGCATGGCACACAAGACCGCCCTGGTGGCCCTGGCGCTGATGCTGCCCGGGGGGCTGCTGATCCACGACACGCTGGAGCTGTGGCGCGAGCGCCATGCGCTCCACCTCGGGGCCGTCAACAGTTTCGGTCAGTACAAGGCACTGACGGAGCTGAACATCACGCTCGACGGGCTGTTCCAGCAGTTGCTGCGCCGGGAGCAGCGTCTCCAGGCCGACCGGCTGCCGATGCTTCGCCAGCAGGAGGCGGCGCAGTACAAGGTGCTGCAGGGCACCTTGAACTCCCAATACAGCTCGCCGGGAGCCGCTGCCGCGATGGAGCGCATCGCCCGCCAGCTCGACACCAGCCGGGATGCCATGCTGGCACACCAGGATGACGACACGCCGGCGGCCGTTCCTGGTACACCGTCGCCGCGGTGGGTCGCGGTGATCGCGTATACACACGACCTGCAGGCGTTGCGCACGGCACTGTCCACCGATCGGGCGCTCGCGCTGGACGCCGATGTCGGCGTCAAGATGCTGCGCAGCGGTCTGGCCGACCCGCAGTTCCAGCTGATGGCCAACATCAGCCGGCTCGGGCGCATCGGTCAGCGGCTCTATGCCGAGCCTTCCAATGAGACCAAGGTTCGGGACATGGGGCTGCTGATGGCCCGGTCGGAACTGCTGCTCGACCAGTCGCAGCCGATGTTCGAATACGTGCGCGACCAGCGGCTCATCGATCCGGGCGAGGCAGAGCGCCTCATGGCGCGCCTGCAGACGTTCCTCCGGACGACCGAATCGCTGCTGCACATCGCCGCGGTGGCGCCAGGCACTGAGCTGGCCTTGCGCAGCGAGATCGACGCAGCGTCCTTTGCCCTCAAGGTGTCGGATGCGATCGAGGCCAGCGCCCGTCTCCAGACGCTGGCGCTGAACGCCATGGGTGTCCGTGTCCAGGCCAGCTATCAGCAGCACAACGAGCGCCTGAGCGGCCGTGTCGCAGTCTTCCTTCTGCTGACCCTGCTCGGGTTGTATCTGATGGTGTGTCTGCATCGGGTGATGTCGGGTGGCCTGGCCACGCTGTGTCTGCAGCTGGCCGAAATCGGTCGTGGCAACCTGTCCATTCGCCCGCGCGGCTGGGGCCAGGACGAGATCGGTCAGGCGCTCAACATCCTGGGTCAATCGGCCAGCGGCATGTCCCGGATCTTCGAGACGCTGGACCGCAGCGTGACCTCCATGGCGCACCAGACCGAGGCAATGGGCGCGCAGCAGGGCCATCTGCAGGACAGCAGCCGCCAGATGGTGGCCGGCATCGCGGAAGGCACACAGCTGATCCGCACCTTCGATGCGGCGCTCGGCCAGTGTGCCGAACGCGTCGAAGCGGCGGCCGAGCAGGTCCGCGGACTGCGGGTCGATGCCCAGCGCAGCCGCCAGGCGATGTCCGGCCTGGGACAGCGCATGGCACAGATGCAGGCCCGCAGCCGCGAGATCACCCGCGTGATCGGGCTGGTCGAGACCGTGGCCTTCCAGACCAAGCTGCTGTCCCTGAATGCATCGGTCGAGGCGGCCAGGGCCGGCAGCGCCGGGCGCGGATTCGCGGTGGTGGCCCAGGAGGTGCGTGCCTTGGCACAGCGCAGCGAGGACGCGGCCAGGACCATCCGCCACATCGTCGGCCAGTCGGTGGCCGAAATCGACGAAAGCCGCCAGGTGAGTGACCGTGTCGGGCGCATCGTGATCCGCACGGCGGACGAGTTCCAGTCGCTCGATGCGCACATGTCGGAATTGCTGGCGCAGACCCGCGCCAGCCACCAGCAATCTTCGCGGGTCTGCGAGATCACCCGCGAGATGGCTCCTGCAACGGTGGGGCAGGCGCGTCTGGTGCGTTGTTTCGCCGATGCCTGCGACGCGTTGCGGAGCGAGGGCGATGCCCTGCGCCACACGCTCGATCAAGTGACGCCCAGGGGCTGAGATGACGATACTCGACAACCGTTCACCATGGACACGCGGCCCTCTGGAGGTTCTGCTGACGCCGGGGTTGCGCATCATGCGCGGCATGCGTCTGCCTGCCAAGATCGGCCTGCTCGGCGCCATGCTGGCGATGCCACTGTTCCTGCTGATGACCTTGACGATGATCCAGGCCAGCGACGACATGGCGGTGGCCCGTGCCGAGCGGGAAGGGGCTGTCCTGGCGCGGCAGGTGACGGAGCTGATCGTGCTGGTGCAGTCGCACCGCAGCCTGTCCAACCAGATCGCGGCTGGCGTCACGGCACTGACGCCCACCCGCGACGCCGTGCGGGTGGATCTGCGCCAGGCCGTGCAGCAGGCGGACCAGGCCATGGCGACCATGACCACCTTCACCCTCGACGACCTGTGGCCGGCGGAGCGGGAGCGGCTGCTGGCCTTGGCGGACGGGCACGTTTCTGCGCGGCGGACCGAGGCGATGGCGGAGCATGGCGTGCAGGTCGAGCGCCTGCGTCGCCTGCTCAAGCTGATTGGCGAACGCTCGCAGCTGCTGTTCGATCCGCGGGCCGACAGCTACTTCATCATGGATCTGGGCATCGAGCGTCTGGTGCCCTGGATGGAGTCGATTGGCGTGCTCGAAACCCAGGGTGGCGAGCTGCTGCTGCGGGATGTCTC
Source organism: Sphaerotilus sp. (assembly GCF_041083715.1). Classification (GTDB taxonomy): domain Bacteria; phylum Pseudomonadota; class Gammaproteobacteria; order Burkholderiales; family Burkholderiaceae_C; genus Sphaerotilus. The sequence continues at coordinate 3,535 of NZ_JBFPGY010000052.1, forward strand.
GGTGCGCGACCGCACGATGATGCTGGGCCTGGCGGGTGACTCCCAGCGCGCGGCCGAAGAAGTCGTGCTGCAGCTGCAGGCGCTGGCGCGCACCGGCACCGAGATCAGTGACGGTGTGCGACTGGCGTCCGATGCCACCGGGCGCATGCTGTCCCTGGCCCGCGCGACCTTCGAGCCCGAGTCGGTCAGCGCCGAGATCGCGCCTTACCACGCTGCCGGCATGGAGGCACTCCAGGCATTGCGGCGCTTCGACGAGGAACTCTGGGTCCAGCTGGACCAGCGGCTGAACCAGCGCATCCGAGACTTCGAGCAGCGCCTGCTGCTGCAGGGCTGTGCGGTGGCGCTGGGACTGGTGGGTCTGGCGTATCTGGGGCTGAGCTTCTACACCAGTTTCACCGGGTCGCTGAGGCAGGTGACCGGCAGCCTGGTGGCCGTCACCAATGGCGATCTGTCGGTGCAGGTGCGCATCGAAGGTCGGGATGAGCTGGCGGAGCTGGGCCTCGAGCTGGAGCGCATGAGCGTCCGGTTGTCGTCGCTGGTCGGCGAGATCCGGGGCAGCGCGGTCGGTGTCGACCAGGCCGGCACCTCGGTGGCGGATGATGGCCGTGCGCTGTCACAGCGCACCGAGTCGCAGGCGGCCAGCCTGCACCGCACGCTGCTGACCGTGCAGCAGCTCAGCCGCGCTGTCGGCAACAACGCCGCGGCGGCCGATGCGCTGCAGCAGCTCACCACGCGGCTGCGCAACGACGCTGCACTCGGCAGCGAGGCCATGGCCCAGTCCATCCAGGGCATGCACACGCTGGAGCAGAGCGTGAACCGGGTCGCCGAGGTCAACGCGGTGATCGACGACATCGCCTTCCAGACCAACCTGCTGGCGATCAATGCGTCGATCGAAGCGGCGCGGGCGGGCGAGTCCGGCAAGGGTTTCTCGGTCGTGGCCGGCGAGATCCGTCAACTGGCCAACCGCTGCGGCGAAGCGGCGGCCGAGGTGCGCGGCCTGATCGAGTCGACCACCGAACAGACCGGCAACTCGCTGCGGGCGATCGAGGATGCGGGTGGGCGTCTGACGTCGGTCATCCGTGGTGTCGACGATGTCTCCGTCCGGCTGAACAGCATCACGGAGGCCAGCCACGCGCAGAACGCCGCGCTGGAGCAGGTCAGCACCAGCGTGAGCGAACTCGACACCATCACGCGCCAGAACGTCGACATGGTCGAGCAGTCCTCCGTCTCGGCCGAGTCGCTGGCCACACAGGCTGCGTCACTGCGGACGTCCGTAGCGTCGATCAAGTTGCGCGAGCGCCTTCAGCCGGCTGCAACCACCAGCATCTGAACCCGCATCTGGCCTTGCCAGGTGTCCAGTGACAGCCGGTAGGCCAGCCGCACCCGCTCGCCCACCGGCTCGATCTGCCCGAACCAGATCGCGTCGCGCACCTGCCCGTGCAGCCGCACGCTGAGCTTGAGGTGACGCTCACCGACCAGCCGCTGCCGCAGCACGTCCACCTCGTCGGCGAACAGCGGCGCCTCGAACGCCTGTCCCCAGACCTGCTGGTCGAGCAGTCCGACCGTGGAGGCATCGAACCAGCGTGGATCGAGCGGGCCGTCCGTCGCCAGGCGGTGATCGAGGGTGGCGGCGTCCAGCCCTTCCTCTGCGACGGAACGCAGGGCCTCGGCGAAGGTGTCGAAATCGTCGGCGTCGATCGTGCAGCCTGCGGCCATCGAGTGCCCGCCAAAACGCTTCAGCAGGCCCGGGTGCCGCTTGGTCACGAGGTCCAGCGCATCCCGCAGGTGAAAACCGGGGATCGACCGCCCCGAGCCTTTCAGCAGCCCGTCCGCACCGGCGGCAAACACGAAGGTCGGTCGGTGCAGCCGGTCCTTGAGCCGCCCGGCGACGATGCCGACCACGCCTTCGTGGAACTCGGGATCGAACAGCACCACGGCAGCGGGCGGCTCCCCCTTGGGCATCAGCGACTCCAGCAGCACCTCGGCCTGTTCGCGCATCCCGGCCTCGACCTCGCGCCGCTCGCGGTTGATGCTGTCGAGCAGGCGGGCGAGTTCGGCGGCCTGCGTCGGGTCGTCGGTGAGCAGGCAGGTGATGCCGATCGTCATGTCGGCCAGCCGCCCCGCCGCGTTCAGCCGCGGGCCGAGCGAGAAGCCGAAGTCGGTGGCGCTCGCCCGCTGCGGGTCGCGCCCGGCGGCGGCGAACAGCGCGGCGATTCCCGCCTGCATGCGTCCGGCGCGGATGCGTTTCAGGCCCTGCGCGACCAGCCGGCGGTTGTTGGCGTCGAGCTTGACCACGTCGGCGACCGTGCCGAGGGCCACCAGGTCGAGCAGCGCGTCGAGCCGTGGCTGGTTCACGGCATCGAAGCGCCCGCGCTGGCGCAGTTCCGCCCGCAGCGCGAGCAGCACATAGAACATCACGCCGACCCCGGCGATCGCCTTGCTCTCGAACGTGCAGGCCGGCTGGTTCGGGTTGACGATCACATCGGCCGCGGGCAGCGTCGGCGCGCCGTGGTCGTCCATGGCTGGCAGGTGGTGGTCGGTGACCAGCACGCGGATGCCGAGTTCATGGGCGCGGTCCACGCCGGCATGGCCGGCGATGCCGTTGTCCACCGTGACCAGCAGCGCGGGGCGGTGCACCTGTGCCAGATCGACGATGGTGGGGGTCAGACCGTAGCCGTGGATGGCACGGTCCGGGACGACGTAGTGCAGCGTGCCGGGCTGTGCGCCGAGCATGGCCAGTCCGCGCAGTGCGACAGCGCAGGCCGTGGCGCCGTCACAGTCGTAATCGGCGACGACGACGATGTGGCCGCCAGTCTCCAGCGTGTCGGCCAGCAGCCGGGCGGCGGCGTCGGTGCCGGCCATCGCCGATGGGGGCAGCAGGCGTGTGAGCCCATCGTCCAGTTCATCGGCGCTGCGGATGCCGCGGGCGGCATAGAGGCGGGCGAGCAGCGGGTGGACGCCCGCCTGCTCCAGCGCCCAGGCGGCGCGGGGCGGAACGTCGCGGATGTCGATTTGTGGGGTCATCTTGTCGCGTGGATCCGCAGGCTCAGAGGGATTCGAGAACGGCCACGGCGCTGGCCTGGCGCGAGCGGCCCAGCAGGCGACTGAACCAGTGCCGCGGGCGTGGCGTCCAGGTCTGTGCCAGGCGCTCGCCGCACAGCGTCAGCGTGACCGGCGCACCCGCTTCGGCGTGCCGCAGCAGCGTGGCGATCGGCCCGGCATCCAGGGCATGCCACGCGGCCACCCAGTCCGCCCATTCGTTGGCGAGCAGCGGGGCGCGCAGGCGCCACTCCACGTCGAGGTCGGCGAGCGGTCGGCGCGGCTGGGCTGCGCCGCAGCCACTGAGCCAGAACGAGTTCACCGTGAGCTGCCGGGCGGCTTCGCGGGTTTCGTTGAGGGCGTGCTCGTGCCAGAGCATCTGTGCCTCGACCTGCAGCCGGCGCAGCTTGCGCGTCTGCGGTGCGTCGCTGAGCCAGAGGTCGAGGTTGCGGCCGATGGCGCGGTCGAGCGAGGCGCTCGGCAGATCGGCCAGCGCCGCGTGGCGCACGTACCAGCGCAGCGGCGCGCCCCATTGCAGCGACCAGCCTTCGGCGTCGAACGAGGGTTTCAGCAGGTCGAACAGCGTGCGGGATTCCGCTTCGGTCAGCGCGAGCGCTGCCGGATCGACCAGCGCGATCTGGTCGCTGCCGACGTGCCAGTGCACCGGGGTCAGCAGGCCCCAGGGTGCGCCGCTGGTGTCGTGGTCGGCGCGCAGCCCGTCGTCCGCGGCCCAGGCTGCCGCCCAGGGCCAGCGGCCGTCGGCACCCGACCAGCCATGGGCTTCGGCCAGCACGCGCTCGTGCGGGGCGCTCAGGGTGTATTCGTCATCGTCAGGGCGGGCGGGCATGCCGCCCTGTGGCGCCAGGCGGCCCAGCAGTGCGTCCAGGTTCGGCAGCTGCAGTGCCTTGAGCGCGGCGAGACCGGCGGCAGAGGCGGCGCTGGCATGGGCGATCAGCAGGTGGGCGTGGGCAGGGGCGTGGTCTGGCATGGCGGGCGGATTATCCGACCCCCTCGAACGGGCGCGGAAAAAGTTTGCGATGACCGACCGAACCAGCTCCTGTCCCCCGGTGCGCTGGTATTCCGATACAAAGGAGTTACGTATGATTTTTTTCATTTGAAGGACTTCACCAAGAAAGTGCTCGCCATGAAACAGGCTTCCCGAGGGGCTGAGGCCAACCTCGATCTGTTGCGCAGTCTGGCGGTGCTCGCCGTGATGGCGGACCACCTCGTGCCGACGTGGCGCTACTGCGGCCTCGGCGTGCCGACCACGGTGCAACTGGTCACGGCCCACATCGGCCAGGCGGGCGTGATCGCGTTCTTCGTGCACACCAGCCTGGTGCTGATGGAGTCGCTGCAGCGCATGAGCGGTGGCAAGGCGCTGCAGCGTGGGGTCGTGCTGCGCTTTTACCTGCGACGGTTCCTGCGCATCTACCCGCTGGCGCTGGTGTGCATCACGATGGTGGTGGTGCTGGATCTGCCGGCGATGACCTGGCGCGACAGCCCGCCGCTGACACCGCAAGTGGTGCTGGCCAACCAGTGGCTGGTGCAGAACGTGGTGACCGGGCGCAGTGTGCTGGGGCCGCTGTGGAGCCTGCCCTACGAGGTGCAGATGTATGTCGTGCTGCCAGGGCTGTACCTGATCGCCACCAGTGCCCGCGGGCCGCGCTGGCTGGGTGGGCTGCTGGGCGCGGCCGTGCTGGGTGCGCTGGTACTGGGGGAGTTCACGGGCGGGCGGCTCAACATGGCGGCCTATCTGCCGTGTTTCCTGAGCGGGGTGCTGTGCTTCGCGCTGCGGCAGCGGGTGTGCCTGCCGCAGTGGCCGAGTGGCGGCTGGATCGCGGCGCTGGCCGGGTTGTTTGGCGGCTACGCGTGGCTGCACTGGGGTGCAGGCAAGCCGGATGTGGTGGCGGGCTGGTGGTTCGCACTGCTGCTGTCCATGGCGATCCTGGTGTTCGAGGACAGCCAATGGCCGCGCCTGAACCGCTGCACCCAGTGGATCGCACGCTACTCCTATGGCCTGTATCTGCTGCATGTGCCGGTGCTGTGGCTGGTGTTCCACCGCTGGCGGCTGCAGTCACTGCCGTTGAGTCTGCTGGTGTATCTGGGGCTGTCGATGGCTGCGGCAGTCATCGCCTTTCACCTGATCGAGGCACCGATGGTGGCCCTTGGCCAGCGCCTGACGCAGCGCGCACTCTCGCCGGTGTGGCGCGAGGCTGGCAAGCGCGAGATGCCGCTGGGCATGGCGGCGATGGAGCCGGCCGAGGTCTGGCAGATGCTGCGCCGGCACTGAATCCGTGCGGGCGGCTGCATGGCCTGCAGGCTCGGGTAGCATGCCCGCCCATGAACTGGCCCTACGAAGTACGCATTGGCTGGCGTTACACCCGCGCAGGACGCGCGGGGCGACGCAACGGCTTCATCTCCTTCATCAGCGGAGTGTCCATGCTGGGCATCGCGCTGGGCGTGGCGGCGCTGATCATCGTGCTCAGCGTGATGAACGGCTTCCAGAAGGAAGTCCGCGACCGCATGCTCAGCGTGATCGCCCATGTCGAGATCTTCGACACCACCGGCAACGGCCTGGAGCGCTGGCAGACGCTGGCCGATGCCGCGCTGAAGAACCCGCAGGTGGTGGCGGCCGCGCCCTTCGTCTCGGCGCAGGCGCTGATCGCCCGCGGCGAGGACATGCATGGCGTGATGGTCCGCGGCATCTCGCCCGAGGAGGAGTCGCATGTCACGCCGCTCGCCGCGCAACTCAGGGACACCGCGCTGAAGAAACTGCAGCCCGGCGCCTGGGGCGTGGTGCTGGGGGCGCAACTGGCGCGCTCGATGGGCGTGGCCGAGGGTGATTCGGTCACCCTCGTCACGCCGAGCGGCCAGACGACACCGGCCGGTGTCGTGCCGCGCCTGAAGCAGGTGACGGTCGTCGGCGTGTTCAATGCCGGCCATTACGAATACGACAGCGGGCTGGCGTTGATGCACATCGACGATGCCACCCGGCTGTTCCGCACCGGTGGCCCGCAGGGCGTGCAGCTGCGCCTGAAGGACCAGCAGCTCGCCCGCGAGGTCTCGGCCGAGCTGACCGCCTCCCTCGGTCCGCAGGTGATGGTGCGCGACTGGACCCGCACCAACGCGGCCTGGTATGACGCGGTGCAGATCGAGAAACGCATGATGTTCATCATCCTGACGCTGATCGTGGCCGTTGCGGCGTTCAACCTCGTCTCGACGCTGGTGATGACGGTGACCGACAAGCAGGCCGACATCGCCATCCTGCGCACGCTGGGGGCCAGCCCGCGTTCGATCATGGGGATCTTCATGGTCCAGGGCGCCGCGTCCGGCGTGATCGGCACGCTGGCCGGGCTGGCGCTGGGGCTGCTGGTGGCACTCAACGTCGGCGTGATCGTGCCGGCGCTGGAGCGGCTGCTGCACACCACCTTCCTGCCGAGCAGTGTCTACCTGATCTCGCGCATGCCCAGCGACCCGCAGGCCGCCGACATCGTGCCCATCGGTGTGATCTCGCTGGTGCTGGCGTTTGTGGCGACGCTGTACCCGAGCTGGCGCGCCAGCCGTGTCAACCCGGCGGAGGCGCTGCGCTATGAATGATGTCCACGTGGTGAACGACGGTGCCGTGATCCTGCAGGCGACCGGGCTGGTCCGGCGTTTTCTGGACGGTGGCCCGCGCGGGCTGGACGTGACGGTGCTCCACGGCGTCGATCTGGCGATCCGGCGCGGCGAGACGGTGGCCATCGTCGGTGCGTCCGGCTCGGGCAAGAGCACGCTGCTGCACCTGCTCGGCGGACTGGACGCGCCCAACGCCGGGCGTGTGACCTTGGCCGGGCGCGATCTGGCGACGATGGACGCCGCCGAGCAGGGCCGCTGGCGCAACCAGTACCTCGGCTTCGTCTACCAGTTCCACCACCTGTTGCCCGAGTTCACGGCGATCGACAACGTGGCGATGCCACTCCTGATGCGCCGCCAGCCGATCGCCCAGGCGCGCGAGCGGGCGGCGCAGCAGTTGCGCCTGATGGGGCTGGGCGAGCGGCTGGAGCACCGGCCGGGCGAACTCTCCGGCGGCGAGCGCCAGCGGGTGGCGATCGCGCGGGCGCTGGTGACCAGTCCGGCCTGCGTGCTGGCGGACGAGCCGACCGGCAACCTCGACCGCGAGACGGCCGGCGGTGTCTTCGCGCAGATGCTGGCGCTGGCCCGCGAGCGCGGCACCGCCTTCGTGCTGGTCACGCACGATCCGGAACTCGCCGGGCGCTGCGACCGCATCCTGCGCATCGACAAGGGGCGCATCGTCTGAGCGGTGCCCCTGCGGTCTGCGGCGTCGGCCACTGCCCGGTCGGGGGGGTGCCTGGTCCGGCTCAGTCCGGCTTGATCTTCGCCCGCGCGATCACCGGCTTCCAGCGCTTCTGCTCGGCATCGATGAATCGGGCGTAGTCGGTCGGCGTGCTGCCCACCGGCAGGGCGGCGTCGTGGGCCAGCCGCTCCAGCGTTCCCGGCTCGTTGACCGCTTTCGCGGCCGCGGCGGCCAGCTTGTCGAGGGCTGCTTGCGGCAGGTTGGCTGGCACGTTCAGGCCGTACCACTGCGTCATCTCGAAGCCAGGGAACCCTTGTTCGGCCACGGTCGGCACGTCCGGCAACTGGGCGATGCGCTTGGTGGTGCCCGTCGCGATGCAGCGCAGCTTGCCGGCGCGGATGAACTGCAGCACCGCTGCCGCACCGATCGAGGCCGCATCCAGCCGGCCGGCGATCAGGTCGGTCAGCATCGGGCCGGTGCCGCGGTAGGGCACATGGGTGATGAAGGTGCCCGAGGCCATCTTCAGGTACTCCATCGCCAGGTGGCCGGCGCTGCCGTTGCCGGCCGAGCCGTAGTTGAGCCGGCCGGGGTTCTTCTTGGCGTGGGCAACGAACTCGGTCAGGTTGTGGACCGGTAGATCGGGGTGCACCAGGTACAGGCTGGGCACCTTGGCCAGCAGCGAGACCGGACGGAAATCCTTGGCCGGGTCATAGGGCAGCTTGTCGAAGATGTAGGGATTGACCGCCAGCGTGCCGATGTGGCCGAGGATGAGGGTGTGCTGGTCGTCGGCGCGGGCGACTTCGCCCATCGCGACATTGCCGGCGCCACCCGGACGGTTGTCCACGAACACCGACTGGCCGAGGATCCTGCCCATCTCGACGGCGGTGGCGCGCGCGATGATCTCGGAGCTGCCGCCCGGCGCGAACGGCACGACGAAGCGGAGCGCTTTCGACGGCCACGCGGACTGCGCGTGCAGCAACGGCGAGGCGAGGCCGGCGGCGGCACTGGCGCCGAGCTGCAGCAGCCGGCGGCGGTCGATGAAGGGATGGGTCATGGGATGTCTTCTTCTGGATCTGGTGGCATGGGGGACGCAGACCACGACACGCTGGCGCAGCCGTGGCGGGCGGCTTCACTCGGTGACACGCACACCCTTCCAGAACGCCACCCGTCCCCTGATCTCGGTCGCGGCGTCCTTCGGGTCCGGGTAGAACCAGACCGCGTCCGGGTTCACCTCGCCGTTGACGAACAGGCTCAGGTAGCGCGCTTCACCCTTCCACGAGCACATGCTCCGGTGGTTGCTCGACAGTACGCAGTCCTGGCGCAGCGACTCGGAGGGGAAGTAGTGGTTGCCTTCGATGACGACGGTGTCGTCACTCTCGGCCACGGTGGTGCCGTTCCAGATGGCTTTCATGTAGGAGTCTCGGGTTGGTTGCAGCCATGAAAAAAGCCCTGCGGCGCGGGGCTGCAGGGCTTCGTGTCGGGCCGACCGAGGCCGGCCGAAGCGACTTCAGTTTATGTCAGCTCACTTGGCGAGCTTGAACACCCACATCGAACCGCCTTGCTCCAGGAAGCTGACCTTCTTGGCCACGTCGCCACCCCACAGCGGCACGGCGCCGCCCCAGCCGGAGGCCACGGCGATGTACTGCTCGCCGCCTTCGATCCAGGTGACCGGCGGAGCGACGACGCCCGAACCGGTCTGGAACTTCCAGACGATCTTGCCGGTCTTGGCGTCAGCCGCCTGCAGGTAGCCTTCCGGCGTGCCCCAGAACACCAGGTTGCCGCCCGTGGTCAGCACACCACCCCACAGCGGGGCGTTGTTCGGCGCTTCCCAGACGATCTTGCCGGTCTTCGGGTCCACGGCGCGCAGCGCACCGATGGGGCCGTCCGACAGCGTCTTGATCGTGAAGCCGGCGCCCAGGTAGGCAGCACCCTTCTTGTAGCTGATCGGCTCGTTCCAGATTTCCATGCCCCATTCGTTGGCCGGCACGTAGAAC
>NZ_JBFPGY010000053.1:0-3929 GCF_041083715.1 Sphaerotilus sp.
GCTGTGGGACACGCCCGGCTTCGGCGACAGCGTGCGGTTGGTGAAACGCATGCAGCAGTCGGGCAACCCGATCGGCTGGCTGCTCACCGAAGTCTGGGACCGCTGGCGCGACCGGGCCTTCTGGGCCAGCCAGATGGCGCTGCGCAATGTGCGCGACGAGGCCGATGTGGTGCTCTACCTGGTCAGTGCGGCCGAGTCGCCCGAGGCGGCGGGCTACGTGGCGCCGGAGATGGAGCTGCTGGCGTGGACCGGCCTGCCGGTGATCGTGCTGCTCAACCAGCTCGGCGCGCCGGGGCAGCCCGCGCAGGAGGCCGCCGAGATCGAGCGCTGGCGCCGCCACCTCGCCGGGCAGCCACAGGTGTGTGCGGTGCTGCCGATGGACGCGTTTGCGCGCTGCTGGGTGCAGGAGCTGACGCTGCTGCAGGCGATCGAGGCGGCCCTGCCGATCGAGCGCCAGGCGCTGATGGGCCGGCTGCGCGGTGTCTGGCAGGCCCAGCGGCGGGCCACCTTCGACCGCTCGATGCACACGCTGGCCGACAGCCTGGCGCGCATCGCCCACGCCCGGGAGACCGTGTCGGAGGCCGGCACGCTGCGCTCCGCGCTGCGGCAGGTGGGCAGCGCGCTGGGGCTGCGCCGCGAGGAGGGCGATCCGCGCCAGAAAGCGCAGGAGGCGCTGCTGGCGCGCCTGGACAGCGAGGTGCGCAGCAGCACCAGCGACCTGCTGCACCTGCACGGGCTGGAGGGCCAGGCGGCCGCGGAGGACATCCTCGCCCGGGTCGGCAGCCAGTTCGATCGGCGCGAGCGTGTCGGCACGGGCAAGGCGGCGGTGATCGGTGGCATGGTGTCGGGTGCACTCACCGGACTGGGGGCGGATCTGGCGTCGGGCGGACTGACGCTGGGCGGCGGGCTGATCGCGGGTGGCGTGCTGGGGGCGCTGGGCGCGATGGGGCTGGCGCACGGCGTCAATCTGGTCCGCGGGCTGGAGGAGTCCTGGCTCGGCTGGCGGCCCGAGGCGCTGGACGCGGCGGTCGAGGCCGCGCTGCTGCGCTATCTGGCGGTGGCGCATTTCGGCCGCGGCCGCGGTCCGTGGGCGCAGACCGAGGCGCCGGCCCAGTGGCGCGAGGTGGTCGTGGCGACCCTTGCTCCGCACCGCAGTGCCTTCGACCGGCTCTGGGCCGACCGCAGCCTGCCGGAGGCCACCGAGGCGGGCACCGCCGGGCAGCTGGCCGATCTGCTGGAGCCGGCGGGTCGGCAGGTGCTGGGGGCGCTCTATCCCGAGGTGTCGCTGGGCTGGACTGCCCGGGCGGAGGGGCCGCAGGGCGAACGGGTGGCGCCGACCGTCTGAGGTCCGGGCAGGCGCCGACATCATCGTGGCGGTGCCGACCTCGAAGACCTGCACGATGTGGGGCGCATTGCCTGCACGGAAGGCGGGATAGTGGCCGCCCTGCAGTCTGGAATCAGTGTGTGTACGCGGCGTGACAAGCGGACAGTGGTGTTCTATAACTGCCGCCAGACATGCGCAGGCATGTTGCGTCGCGCCGCAGGTCCGGTCCACGGGTCCTGCCGGAGGCCGGCGCCCCCTCCAGGAGTTCTGCCATGCACACACAGATCTTCCAGCGCACCAGCCTGGGTCAAGCGGCGACCTGCGGGCGGTTTGCGCTCGATCCGCAGGCATTGCACCTGCTCATGCGGTTCAACGGCTTCACCGCGCTCGAATACCTCGGGCAGACCGGTGAGGACGTGGCAGCGTTTCAGCGCATTGCACAGCAACTGCTCGACCAGGGCTTGATCGAGCATGTCGGGGAAGATCCCCAGGTCGAGTCTCCATCGGGGATGGGGTCGTGCTGGGGGTATCTGGACCAGCTCGTGCCGGCCTGACCGCGCCGCAGGGGCTGCGGGGAGTCACTCCGCAGTGACCGATGCTGTCGCCCTCGCCGCTCCGGCCGCCACGGGGGCGACACCGCTGCTGCGCAGCACCGGCACCGGCGACAAGCCGTGCGCCAGCAGCATCGATGCACGGAACCGGTGCCGCCCGTGGCGGTGGCGGGCGCGTGTGCGGGCGGCCTGCCCCATCTCGCGGCGCAGCGGTGCCGCCTCCACGAGGCGTGCGATGGCTGCGATCAGGTCGTTGTTGCGGTTGCAGAGGTAGCCGGACAGCGCATGCACGATCAACGCCCGGTAGGCGGGCACCTGGCGCCCCAGGCAGGGCACGCCGGCGGCCATCGCCTCGGCCATGCCGCGGGCATCGCTGCCGGCCGGGTCCGGTGACACATAGACCCAGGCGCGGTGCAGCGCTTCGGCGCGGTCGGTCGCGTCCGCGCCTCGCATCAGCTTGATCTGGGCGGCCTGCAGCATCTGCTGCACCGCGGGGGTCGCGTCGCCGATCCAGCCGAAGGTCAGTGCGGGGCGCAACCCCGTCAGCATCACCGCGAGCTGCACGAAGGCCTGGGCGTAGACCAGATCGCCCGGCTGGCCGGTGGTGACGATCAGCGGCGTCTCGGCCTCGGCCCGCTCGGTGTTGAAGTAGACCTCGTCGACCGGCCTGGACGGGCCACCCGGGTGCTCGCGGCCGGACGGATCGAGGGCATCGACCCGGTTGCGCTGCACGAGAAAGGCCGAGCGGTCGAGTCCGCGCACGATGCGCGCTGCCAGCGTGTCGCTGTCGAGGTGGAAGAACATCGGTGCCTGCACCGACGAGCCGCGCAGCACGTGGCGTCCGAGCAGTCCGGCGGTCAGGCCATGCACGTGCACGGCCAGCGTCGGGCCGTCCGCGAGTTCGCTGCGCAGCGTGGTGGCGGCTTGCCGCACGGCGGGCAGGCCCGCGCGGCCCGCGCTGCCCGCGCTGCCGTCACCCAGGCGCACACCGGCCGGAAGCATCAGCCGTGCCTGCGCCGCATCGCGGTGGTCCATCAGCACGAGGCTCTGCGGCACGCCGGCATCGGCGAGCGCCAGCACGGTGGGCCACAGCGTCTGTCCCCTGCCACCGGGCTGCAATCGACTGACGAGGTGGAGCACGCGGCTGGTCATGGGCGGGGTCACTTTCCGGGTTGCAGGGTTCAGCGTGCGCCGCTGCCCAGCAACACCACCCGCAAGGTGTGGACCAGGATGCTCAGGCGCATGCGCAAGCTGTGCTTTTCGACAAAAACGCGGTCAAGTTCAACTCTTTCTTCGTACGTCGTGTCATTGCGGCCGCTGACCTGCCACAGCCCGGTCATGCCTGGCCGCACGCTCAGGTAGTGCCAGCGCACCTGGCCGTAGCGCGGCAGCTCCGCCAGCGTGATCGGCCGCGGGCCGACCAGGCTCATCTCGCCACGCAGCACGTTGAAGAGCTGCGGCAGCTCGTCCAGGCTGGTGCGGCGCAGGAAGTCGCCGATCGGCGTGATGCGCGGGTCGTTGAGCAGCTTGTGGTCGCGCGCCCACTCGGCGCGTGCGTTGGCATCCTTTTCGAGAAGATCGCGCAACATGGCATCTGAATCGAGGTACATGCTGCGGAATTTCAGGCAGCGGAACAGCTTTCCGTGCTGGCCGATCCGATAGTGGCCGAACAGGATGGGCGCGCCGTCCTTGCGCCAGATCAGCAGCGCCACGACCAGGAACACGGGGCTGAACAGCACCAGCAGCACCGCCGCCATCACCTGGTCCAGACGCAGGTGCAGCCGCTCCAGCCAGCGTGAGTGGTTCGGCTGGCGTTGCTGGCGGAACTGGCGGGCACCTGCCACGAACGCGTTCAGGGAGGGGTGGTCTGCCGGGAGATCGTGTTTCTTTTCCATACAAATTCTTCCCATGTGTTGCAAGCAATGTCAGGGCTGCAGCGCTTTGATGCATTATTCACGCGTTGTCTCGCGTAGAGATGAAGTGCCATCTATTCGCATGTTTCTTCGGTCTATTGACTTCATTCGTGGTTCATTTCGAACGATAAACCATGTGTC
>NZ_JBFPGY010000054.1:0-12797 GCF_041083715.1 Sphaerotilus sp.
GCCAACGGGCCGAGTCCGTTCAGGCGGATCGCGTAGCGGGCCGAGAAGCCGGCCGGCATGTGCTGCACGATCAGCACCGGCGGCACCGCCGGTGACAGGCGGGCGAGCAGACGCGGTGTCGCTTCGGTGCCGCCCGTCGAAGCGCCGATGGCGATGAGACGACCAGCGGTCGACGCAGGCCCCGCCGCCGTCTCGCTCGTGCAGGCGCCACGGCGAATCGACAGGCGAGGCCGCGCTGCTTCACGCAGGCGGGCGACCACGGCCCCCTCGAAGGCGTCGAGGGTGCCCTGTGCACCGGGCAGCGGCTTTTCGATGAAGGCCACCGCACCGAGCGCCGTGGCGCGCAGCACGGTCGTCTGGTGCTGGCGAGTGGCCGACGCGATCATCACCACCGGGGTCGGCCGCAGCCGCATGAGCCGCTCCAGGAAGTCCAGGCCATCCATGCCCGGCATGACCATGTCGAGCGTGACCACATCCGGATCAAGCCCGCGGATCATCTCGCGGGCCTGCAGCGCGTCAGCGGCCTCTCCGACGCAGACCAGGTCGGTGTGGCGCGCCAGCACGGCGCAGATCATGGCCCGGGCTGCCGCGGAATCGTCGACCACGAGCACACGGATGGGCGTGCTCGCCACGGTGGCCCAGAACGAACAGGCGGGGGACCTCACGGCAGCTCGGCGAACAAGGTGGTCATGGCGCCGCCACCGACCTTGCGCCGGACCTCGCGCTCCAGCGCCAGCACCAGGTTGTGCTGGGTGGGGGGCAATCGGCGCACCATCACACGCCCGGTGCGTGGAAAGAAGCAGACCTTGCGCGGACTGCTGCCGAGCACGTCCTTCGAGATCAGCGTGATCTCGTGGTCGCGCAGGTAGTCGAGCGCGAACCGGGTGTTGCGCTCGCCGACATTCAGCGAGCCGGGCCCCGGGATCATCGCGGCTCCGCCGAACAGCTTGGCCTCCATCGTGCGGCGGGTCGCCCCCTGCCGCAGCAGCGCGTTGATGAGGCGTTCCATGGCCTCGATGCCGTAGCGGCCCGCATCGGGCGCCGAGCCAGATCCACCGGGCAGCATGAAGTGGTTCATGCCACCGATCTGCGCCTGCCGGTCCCACAGACAGGCGGCGATGCACGACCCCAGCGTGGTGGTGATGACGATGTCCTCGCCATGCACGAAAAACTCGCCCGGCATGATGCGGACGGCGTCGGCGTTGAAGACCACCTCGCGGTAGAAAAAGTTCGCCTGCCCATCGACCCGCGGCAACGCGCGCAGCCGCTCGATGCGCCCAGGCACAACCCTGGCCAGGGCGGGTTCGGCACGGACGGTTTCGGCAGCCGGAAGAGTGGGCAATTGGGACAAGGACAGCTCGCTGTGCAATTCAGATCACTGTGCTGGTCACACGCCCACACCCGCACGCGGAGAAGCCCGCCAAACACCAGCCATCTTCCCCTCAAGTCGCGGGGGTCATGCCGTAGACTGCAAATGCGTCCCTTTCGAATGTCTTTTTCATTCTTTCTTCCGGAATACCCGCACTACCCATGCGCCAGCCGTCCCCTCTCGTGCGAGACACGACCGTGATCACGGTCGGTGGACACACGCTGCAGGTCGGACTGGCGCTGCAGTTGCTGGAACGCGCGGGCCAGCACGACTGGATGGCGAGGCTGGATCCTGGCTCGCCCGCCTGGATGCAGGCGCTGATCGACGGCCTGTGCACACTGTCCAGCCGCGACCCGCTGACGGGGCTGTTCAACCGACGCCAGTTCGAGGCCAGCCTGGACAGCGAGATCGACCGCGTGGCACGCACCGGCGAGTCCGCGCTGCTGCTGCTGCTCGACATCGACCACTTCAAGCGCGTCAACGACACCTATGGACACGCCGCGGGCGATGTCGTGATCCGCCACATCGGGAAGGCGCTGCAGGATTGCGTGCGCCCGATGGACACGGTCGCGCGGCTGGGCGGCGAGGAATTCGGCGCCGTACTGCCCAACTGCCCTGCCAGCTTCGGACAGACGGTGGCCGACCGGGTGCGGCAGGCCATCGAATCCACGGTCGTCGTTGCCGCACCGGACCAGCACATCACGGTCTCGGTGAGTGTCGGCGGTGCATTCGCGCCGCAGTGGGTGCGCTCGTCGTCGCATCTGTGGATGGAGCGGGCCGACCAGCAGCTCTACCGGGCCAAGGCCGCCGGCCGCAACTGCATCCGCCTGGAGTCGCAGCCACGCTCCGAGGTGAGCAACGAGGAGCGGGACATGCTCTTCAGCGCCGTGTCGGCCTTCGTGCCGGACGCCATGGACTCGGCGATGGATTCGTCGATGGATGCCACCCCATGAGCAACGCCCACATCCTGGCCATCACCAGCGGCAAGGGTGGTGTCGGCAAGACCATGCTCAGTGCCAATCTGGCAGCGGCACTGGCCCGCCTCGGCGAGAAGGTGCTCGTCATCGACGCCGACCTCGGCCTGGCCAACCTCGACGTGGTGCTCAACCTGCACCCGCGCACCACGCTGCATGACGTCTTCACCGGCAAGGCCCCGCTCGACCAGGCCGTGATCGATGCCCCCGGCGGTTTCCAGGTGATGCTGGCCGGCTCTGGTCTGATCGAATACTCGCGGCTCACGGCCCAGGTGCGCGAGCAACTTGCGTTGCTGCTCGACACCGTGCGCCCCCGCTACGACCGGGTGCTGATCGACACCGGTGCCGGCATCTCGGACATCGTGCTCTACGCCGTCTCGCTCGCCGATGAAGTGCTGGTCATCGCCACGCCCGAGCCCACCGCGCTGGCCGACGCTTACGCCACGATCAAGGTGCTTGCGATGCAGCAGTCCCGCACCTCGACCATGCTGGTGGTCAACCAGACCCAGCGCACGGGCGAGGGCCGCCACGTCGCCACGCAGTTGCAGGCGGTGGTCCACCGCTTCGTGCAGTTGCCGGACGGCGCGTCGATCGAGCTGCAGCCGCTGGGCGACATCGCGCTGGATTCATCCGTGCGCCAGTCCGTGCAGAAGCGCCAATTGCTGATGCTCGCCTATCCGGGTTCGGACGCGGCCCGCGACATCCGCGCGATCGCCGGCCGGCTGATCACGGCGACTTCGGCGGCTGGGCTACAGTCCGGACCATGAACCCCGAGACCTCCGACCAGCCCGTGACGCCCTATGCCTGGGTCGGCGGCGACGCCCGCGTGCGCGAACTCGTCAACCGCTTCTACGACCTGATGGACCTGGAACCCGGCTACCGTGCACTGCGCGCCGCCCATGGCACCACGCTCGACGACGCCCGCGACAAGCTCTACTGGTTCCTCAGCGGCTGGCTGGGCGGCCCGAACCACTACATCGAGCGCTTCGGCCACCCGCGGCTGCGCATGCGCCACATGCCGTTCTCGATCGGGGTGCAGGAGCGGGACCAGTGGGTCGCCTGCATGCACCAGGCGATGACCGAGTTGGCACTCGACCCGGTGCTGGTCGAACGACTGACCGAGAGCTTCTTCGGCACCGCCGACTGGATGCGCAACCGCTGACCGGCTCCGCCGTCAGCGCAGCCGCCCGTCCGGCCGCCGCGCCGACGCCAGCAGCACGATCAGCGCCCCCGCCCCACCGTCCGGCCCGCGCGCCTGCGTGAACGCCAGCACCTCCTGGCGCTGCACCAGCCAGCCGCGCACCTTGCCCTTGAGCACCGGCTGCCGCCCGGGCGAGCCCAGCCCCTTGCCATGCACGATGCGCACGCAGCGCCAGCCACGCTTGCCCGCGTCGTTCAGGAACAGCGCCAGCGCCTCGCGCGCCGCATCGCGGTTCAGGCCGTGCAGGTCGATCTGGCCCTGCAGCGACCAGCGACCCAGACGCAGGTGCTTGAGCACATCGTCGCCGATGCCGGACTGGCGGTAGGACAGCTGGTCGTCGGTTTCCATCAGCGAAGCCGCGTCGAAGTCGTCCGACAGCGACACGCGCAGCACCTCGGCCTCGTCGAGCGCCCGCTGGAACGGCAGGGGCTGCGGGCGCGGGCGGGCGATGTCGGCCAGATTCGAGGACCGCAGCGGCGTGACGGCACCGACCGTGCGGGCGAACAGCTCGTGCTCGCGCCGCCGGGCCGCTTCCACGGCGGCGCAGCGAGCAGCCGCTTCCTCGGCCTGCTGGCGCTGTTCGCGCAGCGCACGGTGGATGGCAGCCAGCGCCGACAGCGAATGCGCCTTCACAGCAGCCCCCGCTCCGCGAACGACACCACCGGCCCGCGCCCGACGACCATGTGGTCGAGCACGCGCACATCGACCATCGCCAGCGCCGACTTCAGGCTCTGCGTCAAGAACTCGTCGGCGCGCGACGGCTCGGCAACGCCGGAAGGATGGTTGTGCGCCAGGATCACGGCGGCCGCGTTCAGCGCCAGCGCGCGCTTGAGGACTTCCCGCGGATAGACGCTGGTCTGCGTCAGCGTGCCGCGGAACATCGGCTCGTAGGCGATCAGCCGGTGCTGCGCATCGAGGAAGAGCACGGCGAACACCTCGTACCCCAGCTCGCCGAGCTGCAGCTTCAGGTAGTCGCGCACCGACTGGGGCGAATCGAACACCGGCCGCTGCGCCAGCTCCATCGACAGTGCCCGCCGCGCCAGCTCCAGCACCGCCTGCAGCTCGGCGCGCTTGGCCGGCCCGAGCCCCTTCACAGCCTTCAGCGCATCGCCCTCGGCCCGCAGCAGACCCCCGAGCCCCCCGAACCTTGCCAGCACCTGCGCAGCCATCTGCAGCACGCCGGTGCCCTGGATGCCGGTGCGCAGCAGCAGCGCCAGCAGCTCGGCGTCGGCCAGCGCGGACGGGCCTTGGGCGAGCAGCTTTTCGCGGGGACGCATCGCAGCAGGAAGGTCTTTCATCGGCGGCACCTAAAATCGGGGCCAGTCTACCCAGAACTGACCGCTCCCTGCCCCCGTATCCCCCATTTCCACCCTCCACTCCCCCAACAGGATCACCGCCGTGCCTCAGGTCCAACCGGGTTCATTCCTGACCCTGCATTACCGCCTCGCCGGCCCCGACGGCGGCGACATCGTCAACACCTTCAACGACAAGCCCGCGACGCTCTCGCTCGGCGCGGGTGAACTCGCGCCGGCCATCGAGTCCCGCCTGCTCGGTCTGGAAGAAGGCACACGCACGACCATCGCGCTGGCGCCCGGCGAAGCCTTCGGCCCGCGCAGCCCGGACATGGTGCAGAAGCTCAAGCTCGCCGTCCTGCGCGAGATGGGCGACCCACACGAGCAGTACAGCGTCGGCGACGTGGTGCAGTTCCCGACGCCGGACGGCCGCGGCTCCTTCGCCGGCGTGCTGCGCGAACTCGGCCCGGCGTCCGAGGACTGGGCCGTGTTCGACTTCAACCACCCGCTGGCAGGCCAGCCGTTGACCTTCGAAGTGCAACTGATCGGAGTGCTGTGATGAGCGCGATCCGCCAGGAATCCCTGCAAGGCCATGTCGAGGAAGTCGTGCTCGCGCAGCCGCGCGGCTTCTGCGCCGGCGTGGACCGCGCCATCGAGATCGTCGAGCGTGCGCTGGCGAGATTTGGTGCCCCCATCTACGTGCGCCACGAGATCGTCCACAACACCTACGTCGTCAACGACCTGAAGGCCAAGGGCGCCATCTTCATCGAGGAGCTCTCCGACGTGCCGCCCGGCGCGACGCTGGTGTTCAGCGCCCACGGCGTCAGCCAGGCCGTGCGCGCCGAGGCCCGCGAGCGCGGCTTCGAGGTGTTCGACGCGACCTGTCCGCTAGTCACCAAGGTCCATGTCGAGGTCGCCAAGCTGCGCCGCGAGGGCTACGACTTCATCATGATCGGCCACAAGGGCCACCCGGAAGTCGAAGGCACGATGGGCCAGCTCACCGAGGGCATCCACCTCGTCGAGGACGTGGCCGATGTCGCCGGCGTGCAGGTGCCCGACGAAAGCCGCATCGCCGTCGTCACGCAGACGACGCTGAGCGTGGACGACGCCGCCGAGATCCTGCGCGCCGTCAAGCAGCGCTTCCCGCAGGTGCGCGAGCCGAAGAAGCAGGACATCTGCTATGCCACCCAGAACCGCCAGGACGCCGTCAAGGTGCTGTCCGGCGAGGTGGACATCGTCATCGTCGTCGGCAGCCCGACCAGCTCCAACAGCAACCGCCTGCGCGAGGTCGCCGAGCGCCTGAGCACGGCGTCCTACATGGTGGACAGCGCCGACGAGATCCAGGCCGCGTGGTTCGAGGGCCGCCCGCGCGTGGGCCTGACCGCGGGCGCCTCCGCGCCCGAGCTGCTGGTCGATGCGGTCATCGCGCGGCTGAAGGAGCTTGGCGCACTGAGCGTGCGCAAGATGCCCGGCGTCGAGGAGCACATCGAATTCCCGCTGCCCAAGGGCCTGGGCGACAAGGCGATGGCCGAAGCCGGCGTGACCGCCGCGCCGCGCCCCCACTGAACACTGCAACACGAGACTTCCATGCTGGACATCACCCTGCTGCGCCGCGATCTGGACGGCGTCCTCGCCCGCCTGGCCACGCGCAAGAACCCGCAAGCCTTCCTCGACGCCGACGCCTTCCGCGCGCTGGAAGCCGAACGCAAGACCCTGCAGATCCACACCGAAGAGCTGCAGTCGCGCCGCAACCAGCTCAGCAAGCAGATCGGCGCGCTCAAGTCCAAGGGCCAGGACACTGCGCCCGTGATGGCCGAGGTCGGCGGCATCGGCGACGAGATGAAGGCCGGCGCCGACCGGCTGACGCAGATCCAGGCCGCACTGGACGCGATGCTGCTGCACGTGCCGAACCTGCCCGCCGCCGACGTGCCGGTCGGTGCGGACGAACACGCCAACGTCGAGGTCCGCCGCTGGGGCACGCCGCGCACGTTCGACTTCCCGGTGAAGGACCACGTCGATCTGGGCGCAGCGCTGGGGCTGGATTTCGAGACGGGCGCCAAGCTCTCGGGCTCGCGCTTCACCTTCATGCAAGGTGCTGCCGCCCGGCTGCACCGCGCGCTCGCCCAGTTCATGCTCGACGTGCAGACGACCGAGCACGGCTACACCGAGTGCTACACGCCCTACCTCGTGCAGGCCAAGGCGCTGCAGGGCACCGGCCAGCTGCCCAAGTTCGAGCAGGACCTGTTCCACGTCACTTCGGGTGACGGCGATGCCGCGGGCAGCAAGTGGTACCTGATCCCGACCTCGGAGGTCACGCTGACCAATGCGGTGGCCGAGACGGTGCTGGCGATCGACCAGCTCCCGATCAAGCTCACCGCACACAGCCCGTGTTTCCGCTCGGAAGCCGGCTCGGCCGGGCGCGACACGCGCGGCCTGATCCGCCAGCACCAGTTCGACAAGGTCGAGATGGTGCAGATCGTCCACCCCGAGCACAGCGCAGGTGCCCTTGCGGAGATGGTTGGCCACGCCGAGGCGATCCTGCAGAAGCTGGGGCTGCCCTACCGCGTGCTGCTGCTGTCGACCGGCGACATGGGGTTCGGTGCGGCCAAGACGTTCGACCTCGAAGTCTGGGTACCGGCGCAGGGCACGTTCCGCGAGATCAGCTCGTGCTCGAACTGCGAGGCCTTCCAGGCGCGGCGCATGCAGACGCGCTTCAAGAACGCACAGGGCAAGAACGAGTTCGTCCACACGCTGAATGGCTCGGGGCTGGCGGTGGGGCGCACGCTGGTGGCCGTGCTGGAGAACTACCAGAACGCCGACGGCAGCATCACGGTGCCGGCTGCGTTGCGGCCGTACATGGGTGGCGTCGAGTTGCTGCTGCCCGCTTGCTGAACTTGCAGAAAGTTCGCTATACTTGCGGTCTTGCCTGAATTGACCCAGGCAGCCCCTTACAGGAAGGGTGGCAGAGTGGTCGATTGTACTTGACTCGAAATCAAGCGTACGGAAACGTACCGAGGGTTCGAATCCCTCCCCTTCCGCCAAAAAAGCAAAACGCCCGCCACAAGCGGGCGTTTTTGCTTTTACACCATCAATACCCGAGGAAATCCACCTCGAACACCAGCGTCGCATTCGGCGGAATCACGCCACCCGCGCCACGCGCGCCATAGCCCAGGTTCGGCGGAATCAGCAGCACACGGGTCCCGCCGACCTGCATGCCTTGCACGCCTTCATCCCAGCCGCCAATGACCATGCCCGCGCCGAGCGCAAAGCGGAACGGCTGACCGCGGTCCTTGCTGGAGTCGAACTTGCGACCACGGCCATCCGGCGCGGCGGCATCGTGCAACCAGCCGGTGTAGTGGACGCTGACCTGGCGGCCTGCGGCGGCGGTGTCACCAGTGCCGACGACCGTGTCTTCGTACTGCAGACCCGAGGGGGTTGAAATCATGTGGAAACCTTTGCGAGGGTAGGAACAACGGAAACGGGCGCGATCATGCCACCAGTTTGGGCGTCCGCCCACCCGTTGTCACACTTGACACCGAACGGTCCAGCGTGACACCGCTTCGGACAGGAATTGATTTATCTCAACGCGCCAAGGTACCACCAAGTCCAGCGCCTGCGCTGCTGCCTGCAGCACCACCAATGGCCGATCTGTGTCGATGGCTGTGGCACCGGTCTGCTTGGAGAGCTTCTCGCCGTGCCCATCCAGCACCAGCGGCGTGTGGTGATGACGCGGTGTCGGCAGGCCCAGGCAGCGCTGCAGCCAGACCTGTCGGGGCGTGTTGTCGGCCAGATCCTCACCGCGCACGACGTGGGTGATGCCCTGCGCCGCGTCATCGACCACGACCGCGAGCTGGTAGGCCCACAGCCCGTCTGCGCGGCGCAGCACGAAGTCACCGACCTCCCTGGTGACGTTCTGGTGCTGCGGACCGAGTCGCCCGTCGGCCCAGTCGATGCAGACGTCGGCACCGCCGGGCTGCACGGTCAGCAACCGCACTGCGCGTGCACCAGCCCATGGCCCCGACCGCACCACCCCACCGGGGCGGCAGGTGCCAGGGTAGACCAGCTCGCCGTGGCGGGTGCGGTCGTGGCCTGCGGCGGCCAGCGCCAGCGCGATCTCGCGCCGCGTGCAGCGGCAGCCGTACGCGAGGCCGGCCGCGTGCAGCGTATCCAGCGCGCGGGCATAGAGATCGCCGCGGCGCGACTGCCAGACCGGCGGTTCGTCCGGATGCAACCCGCAGGCAGCGAGCTGGCGCAGGATCTCGGTGTCCGCGCCGGGCACGCAGCGCGGCGTGTCCACGTCCTCGATGCGCACCAGCCAGCGCCCGCCATGGGCCCGCGCGTCGAGCCACGAGGCCAGCGCAGCGGCCATCGAGCCGGCGTGCAGCGGCCCGGTCGGCGATGGGGCGAAGCGGCCAACGTAGCCGCCCGCGCCAGGCCCGGCGCTCACAGGATCAGGCCGGCGTGCTGCTCCAGCAGCGCCTGGCGGGTGACGGGGCTTTCCAGTTGCTGCAGCCACCAGGACAGTGCGCGGCCCATGCCGGGACCGCCGCGCCAGGCGTAGTGCAGCTCGACCCGGGACACCGGGTCTTCGGTGTGCTTGACGACCAGCCGTCCCGCCGCGACATGCGCGCGCAGCAGCGGCTCGGGCAGCCGGCCGCAGCCCAGGCCGCGGATCTGTGCTTCCAGCTTGGCCACCAGCGAGGGCACGGTCAGCACGTCCTGTCCGGGCTGGATGCCGTAGGTGCGGCGGTCCAGGCGCTGTGCGGTGTCGGCCAGCGCGACGATGCGGTGCTGCGCGACGGTGCGCATCGACAGCGGCTCGGGCAACGCCGCCAGCGGGTGGTGCGGCGCGACGGCCAGCAGCATGTCCAGTGTGCCGAGCGCGGCACTCTGCATGCCCTGGGGCAGGCTGTTCGCGCCGGCGAGGCCGATGGCCAGATCGACCTGCCCGGAGGTCAGCGCCTCCAGCGTGCCAGCCATCACCTCGTTGCGCAGACGCAGCCGTGTGGGGAGCGGTCCGGCGTCGGGCGACTCGGTGCAGCGCAGCGCGTAGAAGGCTTCGATCAGGTCGAAGATCGCCCGCGGCGCCACGAGGTTGTCCACCGCGATCGCCAGCGTCGTTTCCCAGCCGGTGGCCACACGCTGCACGCGGTTGGCCACGGCGTCCATCTGCGCGAGCAAGCGGCGGCCCTCGTGCAGCAATTCGGCACCGGCGGCCGTCAACTGCGCCTGGCGCGAGCTGCGGTCGAACAGCAGCACGTCCAGCGCCTCCTCCAGCTGCCGCACGCTGTAGGTCAGCGCCGAAGGCACCTTGCCCAGCTCGCGTGCCGCAGCGGCGAAGCTGCCGGTGCGGGCGATGGTGTCCATCATCTCCAGTGCTTCGGGGGTCAGGGCGTGGCGGCGGTCGGTCATCGGCGGCAAGGCGCGCAGGCGCTCGGATTCAAGTCTTTTGAATGATGCCATCACAGTGGCTCTGTTCCGGACAAGCCCCCGACGCGCATCATGGACACCCAGACGAAAGGCCCCACCATGATCACCCTGCGCAAGTCCATCGAACGCGGCCACGCCCAGCATGGCTGGCTCGACAGCTTCCACAGTTTCTCGTTTGCCGACTACTTCGACCCCGCCCACATGGGCTGGGGCAACCTGCGCGTGATCAACGACGACCGCATCGCCGCGCACACCGGCTTCGGCATGCACGGCCACCGCGACATGGAGATCGTCACCTACCTGCTCGCCGGCGAACTGGAGCACCAGGACAGCATGGGCAACGGCGCGACCATCCGCACCGGCGAGGTCCAGCGCATGAGCGCCGGCACTGGCGTGCGCCACAGCGAGTTCAACCACAGCGGCGGACAGACCCACCTGCTGCAGATCTGGCTGCTGCCGTCGGCGCGTGACCTGCCGCCGAGCTACGACCAGCAGGTCATCGCCGAAGCCGACAAGCGCGGTCGCCTGCATCTGGTGGCGGCGCCGGTCGGCGCCGCCGACGCTGCACAGGCAACGATGCAGATCAACGCCAACGCCCGCCTGTGGGCCGGCCGCTTCACCGGCGATGCATCGGCGACGCTGGCACTCGACCCGGCACGCAAGGCCTATGTCCACCTCGCCCGCGGTCGGCTCACGGTCAACGGCCACGCGCTGGCGGCGGGCGATGCACTGCTGCTCGCGCAGGAGGCGGGTCTGGTGATCGGCCAGGGCGACGACGCGGAAGTGCTGGTCTTCGACCTTGAATCCTGATCCGGCAGACACCTCGGGCACGCTACAGTCGCGCCCATGGACTTCCTGCTGCGACTGATCCGGGTGCTGCCGCTGGCCGACTGGCTGGCGCTCGGCACCTTCTTTGCGGGGTGGATCGGCTATGTCCGGTTCTCGAAGGCACGCGCCCAGCGCCGCCCGTCGGTGCTGGCGAGCACCAACCGCATCCGCGGCGAGTGGATGCTGGAGGCCACCTTCCGCGACAACCGCATCGTCGATGCGGCGGTGTCGCAGAGCATGGCATCGAGCCCGAGCTTCTTCGCGTCCACCACCATCTTCATCATCGGTGGCCTGATGGCTGCGATCGGCGCAGCCGAGAAGACGGCCGAGATGGTGCACGACCTGCCCTTTGCGACGCCCACCTCGACCCTGGTGCTCGACCTGAAGCTGCTGGTGCTGACGGGCATCTTCGTGCATGCCTTTTTCCGCTTCACCTGGTCGATGCGGCAGTACAGCTTCGGCGCGCTGCTGATCGGTGCGGCGCCGTCATCGAAGGACTTCGACAGCACCACCGACCCCGACTTCCGCCGCCGCTACGCCGACCGCGCCGGCCGGGTGCTGGCCCTGGCGGCCGAGACCTTCAACGACGGGCTGCGCGCGGTGTACCTGAGCTTCGCGGCGGTGCTGTGGTTCCTGTCGCCGCTGGCCTTCATGGTCGGCACGGTGGGGGTGATCGGCGTGCTCTATCGGCGGGAGTTCCACTCCGATGTGGTGGCGCTGCTGAACGAGCCGGTCAACGAACCGGCGTGAGCTGCGCGCCGAGCGCCTCGCGCTCGTCGAAGACAAAGCAGCCGCCCTGCCAGCCTGGGGCGCCATCGGTTTCCTCGAAGTACTTCAGGATGCCGCCTTCGAGCTGGTAGACGTGGTCCAGTCCGATGTCCTGCAGGTAGATGGCGGCCTTCTCGCAGCGGATGCCGCCGGTGCAGAAACTCACGATGGTCTTGCCGGCCAGATCGTCGCGGTGGTCCAGCACGGCCTGCGGAAATTCGCTGAACTTGCCGATGCGCCAATCGATCGCACCGACGAAGGTGCCGTGGTCGACTTCGAATGCGTTGCGCGTGTCCAGTGTGACGACCGGGCGACCGTCGTCGTCATGGCCCTGCGCCAGCCAGCGCGCCAGCACCGCGGGCGCGACACTCGGCGCACGACGCGCCTCGGGGCGGATGCTGGGGTGGTTCATGCGGATGATCTCGCGCTTGACCTTGACCTTCAGGCGCAGGAAGGGCGTGGCCGCACTCCAGCTTTCCTTGGGTGCCAGGTCGGCGAAGCGCGGATCGGCACGCAGGTAGTCGACGAACGCGCGCACGCCATCGGCCGGGCCGGCCAGGAAGAGGTTGAGCCCCTCCGACGCCAGCAGGATCGTGCCTTTGAGGTGGTTCGCCGCGGCGTTGCCCTGCAACTGGGCGCGCAAGGCCTCGGGGTCGGCCAGCGTGACGAACTTGTAGGTGGAGATGTTGAGGATGGGGGTGTTCACAGCCCCGATTGTAGAAACACCGCCTCACCATCCTTTGTCGGAGCGCAGTTGCCGATCCGACAGCGGCAGGTCCGGCCCATCGCCACGCTGCAGGATCACTGCTGCCGCCAGATCACTCATCTGGCGTGCCCCCTCGTCGGTGAAGTGGACGAAGTCCGCGAAGTGGCGCCGCCCACCCGGAATCTGGGCAGCGGCATCCATCAGCGGTAGGCCGCGCCTGGCAGCCAGC
>NZ_JBFPGY010000055.1:0-12711 GCF_041083715.1 Sphaerotilus sp.
TGCAGGCCGCATTCCTTGGCCTTCTCGTCTTCCCACCACCAGCGGCCGGCACGGAAATCCTCGCCCACCGCGATGGCACGGGTGCAGGGTGCGCAGCCGATGCTGGGCATGAACTGGTCGTGCAGCGGGTTGTACGGCACATCGTTGGTCGCGATGTAGTGCCACACGTCGTTCCAGCTCCAGTCCACCAGAGGGCTGATTTTCGCACGACCCTGGTCGTCGGTCTCCACGGCCTGCGCTTCGCCGCGGGCGTTCGACTGTTCGCGGCGCAGGCCGGTCACCCAGGCGGTGCGTCCGGCGAGCATCCGGCCGAGCGGCTCCATCTTGCGGATGCCGCAGCACGCCTTGCGCAGCGCGAGGCTCTCGTACATCGCCTTCTCGCCGTTCGTGCGCACGAACTGGACCACCGACTCCTCGACCGGCCGGTAGACCTCGACCGCCAGGCCGTAGCGCTCGGTGATGCGCGGGATCAGCGCGACCGTCTCGGGATGCAGCGCGCCGGTCTCCAGCGTCGCCAGCGTGATCGGCAGTCCGAGCTTGGCGATCAGGTCGGTGACGACCATGTCCTCGGCGCCGAGGCTGGTGGACTGCAGGACCGTGCCGGGATGCGCGGCGGCGGTGTCTGTCAGGATCCGGACCGTCGCGGCCAGGCGCTCGTCGAAGCCGGCGGTCTTGCGGCCGTAGAGAGCGATCGCATTCATATCGCGGCTCCTGCGTTCAGGTATTCCTGCGTGCCGGGCGCGGTGGCCGGGCGGGCGAAGACGGGGCGGTGCTCTTTCACGTCGCCCTGGTAGTGCCCGGGGAAGAACATCAGCGCGCGATCGGCGGCTTCCAGCGACTGGTCTCGCCGCAGTACCACCGCGTCGAAGCCGGTGCGCTGCATCAGCAGCATCATGTCCACCAGCACGTCGCCGGTGGCGCGGATCTCGCCCGCGAAGCGGTAGCGCGCGCGCAGCAGCCGTGCCTGCGTGTAGGCCCGGCCATCGACCCACTTGGGGAAGTGCAGAACGACCAGCGACAGGCGCGGCAGATCGGCTTCCAGCGTCTCGATGTCCACGGTGTTGGGCACGATCACGCCCGTGGGCAGGCCGGCGGGCCACGTGTCGCGCACGGCGTGCCACTGTGCCAGCGTCAGCAGCTGGTGGCCGCGGGCGACCGGGTGCGGCGACGGGCCGTCTTCACCGCCGACGGTGTGCCAGGAGTCGTGAGAGGGGTCGATGAACTTCATGGGGTGCTCCGTCAGATGCCGGCTCAGGCGGGGGTGTGGTCGCGGGCGGTGGCGATGCGCTGGGCGTTGGCGGCGGCCTTGAACGGCTCCAGACCCAGGCGGTGCAGCGTGTCGATGAACTTCTCGCCGGTTTCGCGCAGGCTGCGGTAGGTCTCCAGGATGGCTTCCACCGCGTCGGTGATCTCGCTGGCCGCGAACGACGGGCCGATCACCTTGCCGGGCACGGCCAGCGGCGCGTGCGCCGAGCCATCCGAGCCACCGAGGGTGACCTGGTACCACTCGCTGCCGTCCTTGTCCACGCCGAGGATGCCGATGTGGCCGCTGTGGTGGTGGCCGCAGGAGTTGATGCAGCCGCTGATGTGCAGGTCGATCTCGCCCAGGTCGAACACGTCGTCCAGATCGGCGAAGCGCTCGGTCAGCTCGGCCGCCACCGGGATGGAGCGGGCGTTGGCCAGATCGCAGAAGTCGCCGCCGGGGCAGGCGATCATGTCGGTGACCAGGCCGATGTTGGGCGTGGCGTAGCCGGCGGCCTTGGCTTCGGCGTAGAGCGCGGGCAGGTCGCTCGCCTTGACCCAGGGCAGCAGCAGGTTCTGGTCGTGCGTCACGCGCAGCTCGCCGTGGCTGTAGCGGTCGGCGAGGTCGGCGGCCTGGTCCATCTGCACGTCGGTCACGTCGCCCGGCGCCTGTCCGGCGCGCTTGACCGACAGCGTCACCGCACGCCAGCCGGGCACCTGGTGCGCGTGCACGTTGCGCTGGATCCAGCGCTGGTAGGCCACCGGCAGGTCGGCGGGCAGGCCGACTTCCGGCCGCGGCGTCACGTCGGCCGGCCGGGTGAAGCAGGCGGCCACGCGGTCGAATTCGGCCTGCGTGATGACGTGGGCAGCTCCGTCGAGATCGCGCGTGAGGATGTTGGCGAACTCGGCGTTCACGGCGTCGAAGAATTTCTGGCCTTCCGCCTTGACGAGGATCTTGATGCGCGCCTTGTAGGCGTTGTCACGGCGGCCGTAGCGGTTGTAGACCCGGATGATGGCTTCGATGTAGACGAGAATCTGCTGCCACGGCACGAAGTCGCTGATGACCGAGCCGATGATCGGCGTGCGGCCCATGCCACCACCGACCTGGACACGGAAACCGATCTCGCCCGCGTCGTTCTTCTTCAGTTGCAGACCCACGTCATGCCAGCCGATCGCGGCGCGGTCTTCCACGGCGCCCGACACCGCGATCTTGAACTTGCGCGGCAGGAAGGCGAACTCGGGGTGCAGCGTGCTCCACTGGCGCAGGATCTCGCAGTAGGGCCGCGGATCGACGATCTCGTCGGCGGCGACACCGGCCAGCCCGTCGGTGGTGGTGTTGCGGATGCAGTTGCCGCTGGTCTGGATGCCGTGCAGGTCGGCGGCAGCCA
Source organism: Sphaerotilus sp. (assembly GCF_041083715.1). Lineage (GTDB taxonomy): Bacteria > Pseudomonadota > Gammaproteobacteria > Burkholderiales > Burkholderiaceae_C > Sphaerotilus. Next base: position 2,631 of record NZ_JBFPGY010000055.1, read on the forward strand.
GCTTGTCCATCACGTCGGCGGCCTGTGTCAGCGGAATCCAGTTGTACTGGACGTTCTGGCGGGTCGTGAAGTGGGTGTAGCCACGGTCGTGGACGCGGGCGATCTCGGCCAGCGCACGGATCTGGCGGCTGCTGATCGCGCCGTAGGGCACGGCCACGCGCAGCATCGGCGCGTGGCGCTGGATGTACCAGCCGTTCTGCAGGCGCAGGGCCTTGAAGTCGTCGCCGTCGAGCTGACCGGCGAAATGGCGGTCGAGCTGGTCGCGGAACTGGGCCGCACGGGCGTGGACGAACTGGCGGTCGAAATCGGTGTACTGGTACATGGCGGGCAGTCTGTCAGTCAGGCGTTCAGGCGGTCAGCAGGATCTTCTTGGCGGCGAGCAGCAGCGAGGCGCACAGCGCGAGGCGTGTCCACACGTCCGGCAGCATCTTGGTCAGGCGCGCACCGATCCAGATGGCGGGCACCGAACCAGCGAGCAGCTCGATCAGCAGCGCCCAGTGGACGTTGCCGAGGGTGGCGTGGCCGATGCCGGCCACGATGGTCAGCGGCACCGCGTGCGCGATGTCGGTGCCCACCAGCCGGGTGGTCGGCAGGCGGGGGTAGAGCAGCAGGATCATCGTGGCCCCCAGCGCTCCGGCGCCGATGGAACTCAGCGACACCAGCACGCCCAGGACCAGGCCGCAGACCAGCGTGAGCACCGTCTGGCGCCGCGGCGTGATGAAGCGCTCCAGCCACAGGCCGATGCGGTGCCACAAGGGGCGGAAGATGATGGTCACGGCGGTCAGCACCAGCGCGATGCCGAGTGCGTAGCTCAGCATGCTGTCGGCGCGCTTGGTGATGCCGACCATGTGCATGTAGGTCGTGGTGGCGATCGAGGCCGGGATGCTGCCGGCGAGCAGCCAGCCGGTGATGCGGTAGTCGACGTGGCCGTGGCGGTGGTGGGCGATCGAGCCGGAGACCTTGGTCAGACCGGCAAACCACAGGTCGGTGCCAATGGCCACGGCCTTTTCCAGGCTGAATACCGAGATCAGCAGCGGCGTCATCAGCGAGCCGCCGCCCACGCCCGTGAGACCCACGATCATCCCGATGCCGAAGCCGGCGGCAATGGCCAGCCAGTCGATCGTGAAACCCAGGGTGTCGAACATGTAGGGGTACCTTGCAGTGCAGCAAAATCAGGATGTGCGACTCTAATGGCTGTCGTCATGCCGCCAAACAACATTTTCAAATGATGCTTATATGAATTCATACATTAGAACCGGATGCCACCGCCTGCTGACCATGCTTGGGACGATCGCCGTGCTGGGGCTCGTGGGCTGCGGCACGACCGGATCGGTGCAGACCGGCGCTCCCACCGTGACCGAACCGATGACCGCACCGCGCCCGGTGCCACGTGCGCCACGCATCGGTCTGGCGCTGGGCGGTGGTGCCGCGCGCGGCTTCGCGCACATCGGCGTGATCCAGGTGCTGGAGGAGAACGGCATCCGTCCGGATCTGGTCGTCGGCACCTCGGCGGGCAGCGTCGTCGCCGCCCTCTACGCCGCGGGCAACTCTGGCGCGCAGTTGGCCACGCTGGCCGACGGCATGGACGAGTCCTCCATCACCGACTGGGCCTTCCCTCTGCGCGGCGCGATTCGCGGCGAGGCGCTGGCCTCCTACATCCGCAAGAACACCAGCGGCAAGAACATCGAGCAGCTGAAGATGCCGCTGGGCATCGTCGCCACCGATCTGGCCGATGGCCAGCCCATCCTCTTCCAGCGCGGGGACACCGGCACGGCGGTGCGGGCATCCAGCTCGGTGCCGGCCGTGTTCCAGCCGGTGAAGATCGGCGAGCGCGAGTACGTGGACGGCGGGCTGGTGGCGCCGGTGCCGGTGCGCTATGCGAAGCAGATGGGCGCCGAGTTCGTCATCGCGGTCGACATCTCGTCGCCGCCGGACGGTGCCGCGACCGGCGACGCGATGCGCATGCTGCTGCAGACGTTTTCCATCATGGGCCGCAGCATCAACAACTTCGAGCTGAAGGAGGCCGACGTCGTGCTGCGTCCCCGGCTCACGGGCATCTCCAGCGCGGATTTCGCGGCGCGCAAGCGCTCGATCGCCGCCGGGCGGGAGATGGCGCTGGCGATGCTGGCGGAGATCAAGCTGAAGATCGCGGCGAAGACGCGCTGAGGATGCTCAGGCCCGCCGCCGCGCCATCCACAAGAGCGCTGCGGCCGCCAGCGCCACCGGCACCAGCGATCCGACGTTGAGCAGCGCCCAGCCCTGCGTCGTCACCAGCAGCCCGGAGGCGAAGGAGGTGACCGCCAGCGTGGCGAAGACGCAGAAGTTCAGTGCGCCCTGGGCCCGGTCCTTCTCTTCGGGCGCATAGGCCTGCAGCGACAGGGTCGTGGCCCCCGTGAACAGGAAGTTCCAGCCCACGCCCAGCAGGAAGAGCGCGATCAGGAAGCGGTGCAGGTCCACGCCGGTCAGCGCGATGGCGATGCACAGTGCGTTCAGCACCACCCCGACGGCCATGATCTGCAGGACCCCGAAGCGCTTGATGAGTTGCCCGGTGAAGAAGCCCGGTGCGAACATGCCGATGACGTGCCACTCCAGCACCAGTGCGGTGTCGGAGAAGGGCAGGCCGCACTGGTCCATCGCGATCGGGGTCGATGCCATCAGCAGGTTCATCACACCATAGCCGAGCGCGCTGCACAGCGCAGCCACGATGAACACCGGCTGGCGCACGATCTCGGACAGCGTGCGGCCACCGGTGGCCGCCTTCTTCGCCGGTGGCGGCGGGAAGTCGATCGCGGCCAGCACCAGCAGCGACAGCAGCGCCACCCCGGCCAGCGCGAGGTAGGCGCCGACGAAGGGGACCGCGGTCAGCGTGCGGGTCTGCGCGGCGAGGTTCGGGCCGGCGATGGCACCGATCAGGCCACCCGCCATGACCATCGAGACGGCCTTCTCCGTGCCGGTGCTGCCCGCCAGCTCGGCCGCGGCGAAGCGGTAGAGCTGGGCGTTGGCGTTGAAGTAGCCCGCCACCACCGTGGCCAGGCAGAGCAGTTCGAAATGCCGCCCCACCGCCGCCCACGCGCACAGCAGCGACGACATCAGCGCCACTGCCGCCCCCATCTGGAACGAGGTCTTGCGGCCGAAGCGGGCCTGCGTGCGGGCAACCAGCGAGGTGGACATCGCCCCGCCCAGCACATAGCCCATCACCGGCAGCGTCGCCATCCAGCCCAGCGGCGCGAGCGCCAGGCCGACCAGCCCGTTGATCGCGATGAAGGCGACGTTGTTGGTGAGGAACAGGCCCTGTGCGGCAGCCAGCAGCCAGAGGTTGCGGTTCACGCTGCGGACCGGGTCATCGCGCAGCCGTCGGCTTGAACACCGCGCCGCCGATCACGCTGCCGGCCTTGAACCCGCGCTTGTCGAACCAGCCCTTGTTCATCTCCAGCACGAAGCGCACTGGCTTCTTCGAGCAGTGCGAGTCATCGGTCTGCGGCTTCATGTCCTCGATGTTGACGATGGTGCCGGTGTCGTCGATGAAGGCCGCCGACAGCGGGATCAGCGTGTTGCGCATCCAGAAGCACTGCACGCCGGGCTGCTCGAACACGAAGACCATGCCGTCGTTGGCGGCCATGCTCGGGCGGTGCATCAGACCGATCTGGCGCTCGCTGTCGGTGGCGGCGACCTCGGCGCGGATCAGGTGCATGCCCGCGGTGAGCTGCGTGGCGGGCAGCTTCTGCGGGCCGGACTGGGCGTTGGCACCGAACGACAACAGTGCCAGACCGGCCAGCGCGACCTGTGCGATGTGTCGGTTCAACCGATAGAACTTGATGTGGATCATGTTGTGCTGGGTGGTGAACTTCAAGAATAGCGCATCCATGTCGTCCCTTGCCTCCGCCACTCCTTCGCCCGCTGCGGCCCCAGCGCTCAGCCCCACCCAGGCCGCCGCCGTCAACGATCCCGAGCAGCAGACCGTCTTCACCCAGTGGATCGACGACGGGACGGGTGGCGAGCTGGGGCAGTCTCGGCTGCTGCTGAGCGGCATGCACTGTTCAGCCTGCGCCGGCCTGATCGAGGAGGCGCTCTGCCGGGTCGATGGCGTGCGTGCCGCCGAGGTGAGCGGTGCGGCCCAGCGGGCGGTCGTCACCTGGGATCCGCGGCGCACGCAGGTGTCGGCGCTGATCGAGGCGGTGCGCCGCGCCGGCTATGGCGCCTTCCCCGACACGGGGGCGCAGGCCGTGGCGCTGGCGACCCGCGAGACGCGCCAGTCGATCTGGCGGCTGTTCGTGGCGGCGTTCTGCATGATGCAGGTGATGATGTATGCCACGCCCGCCTATGTGGCGGCAGTCGGCGACATCACGCCCGACATGGTGCAGCTGCTGCGCTGGGCGAGCTGGGTCCTGACGCTGCCGGTCATGGTGTTCGCCGCCGGGCCGTTTTTCAGCGGTGCGTGGCGCGGACTGCGCGAAGGGCGCATCAGCATGGATCTGCCGGTGGCGCTGGGCATCGGGGTGACCTTCGTCGCCAGTTCGGCGGCCACCTTCGATGCCCGCGGGCCGTTCGGTTCGGACGTGTACTTCGATTCGCTGACCATGTTCGTCAGCTTCCTGTTCGGCGCCCGGGTGCTCGAATCCCGGGCACGGCAGCGCGCGGCGCAGTCCCTGGACAGCGTGATGCGCCGGCTGCCGGATGCCGTCGAACGACTGGATGCGCAGGGGCAGGGCACGCTGGTGCCGTCCTCGGCGCTGGTCGTGGGTGACCGCGTGCGGGTGCATGCTGGCCAGGCGTTCGCTGCCGACGGCCGTGTGGTCGAAGGCCGCACGCTAGTCGATGAGGCCATGCTCTCCGGCGAGTCGCGGCCGGTGGATCGGGCGGTGGGCGACGAGGTGTCGGCGGGCTGCATCAACCTGAGCGCGCCGGTGGTGATGCAGGTGCTGCAGCTCGGGGCGCAGACGCGCTACCAGCGCATCGTGTCGCTGGTCGAGCGGGCGCTGACCGAGCGACCGGCATTCATCCTGGCCACCGACCGCCTCGCCGCGCCGTTCCTCTGGGCGGTGCTGGTGCTGGCCGCCGCCGCCGGAGGGGTCTGGATGGCCATCGACCCGGGCCGTGCGCTCTGGGTTGCCGTGTCGGTGCTGATCGTGACCTGTCCGTGCGCGCTGTCGCTGGGGGCGCCGGTGGCCTTGCTGGCGTCTGCGGGCGAGCTGGCCCGGCGCGGCATCCTGGTGCAGCGGCTGGATGCGCTGGAGATCCTGACCCGCGTGCAGGATGTTGTCTTCGACAAGACCGGCACGGTCACCGAAGACCGGCTGGCGCTGGCACAGGTCGCCGTGCTGCGGCCGGTATCCGGCTTGGCCGATGCGCGCGTGCAGGTGCTGGCTGCCGTGCTGGCGCGGCAGTCGCTGCACCCGCTGTCCCGGGCGTTGGCACAGGCGGGTCCTCCCGCCGGCGATGCGGCCGTGGTGCTGGATGCTGTGCGCGAGCAGCCCGGCCAAGGGCTGCAGGCCCGGGCGCAGATCGACGGCGGTGTCTTCTCCGTTCGACTGGGCGGCCCTGGCTGGTGCGGACTGGTCGATGCCACGGTGCTGCCGATCCGCCCTGCCGTCTGGCTGGCGCTGGAACTGGAGGGCGTCTGGCAGCCGGTTGGCCGCTTCGAATTCGACGAGGTGCTGCGTCCCGATGCGGTGGCGGGTGCGGCCGGCCTGGCCCGGGCCGGTCTGGCGCTGCACCTGTTTTCCGGGGACCAGACCGCCAGCGTCGAGGCCATGGCCCGCCGCCTCGGCATCGCCGACGCCCGCGCCCGTTGCACACCGCAGGACAAGCTGGCCGGTGTCGAGGCCTTGCAGGCCACCGGCCGCGTCGTGGCGATGGTCGGCGACGGCATCAACGACGCGCCGGTGCTGGCCCGCGCCGATGTCTCGATCGCGCTGGGCACCGCTGCGGCGCTGGCCCAGGCCCGCGCCGACGTGATCGTGCTGTCGGACCGCATCGAGGATCTGCCCGTGCTGCTGGACACGGCGCGCCGAACTGTTGCGATCGTGCGACAGAACCTGCGCTGGGCGCTGTTCTACAACGCGGCTTCGGTGCCGCTGGCGCTGGTAGGCTGGTTGCCACCGTGGCTGGCGGGCATCGGCATGGCGGGCAGCTCGCTGGTCGTCGTTCTCAATGCCTTGCGGCTCACCCGCCGACGCACCACCACCCCTCTGGGCAAGGCCTGAACCATGGACATCCTGTTCCTGCTGATCCCGCTGTCGGTGGTCCTTGTTTTCCTGATCATCGTGGTCTTCGCGTGGGCCTTGAAAAGCGGCCAGTTCGACGACATCGAGCGCGAGGGCGAGCGCATCCTGCGTGCCGACCGAGACGAGCTTGATGCCGATCAATCCAGTGCGATCCCGGCTACCGAAGAATCCAGGCCGAGGATCGAGAGAGTTTCCTAGGAGCAACCAATGGCAATCAACACAAAGACGGCTGGCCCCGTCTTCACCGATGCGGTCGTGCGGCAATTCGCCCTCGCCGCGGTGTTATGGGGCATTGTGGGGATGCTGGTCGGGGTCGTGATCGCGGCCCAGCTGGCATTCCCTGAAATGATCAACGGCATTCCGTGGCTCAGCTACGGTCGCCTGAGACCGCTGCATACCAATGCAGTGATCTTCGCATTCGGTGGCTGCGCGCTGTTCGCGACCAGCTACCACGTGGTGCAGCGCACCTGCCAGACCCGCCTGTTCGCACCCGCGCTGGCCCAGTTCACCTTCTGGGGCTGGCAACTGGTCATCCTGGCCGCGGCGATCACGCTGCCGCTGGGCATGACCCAGGGCAAGGAATACGCCGAACTCGAATGGCCGATCGATCTGCTGATCGCGGTCGTGTGGGTGAGCTACGCCGTCGTGTTCTTCGGCACGGTCGGTATCCGCAAGGTCAGCCACATCTACGTGGGCAACTGGTTCTTCGGCGCCTTCATCCTGGCGGTGGCCCTGCTGCACATCGTCAACAGCGCTGCGGTCCCGGTGTCGTTCTGGCCGATGAAGTCCTACTCGGCCTACGCCGGGGTGCAGGATGCGATGGTGCAGTGGTGGTACGGCCACAACGCGGTGGGCTTCTTCCTGACCGCCGGCTTCCTGGGGATGATGTATTACTACATCCCGAAGCAGGCCGGCCGCCCGGTCTACTCGTACCGCCTGTCGATCGTCCACTTCTGGGCGCTGATCTTCACGTACATGTGGGCGGGTCCGCACCACCTGCACTACACCGCGTTGCCGGACTGGACGCAGTCGGTCGGCATGATCTTCTCGCTGGTGCTGCTGGCACCGAGCTGGGGCGGCATGATCAACGGCATCATGACCCTGTCGGGTGCCTGGCACAAACTGCGTGACGACCCGATCCTGAAGTTCCTGATCGTCTCGCTGTCGTTCTACGGGATGTCGACCTTCGAAGGTCCGATGATGTCCATCAAGACCGTGAACGCGCTGTCGCACTACACCGACTGGACCATCGGCCACGTCCACTCCGGCGCGCTGGGCTGGGTGGGTCTGGTGTCGATCGGCTCGCTGTACCACCTGATCCCGCGCATGTTCGGCCGCAAGCAGATGTACAGCATCCGCGCGATGGAGCTGCACTTCTGGATCGCCACCATCGGCATCGTGCTGTACATCGCCGCGATGTGGATCGCCGGCGTGATGCAGGGTCTGATGTGGCGTGCCACGAACCCGGACGGCACGCTGGTCTACAGCTTCGTCGAGAGCGTCAAGGCCACCTATCCGTTCTACGTCATCCGCCTCGGTGGCGGCGTGATGTACCTGTCGGGCATGTTCATCATGGCCTGGAACGTGGTGAAGACGGTGCAGGCCGGCAAGGTCGAATCCGTTGCCATCCCGGCTGTCGTCGCCCACGCCTGAACCGGAGCACCACACACCATGGCCCAAGCTAACCGCCCTGTGTCCGGTCACGAGAAGATCGAGACCAGCAACTTCCTGATGATCGTCCTGACCCTGGTCACCATCCTGTTCGGTGGCCTGACGGAGATCGTCCCCCTGTTCTTCCAGACGTCGACGACCCAGCCCGTCGAGGGCCTCAAGCCCTACACCGCGCTGCAGCTCGCTGGACGGGACGTCTATCTGCGCGAGGGCTGCTACAACTGCCACTCGCAGATGATCCGCCCCTTCCGCGCCGAGACGCTGCGCTATGGCGACACGTCCAAGGCGGGCGAGTTCGTCTACGACCACCCCTTCCAGTGGGGGTCGAAGCGCACCGGTCCTGACCTGCACCGTGTGGGCGGCAAGTACAGCGACCAGTGGCACCGCGTGCACCTGAACAATCCGCGCGACGTGGTGCCCGAGTCCAACATGCCCGCGTATTCGTGGCTCGAGAAGGCGCCTGCCAATGCGGGCATCGGCGCCAACATGAGCGCGCTGCGCAAGGTCGGGGTGCCCTACACCGACGACGAGATCGCCAAGGCCGGCGACGAGGTCAAGGACAAGACCGAGCTGGACGCCGTCATTGCCTACCTGCAGGTGCTCGGCACCGCAGGCAAGGCCCAGGCCAAGTGAGCGGGAGTTGCCATGGACATCGTCAATGACCTGCGCAGTTTCGTGACTGTGGGCTTCTTCATCATGTTCCTGGGCATCATCGCCTGGGCGTATTCCAGCCGCAATCGTTCCGCGTTCGACGAAGCTGCCGCGCTTCCGTTCCTGGACGACGACAACAAGACATCCAACGGAGGCACCCATGAGTGACTTCATTTCTAGTTTCTGGTCGTGGTACGTGATCGCGATCGTGGTGGGTGGTCTCGCGTTCTGCGTCTTCGTTCTGGCGGTGGCCAGCAAGCGCACCGTGATGGCCGACGACAACTCGACCGGGCATGTCTGGGACGAGGACCTGCGCGAGATGAACAACCCGCTGCCGCGCTGGTGGATGGGCCTGTTCATCCTGACCATCGTGTTCGCGGCGATCTATCTGGCGCTCTACCCGGGCCTGGGCATCAACAAGGGCACGCTGAACTGGAGTTCAGCCGGGCAGCTGGAGGCGGAAAATGCCAAGGCGCGTCTGACAATGGCGCCGCTCTATGCGCGTTTCATGGCCATGACGCCTGAAGCACTGGCGCAGGACAAGCAGGCCATGGGCATTGGTGAGCGGTTGTTCATCAACACCTGTGCGGGCTGCCATGGCTCTGACGCCCGCGGCAGCAAGGGCTTCCCCAACCTGACGGACAACGACTGGCTGGGTGGCTCGGGTGTGGACTACATCGCCAAGACCATCGCCGAAGGCCGCCAGGGCATGATGCCGCCGATGGCCGCGGCCGTCGGCACGCCCGAAGACGTCAAGAACGTCGCCAACTACGTGCTGAGCCTGTCGGGCAGCGCCCACAACGCGATTGCCGCACAGCTGGGCAAGAGCAAGTTCGGCGCCTGCGCGGCCTGCCACGGTGCGGATGGCAAGGGCACGCAAGCCCTGGGCGCTCCGAACCTGACCGACAAGATCTGGCTGCATGGCTGGGGTGAAGCGGCGGTGATCGCGATGATCAACAACGGCAAGACCAACGTCATGCCGGCCCATGCTTCGCGCCTGTCGCCTGAGCAGATCAAGGTGCTGGCCGCCTACGTCTGGAGCCTGTCGCACCAGCCTGAGAAGAAGACGGCCATGGCCGACCAGCAGTAATCCGATCCGGCCACCCGGTAACCAGGCAAGAGAGCATGGACAGCAGCAGCACGGCAGCATCGACAGGCGAGCCGGGGGCGGTGAAGACCGTTTCCCTGTACCAGAAGAGCAAGAAGATCTACCCGCGTGCGGTGCATGGTTTCTTTTCCAACTGGCGCTGGGCGCTGGTCTGGATCACCCAGATCGTGTTCTATGGCACGCCCTGGCTGCAGTGGAACGGCCGCCAGGCCGTGCTGTTCGACCTGCTCACCCGCCGGTTCTACATCGGCGGGCTGGTGCTCTACCCGCAGGACTTCATCTACCTGACGGGTCTGCTGATCATCTCCGCGTACGCGCTGTTCCTGTTCACGGCGGTGGCCGGCCGTCTGTGGTGCGGCTACGCTTGCCCGCAGACGGTCTACACCGAGATCTTCCTGTGGTTCGAACACCGCTTCGAAGGTGACCG
>NZ_JBFPGY010000056.1:0-3892 GCF_041083715.1 Sphaerotilus sp.
CCGCTGCCCAAGGTCTACGACGGGTGGGCAGCGCCGCTGGGCTGGTGAACCTGTCTGGATCGGCATGGCCGGCAAGGCCTGTGGTGACACGCGACGGTATCCCTGTCGGGGCGGAATTTGTTCACGTGGGTTGCGGTCTGGCGCTGTCGGCCCTCTCGCCGCAGCGGGTGAGGACTGGTGCAATGGCCGCCTCGTGTCGAGGAGCCGAAGGCCATGCCGAACTACACCCTGAATGTCAACGGACAAGACCGCCCCGTCAGTGTCAGCAGTGCGTCCATGCCGCTGCTGTGGGTCCTGCGCGACGTCCTGAATCTGACCGGTACCAAGTATGGCTGCGGCATCGAGGTGTGCGGTGCCTGCACCGTCATGATGGGTGGGCAGCGGGAACACTCCTGCAAGATCGACGTGTCGTCCGCGGTGGGCAAGCCGATCGTGACCGTCGAGGGCCTCGCCGCTGACGCCAACGGACAGAAGGCGCAGCAGGCCTGGATCGACAACCAGGTGCCCCAGTGCGGCTACTGCCAGCCCGGCATGCTGATGGCCACCACCTGCGCGATGCGGGCCGGTCACCATGGCAGCGAGATCGCCCCCGAGATCAACCACATCTGCGTGTGCGGTACCTATCCGCGCATCCGGCAGGCCATTGCCAAGCTGTGATCGCCCCGCGTTCTGACCTGCATTCCGCACGGAGACACGACACCATGGAATCCTCCCTCGCTCCGATGGGCCGGCGCCAGTTCCTGGGCACGGCGGCTACCGGCTTCACGCTCGGCTTCACGCTGCTCGCGACGCCGGACGCACAGGCCCAGGCCACCACCATGCCCGTCAACACCTGGCTGACCGTGGGGATCGACAACACGGTCACGCTGACCATTGGTGCGTCCGACATGGGCCAGGGCTCGTCGGCGGGTCTGGCGCAGATCCTGTGCGAAGACCTGGTGGTGGACTACGCCCGCGTGCGGCTGGTCCAGGGCAGTCCTACCACAGCCGCAGTCGCTCCGGTCGGCGCATCGATCGCGACCGTGGGTTCCGGCGTGACCCGCAACAATTTCTGGCGGTTGCGGGACGCCGCTGCGTCGGCGCGGGAAACCCTGGTTCTGGCGGCCATGGGGGTCTTTGCCGACACCTCCCGCAGCAGCTACACCGTGAGCAATGGTGTCGTGCGCCACAGCTCCGGTGCCACGCGCACCTACGGTCAGCTTGCCGCCGCTGCGGCAGTGCTGACGCCCGTGGCGGCACTGGCTTCATCAGATACCACCCAGTTCAAGCAGATCGGGCAGCCGCTGCCGCGACTCGACATCCCGGCCAAGGTCACCGGGGCTGCCAGATACGGGCTGGATGTTCGCCTGCCGGGCATGGTGTATGCCGTCATCAAGCACTGCCCCACCGTGGGCGGTACGCTGAAGGCCACCCCCGGCCTCCCCGGAGGCGCCATCGCCGTGGTGCCCGTCAAGATCGTGGCCGGCGCCGGACGTGCGGCCGAAGTCGCGGGCAACACGAATGCCGTGGCCGTCGTGGCCGCCACGACGTGGGATGCAATGCGGCTGGCCAATGCCCTCACGGTCTCGTGGAATCTCCCTGCCGCGGCGAGTGGCTGGAGCAGCGCGCAGTTTCTGGCGGACGCCAACGCCCTGGCCCAGAATGCGGCGCCGTATGTGGCCGGAGCCACTGCGAACCAGCCTGGCGCGCTGTACACCGCCGAGAAAAGCACGGCGGACCCGGTCGCTGCCCTGGCCGCCTCGGCCCGGAAATTGGACGTCACCTACACCTTGCCCTTTGTGCCGCACGTCTGCATGGAGGTGCTGAATTGCACAGTCGATGTTGTCGCGGGGGTGCGCTGCCACGTCCACGCACCCACGCAGGTGGCCAAGTCCGCGTTGGTCCTGGCCATGGCGATGACGGGGCTGCCCGAGGCACAGGTCAAGATCTTCACGACGCAGCTTGGGGGCGGTCTGGGACGCAAGGCGGAAATCGATTTCATCGGCCAGGCCATCCAGGTCGGCATGGCCTTGCAGCGCCCGGTCCAGCTGGTTTGGCCGCGCGAGCAGGATCTCACCCATGGCCAGTACCGGCCGATGGCCGTGGTGCGTGCCCGGGCTGGCCTGGACAGCAACAACTGGATCACGAGCTGGCTGTACCGCAGTGTCTCGCCGTCGATCCTGGCGCAACGTGGCAGCCTGCTGGGCGCCACAGGGGACAGCCAGGGCACGGAAGGCTCGCACGACCTGCCGTATGCCTTCGGCAGCAAGCTCGTCGAGTGGGTGAACCAGCCCACGCCCATTCCGGTCGGATTCTGGCGCTCGGTCGGAGCGTCCATCAATGCGTTTGCGGTCGAGTCGATGCTGGACGAGCTGGCTGCGCTGGCCAGACAGGACCCCTGCCAATTCCGCAAGCGCTACCTGTCGGACCCGCGCTGGATGGCGGTGCTGGATGCCGTGGCGGCGCTGGGCAACTGGTCAGCGCCCTCTGCGCCGGGCACGGCCAAGGGCATCGCCATCGGTGCCGCCTTCAACAGCGTGGTGGCGACGGTGGTGGAAGTGTCCGGCACCAGCGCCACGGCCTTCAAGGTGACGCGGGTCTCGGTGGTGATCGACAGCTACCTCACGGTGAACCCGCGCAACGTCGAAGCGCAGCTCGCCGGCGGTGTGGTGCACGGCCTCAATGCCGCGCTCTATGGCCAGCAGACCTTCGCCAATGGCGCAGCGCAGCGGACGAACTTCAACAACAGTCCCGTGATGCGCCTGTCGGCGATGCCGGCAGTGGCCGTGCAGATCATGCCGACGCCGGCGACGCTGGACCGCAATGCCAAGATCGGTGGCGTTGGCGAACTGGGTGTGCCGACCGTGGCGCCGGCCTTGGCCAATGCCGTGTTCCGACTGTGCGGCACCCGGCAGCGCAGCCTGCCCTTCTTTCCCGCTGCGACCATGGGCGGCCTTTGAGGCGGGGCTCAGCCGCCCTGCACGTTCTGCTTGCGCCATGCCCGCTCGAAGGGCAGCCGCCACGCATGCGGCGCAATGAGCTGGTGCACCGCCTTCGGGCCCCATGAGCCCGGCTCGTACAGCCGCACCGGCGGTGGCGCTTCCAGCAGCGGCGTCGAGACCTCCCACAGCCGCTCGATGCCCTCGGCGGTGGTGAACAGCGTGCGGTCGCCACGCATCGCGTCGAGGATCAGCCGCTCGTAGGCTTCCAGCACTTCGCCAGCCAGTCCCGTGTCGGTCATCGCGAACTGCAGGCTCAGCTTGTCCAGCCGCATCCCTGGCCCCGGGCGCTTGCCGTAGAACGACAGGGACATCTTCGAGGCGTCGGCGAGATCGAAGGTCAGGTGGTCCGGCCCTTGCGCGCCGACGCCCGAGCCGGGCGGGAACATGCTCTTGGGCGGCTCGCGGAAGGCGATGGAAATGATGCGCTGCCCCTCGGCCATGCGCTTGCCGGTGCGCAGGTAGAAGGGCACACCTGCCCAGCGCCAGTTGTCGATGTGGCACTTCAGCGCGATGAAGGTTTCCGTGTCCGAGTCCGGATCGACGCCGTCCTCCTGCCGGTAGCCGCTGTACTGCCCGCGCACGACGTCACCCGGCTGGATCGGCAGCATGCTGCGGAAGACCTTGTTCTTCTCCTCGCTGATCGGCACCGGCTCCAGCGAGGTGGGCGGCTCCATCGCCATGAAGGCCAGGATCTGGAACAGGTGCGTGACCACCATGTCGCGGTAGGCGCCGGTCTGCTCGTAGAAGCCGCTGCGCTTGCCCAGGCCGAGCGTCTCGGGAACGTCGATCTGGACGTGGTCGATGAAGTTGCGGTTCCAGATCGGCTCGAACAGGCCGTTGGCGAAGCGGAAGGCGAGGATGTTCTGCGCCGGCTCCTTGCCGAGGAAGTGGTCGATGCGGTAGATCTGTTC
>NZ_JBFPGY010000057.1:0-12672 GCF_041083715.1 Sphaerotilus sp.
GAGGGTGGTCTTGCCGGCCGCTGCGGCGCCGACGAGGGCGAGCGTGCGGAGATGGGCAACCGGGGAGGGGGCGGAGGACTGGGCGGAGGAAACGGCGACACCGGACACGGTACCGCCGTGGGCTGGGCTTGACATGGTCTGTCTCCTCAGCGCCGGGCCGCTGACAGCGGTCAAGCACTGTCTGGGTGGGTGGGAAACGCCAGCGTACGCCGATTGACCGGGCGCAACAAGCCTGTGCTGGCGCAGGCTCACTCGGCCGTGAAGCGCGAGACGCGCTGCTCGGCGCAGATCTGGAGCGAGTATTCGGAATAGAACGCGGCGCGGCCCTTCTTCTTCGCCGCGACGTGTTCCGGGTGGGTGGCCCAGCCGCGCATCGCCTCTTCGGACTCGAACTCGACGATGGTGACCCGCTCGCCGTCCGCGGCGGTGAAGCCCTTGTGCGAGACATGGCCCGGCATCGTGCGCGCCAGTGCGCTCATGCGGTCGGCCCAGTCGGTGTAGTCCGCCACGGCGTCGGGCTTCAGGCGGTTGCGGAAGATGATGATGTGCATCGGGTTCAGGCTCCAGGTCGAACGGTCCAGTGGGCGTCGCCACGCTCCGACAGCCGGAATTCGCCCAGCCGGATGCGGCGCTCGTGTTCGGCGATGGCGGCGTCGCTGTCGAAGCGCCGGCCGATCGGCCGCGCCGGATTGCCGGCGACGATGTCGTAGGGTGCCACATCGGCGGCCACCACCGCACCGGCGGCGACGATGGCGCCACGGCCGATCCGCACGCCCGTCAGCACGAGGCAGCCGAATCCCAGCCAGACGTCGCTGCCGATCCGCACGACATCGGATTCCGGGTCGACGCTGGCCGGCATCGCCACCATCGTCGGCGAGATCTGCGGCGTGAAGCGCATCGGCACGCCGCAGACGCGGAAGTCATGGTCCTGCCGCCCGACCAGCGCCACGCGGTCGGCGATCAGCGCAAAGTCGCCGATTTCGGCATTGCACTCGATGTGCACGTCCTTGCCGACGTAGACCGCCCGTCCGAAGACGAGCCGCTGCGGCGCCCACAGCCGGCAGCGCGCGCCGAGGTGCAGGTCCTGTCCGGCGCGCACCTGCGGGCCGGCGCGCCACAGCGCCCAGCGCGTGCGCAATCGGCGCAGCGCTGCCAGCGGGTAGGACTGCAGATTCATGGGCGCACCTCGGAGCCGGGCGGGACCCGCAGTCTAGGGCAGCCGGCGTGCCAGTTCCTGCGTCAGGCGGGCCGCCGGTGTTGCCTGGCACCCACCTGCGTGCTGCCCCGACCACAAGGGGGAACAGTCGTTCCGGCCCAGCGCCTCGGCCTGGGCGCGCAGCGGCGCAACCGCCGAGGTCGCGAGCGGAAACGCGGGGGCGGCCTCGTTCATCGGGCCGCAGGTGCGCATGAACCGGTTGACGATGCCACGCGCAGGGCGGCCGGTGAACAGGTTGGTGAGCGCCGTGTGGCGTGCAGCCTCGCTCTGCAGTGCGGCGCGGTGGACGGCACTGGTGGTGGCCTCCGGACAGAGCAGGTAGGCCGTGCCCACCTGCACGCCCGCCGCGCCGAGCGCCATTGCTGCGGCCACGCCCGCCGCATCCGCGATGCCACCCGCGGCGATGACGGGCACCTGCACCGCCGCGACGATCTGCGGCACCAGCGCGAAGGTGCCCATCTGCCGGGTCAGGTCGTCCGAGAGGAAGTGGCCACGGTGCCCGCCCGCTTCCAGCCCCTGCGCGATGACGGCATCGACCCCGTGCGCCTCCAGCCAGCGCGCTTCCTCGACCGTGGTCGCCGACGACAGCACCTTGGCGCCCCAGCGCCGCACCCGTGCCAGCAGCGCCGGCGACGGCAGGCCGAAATGGAAGCTCACCACCGGCGGCGCGAACCCGGCCAGCAGGTCGGCGGTTTCCGCGTCGAACGGCCGCCGCCCCGGCCCGGCGGGGATCGCCGCCGGGTCGATGCCGAACTCGGCGTACATCGGCGCCAGCGTGGCGCGCCAGGCGGCTTCACGCGCGGCGTCCGGCGCGGGCGGGGTGTGGCAGAAGAAGTTGACGTTGAACGGCCGGTCGGTCTGCGCTCGGATGGCCGCGAGTTCCTGCCGCAGCGTGTCCGGCCCGAGCATCGCGCAGGGCAGGGCGCCCAGCCCGCCCGCGTTCGACACGGCCACGGCCAGCGCGCTGCCCTGCACGCCGGCCATGGGGGCTTGCAGGATGGGAAGGTCGATGCCGAGGAGGGTGGTGAGGGACATGGTCATGTGCGTCGCTGCGTCGAGGTCCGAAGCATACCCACCCCGTGTCCTCACTCGTGCCGCAGCGCCTCGATCGGGTCCAGCTGCGCCGCCCGCCGCGCCGGCATGTAGCCGAACACCACCCCGATCGCCGCCGAGAACACGAAGGACAGCAGGTTGATGCCCCACTGGAAGGTGTAGGGCAGGCTCATCAGCGACGACAGTCCGACCGACGCCCCGGTGGCCAGCACGATGCCGACGAGTCCGCCGAAGCTGGAGAGCACCACCGCCTCGATCAGGAACTGCAGCAGCACCTCGTGTTCCAGCGCGCCGATGGCCAGCCGCACGCCGATCTCGCGGGTGCGTTCGGTGACGCTGACCAGCATGATGTTCATGATGCCGATGCCACCCACCAGCAGGCTCACCGCGGCGACCGCGCCGAGCAGCGAGGTCATGAGCTGGGTCGTGCCCGAGAGCGTCTCGGCGAGCTGCCGGGTGTCGAGGACGTTGAAGTTGTCGTCGTCGGCGGGGCCGAGCTTGCGGCGCTCGCGCAGCAGCTGGCGCAGCGTGGACTGCACGCTGGCGCTGTCGGTGCCGTCCTGCACCGAGACGAGCAGGGTGTTGATGTTCAGGCTGCCGGTGACGCGGCGCTGCAGCGTGTGCAGCGGGATGAGCACGGTGTCGTCCTGGTCGTTGCCCATGGCGGCCTGGCCCTTGGACGCGAGCAGGCCGATGACGGTGCATGAGAACTGCTTGATGCGCAGGCTCTGGCCGAGCGGGTCGGTGCTGGCGCCGAACAGCTCGCGCCGCACGGTCGAGCCGATCACGCAGACGGCGGCGCCCGCGCGCAGTTCGGTGTCCTCGAAGTTGCGGCCGGCGGCCAGTGTCCAGTTGCCGGTCTGGAAGTAGCTGTTGGTCGTGCCGACCACGCTGGTCGACCAGTTGCGCGAACCGGCGACGACCGTGGCGCCGGTGCGGGCCTCCGGCGCCACGGCGGCAATGCCGGCGACCTGGGTGGCGATGGCGTCCAGATCGGCCTCTCGGAACGAGGGCGCGCCCGCGCTGTCTCGGCCCGGGCCCAGGCGCTGGCCGGGCCGCACCTGCAGCAGGTTGGTGCCGAGGCTGGCGATCTGGGCCTGCACGGCGCTGGTGGCACCGCGGCCGAGCGTGACCATGGTGATGACGGCGCTCACGCCGATGACGATGCCCAGGATGGTCAGGAAGGAGCGCAGCAGGTTGCGCCGGATCTCGCGCAGCGCGAGCAGCAGGGTGTTCCAGATCATGTCGGCAGCACTCCGGGCCCCACGGCCGGCTGGCCGCTCTGGCGCACATCGCTCTCGACCCGGCCGTCGACGAAGCGCACGGTGCGCCGCGCGTAGGCGGCCATGTCGGGTTCGTGGGTGACCATCAGCACGGTGATGCCGCGGTCGCGGTTCAGGCCGACGAGCAGGTCCATGATCTCGCGGCTGCGGGCGGTGTCGAGGTTGCCGGTCGGCTCGTCGGCGAGCAGCACGGTGGGCTTGCTGACGATGGCGCGAGCGATGGCCACGCGCTGCTGCTGGCCACCGGACAGCTCGGCGGGCGTGTGCGTCTCCCAGCCGGTCAGGCCGACGGCGGCCAGTGCCTCGCGGGCGCCGCGGTGGCGCTCGGCGACCGACTCGCCGCGGTAGAGCAGTGGCAGCTCGACGTTTTCCTGCGCCGTGGTGCGCGCCAGCAGGTTGAAGCCCTGGAAGACGAAGCCGAGGTGGCGCCGGCGCAGGCGGGCGCGCTGGTCGCGGTCGAGCTGTTCGACATGGACGCCGCCGAACAGGTACTGGCCCGCCGACGGCACGTCGAGGCAGCCGATCAGGTTCATGGCCGTCGACTTGCCCGAGCCGCTCGGCCCCATGATGGCGACGAAGTCACCGGCGTCGACATCGAGGTCGATGCCGCGCAGGGCCTGGAAGGCCGCGCTGCCTTCGCCGTAGACCTTGACGATGCCGCGCAAGCGGATCAGCGGCGTGGTCATGGGGCGGCGCTGGCCTGGCTGACGATGACGGCGAGGTCGGCCGACAGGCCTGCGCCGGACACCTCGGTCATGCGGCCATTGGACAGTCCGGTGGTCACGGTGAGCGGCACGGCTTGCTGGCCCTGGAGGATCCAGAGCTGGCGCTGGCTGCCTTCGCGGGCGGCGCTGTTGCCGGCGCGCTTGGGGGCGTTGCTGCCGGGCGGGCGGGGCATCAGCCTGGAGACCAGGCTGCCGCCGCTGGCGGCCGCGCTGGAGGTCGCGGCCGGCGTGAAGCGCAGTGCGGCGTTGGGCACCATCAGCACGCCCTGGCGCTCGGTCGCGGCGATGGTGGCGGTGGCGGTCATGCCGGGACGCAGGTCCAGGTCGTCGTTGGCGACCTGCAGGTCGGTCGGGTAGGTGACGACGTTGTCGGTGATGGTCGAGCCGAAAGCGACCCGGCTGATCGTTGCCGGCCAGCGGCGTGCAGGCCAGGCGCTGACGGTGAATCTGGCGGACTGCCCGGTCTTGACCATGCCGACGTCGGCCTCGTCGACCTTGACCTGCAGATTGAGGTGGCGCAGGTCCTCGGCCAGCGTCAGCAGCGTGACCGCCTGCAGCGAGGCGGCGACGGCGTTGCCGGGCTCGGCCGTGCGGGTCAGCACGACGCCGTCGATCGGCGAGCGGATCGAGGCCTTGGCCAGATTGGTCTCGTCGAGGCGGACAGCCGCGCGTGCGTCGGCCACGCTCGCACGGGCCATGGCCAGTGTGGCACTGGCGCGGGCGACGCTGGCGTGACCCGTGTCGAGTTCCGCCTTGGACGGCACCTTGCCGCCGGACAGCCGAGCGACCTCTTCGAGGCGGTCGAGGTTGCTGCGTTGCTCGGCCACGGTGGCCTCGGCCTGCTGCACGGCGGACTGCGCCGAGGCCAGCGTGGCGCGCGAGCGGGTGAGCTGGTCGCCGAGCTTGCTGGTGTCCAGTTCGATCAGCACCTGGCCGGCATGCACGGTGTCGTTCACATCGACGTGGACCCGCTTGATCGTGCCGGAGAGTTCGCTGCCGATGGAGACCTGGTGGGTTGGCTGCAGCGTGCCGTTGGCGGTGACCGTGATCGCCAGATTGCCACGCACGACCGGCTCGGTGACATAGCGGGGAGCCGTCTGGGCGACCTGCCGTCCCTGCCACCAGGTGACGCCCGCCCCCACGGCCACCAGCAGTGCTGCTCCGATCCAGACCGTGCGCCGGCGCCACCACGGTGCCGCCACGGCGTCGGCACCCAGCAGGGCGGTCAGCTCGGCTGGTGAGTTGCCCGTGGCACTGGCCACAGGCGCAGGAGAGAGAGCGGTGGGTGTTGTCATGGGTTTGTACGTCCGGCCGGGTCCTGGTCAGTCCAGTCGCCCCCGAGTGCCTTGCACAGGCGGATCAGGTGCAGGCTGGTGTCGGCCGCAGCGGCCGCGCGGCTGTTGTCGACGCTCAGCAGGGTGCGCTGGGTGTCGAGCAGGGTGGTGAAGTCGATCAGGCCGGCTTCGTAGCGCTGGCGGGCCAGGCGGTTGGCGTTGCGGGCGGCGTCGGTGGCGGCGTCGAGCGCGGCGGTCTGGCGGCGGCTGCCGTCGAGGGCACTGACCGCATCGGCCACATCCTGTGCCGCGACCAGCGCGGCGGACTGGTAGACGAGGCGGGCACGGTCGAGCACGGCCTGCTGCGCCTGCACTTGTGCCGCGCCACGGCCGCCGTCGAGGACCGGCCAGTCGACCGCCGCCGCGAGGCCCGCGGCCAGCGCACCGGGGCTGCCGAGGGCTGCCAGGGTCAGCGCCTGCCAGCCCAGCGAGCCGCTCAGGCGAAAGGCGGGGCGGCGGGCGGCCTGCGCCTGGTCGAGCCTGGCGAGTTCGGCGGTGATGGCCGATTCGGCGGCCTGCACATCCGGCCGCTGGCGCAGCAGGTCCGCGGGCAGGCCATCGCGCAGGCGGTCGTCGAGGTCGGTCGCGGGCACTGGCACGCGGGTGCTGTCACCCAGGCGCACGCGCAGGGCATCGGGATCCTGTCCGAGCAGGAGCGCCAGCGCGTGCTCTCCCTGCGCGATGGCGGTGTCGTAGGCGGGGATCTGGGCGCGGGTCTGCTCGGCGCTGGCACGGGCCTGCTCGACTTCCAGCGAGCTGGCGAGCCCCGCCTGGGTGCGCCAGCCGGTGAGCTGCAGTGTCTCGTCCTGGGCCGCGAGGCTGGACAGGGTCAGCGCGCGCCGGGCGCGGTTCGCGCGCAACTGCACATAGGCCAGCCCGACTTCGCCGGCCACCGACAGGCGCGCCGCCGCGAGGTTGGCGCTGGCGGTGGCGACGTCGGCCCGGGCGCCACGTTCGGCCGAGGCGAGTTCGCCGAACACGTCCGCTTCCCAGCTGGCGTCGAGTCCGGCGCTGTAGGACGACGCTGTGCGGCCGCTGCTGCGGTTGCGCGACAGGCTGGCGCTGCTGCCGAGTTGCGGCGCGCGGCTGGCGGCGGTCTGGTCGCGCAGCGCACGGGCCTGGGCCAGGCGCGTGCGGGCGATGCCGAGATCCAGATTGGCCTGCAGGGCTTCGGTGACCAGGGTGCCCATCAGCGGGTCGTCGAAGCGCGTCCACCATGGCGCCTGGGCCAGCAGGCGGACGGTGTCCGCCGAGGTCGGAGCCGCAGGGGCAGGAGCGGCAGAGTGCTGGCGGCTGTCCTGTGGCGCCAGCGCGGTGCAGGCGGTCAGCACCAGTGGCAGCATGACCAGCCACCGCAGGGGGCGCAGTGTGCCGCGGGGGCACTCGTCAGGCAGATCGTCGGAGGTCATCGCACGCAGTCCATGTCATCCGACAAGGGTGTACCAAGTCGGGATGGCGCGTCTGTGCGCTGCACGTAAAGTTAGGTGGATGGCCGGGGCATCCGGGCCCGTGGCTTGATGTGGATCAGGCCGGCACAGCCACCGCAGGTGCCCTGACGGCGGCGCCCCTCGGGGCCAGCACGACTTGTCCGCGTCCGGCGCGCTTGGCTTCGTAGAGCGCGGCGTCGGCGCGGCGCAGCAGGTCGTCGAGCGTCTGGTCGTTCGGGCCCTGCGCGGCCAGACCGGCGCTGTATTCAAGCAGGAAGCCCAGCTCCTGCTCCGACTGCAGCCGCAGGCAGTGGCGCAGCCGCTGGTCGAGCGACAGCGCCTGGCCTTCGCGGGTGTGGGTGAGGATGACGCAGAACTCCTCGCCGCCGTAGCGGCCGGCCAGGTCCCCGGTGCGCAGCTCCTCGCGCAGCAGGCGGGCGAGCAGCTGCAGTGCGTGGTCGCCCTTGGCGTGGCCGTGGGCATCGTTGATGCGCTTGAAGTGGTCGATGTCGAGCATGACCACCACCAGCGGATGCCCGTAGCGGCGTGCGTCGGCCAGCTGGGCCTCGGCCCGTTCGGTCCAGGCGCGGCGGTTGAGCAGGCGGGTGAGGTCGTCGGTGATGGCCTGTGCGTGCAGTTCGCGCTCGGCTTCTTCTCGGTAGGCCATCAGGATGGCCACGGTCGTCAGCACCAGCGAGAGGTTGCTCACCAGCGCGGCGACCTTGTTGACCGGATGGGGAGCGGTCAGGAAGGGATAGGACGCCGTGAAGAAGGCACCGAGAATGCCGCGCCAGAACGTCACGACGGCCATGGCCCCCATGCACAGCCCGATCAGCGCGCGCCAGCGCCAGCCGGTCTCGGGACTGTGCCGGCTGACGGCCACCACGATCATGAGCATCTGCAGACCGAGCACGCCATTGGCGAGACCGACACGCCAGGGATAGTGGTCGAAACCCAGACCATAGCCCAGGGTCATCCATGCAGCCAGCAGCCACATCGGCCAGCGCACCTGAGGCCACCCGGTCCACAGGCCGATCGACTGCCACAGCATCACGAGGCTGGCCGACATGCCCGCCATCGCGAGCACGGAGCAGGCCTGGTCCTGCCACTGGGTGCGCCAGAACGTGGACATCACGAGAAAGAACCAGCCACCCGCCTGCAGCAGCGTGGAGCCGACCGCCTGGCGCGCCGCCGCTCCCACGCGCCAGCCCATGATGGCAGGCAAGGCGAGTGCCACGGCGAAGACATTCACCGTGAACACGACCATCAGGGTGCGGACATCCAGCTCCATTTTTACTGGAACGCGACCTCGGCGAAGCTGCGCAGCTTGCGGCTGTGCAGATGGTCCAGCCCCTGGTGGCGCAGGATTTCGATGGCACGGATGCCGATGCGCAGGTGCTGGTCGACCCGCTCGCGGTAGAAGTGGTTGGCCATGCCGGGGAGCTTGATTTCGCCGTGGAGCGGCTTGTCGGAGACACACAACAGGGTACCGTATGGAACCCGAAAGCGAAACCCGTTCGCGGCAATCGTGGCGCTTTCCATGTCCAACGCCACGGCGCGGCTCTGGCTGAAGCGGCGCTCCGGACCCGGGTGCGGCAACAGTTCCCAGTTGCGGTTGTCGGTGGAGGCCACGGTGCCGGTGCGCATGATCTTCTTCAGCTCGTAGCCGGAGAGCTGCGTCACCTCGGCCACCGCGGCTTCGAGCGCGACCTGGATCTCCGCCAGCGGCGGGATCGGTACCCACAGCGGCAGTTCCTCGTCGAGCACATGGTCCTCGCGCACATAGCCGTGTGCGAGCACGTAGTCGCCGAGCTGCTGCGTGTTGCGCAGGCCGGCGCAGTGGCCGAGCATCAGCCAGGCGTGCGGGCGCAGCACGGCGATGTGGTCGGTGATGGTCTTGGCGTTGCTCGGGCCGACGCCGATGTTGACCATCGTGATGCCGCTGTGGCCGTGGCGCTTGAGGTGGTAGGCCGGCATCTGCGGCAGGCGCGGCGGAGGGGCACCCAGCACATCCCCCGGTTCGGCAGGCAGGCCCGCACGGCGGGTCAGCACGTTGCCAGGTTCGACGAAGGCGGTGTATTCGCCGGCTTCGTCGGCCATCAGCTCGTGGCCCAGGCGCACGAACTCGTCGATGTAGAACTGGTAGTTCGTGAAGAGCACGTAGTTCTGGAAGTGCTCGGGCGCGGTGCCGGTGTAGTGGCGCAGGCGGTGCAGCGAGTAGTCGATGCGCGGCGCGGTGAACAGCGCGAGCGGGTGGCGCGTGATGCCGTCGGCGCCGGGGTGCGGCTCCAGGCTGCCGTTGGCGATGCCGTCGTCCATCGCGGCGAGGTCGGGAAGGTCGAACAGGTCACGCAGGCGAGAGCGGCGCTCGGGCGCCATCGTGCCTTCGATGTGGTCGTGCTCCGCGAAGCTGAAATGCACCGGGATCGGCTGGCTGGAGAGGCCGACTTCCAGCGAGACGCCGTGGTTCTTCAGCAGCAGCTTGAACTGCTCGCGCAGGTAGTGGCGGAACAGGTCCGGGCGGGTCAGCGTCGTCTCGTAGACGCCTGGGCCGGCGACGAAACCGTAGGACAGCCGTGAATCGGCCCGCTCGACGGTGTCGACCCGGACCCGCACGAACGGGTAGCAGGCCCGCACATGGGCCATGCCTTCCTGTCCGCCGACGAAGTCCTTCAGCGACTGCCGAAGGTGGGCGATGCCCGAGTCATAGATGGCCTTGGCGTGCGCGAGCGCGGCGTCGGCGTCGGTGAAGCTTTGGGTGTTGATGACGGTGCGTGGCATGGGCCATTGTCCACGCAGCGGGCCGATTGTTCCAGTTTCGAAAGGGCCCATCTGGTGCTGACCGTGATCGTTTCTGTCGTGCTCAGAGTCGGCCGAGCAGCTCGGCCTTCTTGGCCGCGAACTCTTCCGCAGTCAGCAGACCTTTGGACTGCAGCTCCCCCAGGCGTTCGATGGTGGCGAAGATCGCGTCGGCGTCTCCGGTCGGGGGTGCCGCGGCCGTGGTGGTTTGTGCATGGAGCGCTGGTGCACTGTAGGCAGGGGCCGGAGCGGGTGCGGTCTGAACGGCTTGTCCGTTGCGCATCACCACCGGCAGATTGCCGAGGTTCACGGTGCCGTACTGGCTGGAAAACGCCATGCTGCCGCCTGCGCCCTGCTGCTGCGAGAAGCCGCCGATCTGGTGGTCGAGCGTGTCGTAGATCCACACATCGCCGCCGGTGTCCACGGCCAGTCGGTGGCTGTTGGCGAACCAGGCGTAGCGCGTGTCGTTCTGCGCGCCGGTGGCGTTGGGGCTGCCCATCCAGGCGGGCCACCAGGTCACCATCGCCGGTGCGGGCGGGAGCAGGTCGCTGCGGCTGGCCAGCAGCTGGCTCAGCTCGCTGCACAGGCTGTCGACACGTCCTTTGAGCTGGTTGTTGAACATGTCGCCCAGCATGATCATCCCGCCGCGCATCCACTGGCCGGAACCACCGAACTCCCAGTGGCTGAACTGCGCCATGCTGCCGTTGCCATTCCAGACGGCCCACAGCATGTGTGTCACGGCTTCGGGGCTGAAGCCGTGGCGATGGGCGATCTGCTGGACGGCCTGCTGGCCGGCGTCGGTGAGTGGCTGCATGGGAGTGCCCTGACGGTGATGTGGTCTGGCCATGAGCCTAGCAGACGCCGTGCCAGTTGCCGTGACAGCGCTTGGAGCGCGTTCAGCGCGCCCTGTCGGAGGGGTCACGGTGCCTGGCGGCACGCGGCGACAGGGCATTGGGGAAATACAGTGCGGTCAGGCTCTTGCTGTGCACGGGCGAGTAGCCGCGGCCTTCGCTGCCACTGGCGGTTTCGGTGTAGCGGCGCCAGTCGCGCACCCAGTGCAGGTGGTCGCAGACCTCCAGCAGCCCCATCGTCTCCCGGTCGCCGACCAGCACGCCCTGTACCCGCAGCCCGAAGCGCATGCGCGCGTCGTCCAGCCGTGCCAGCGTCTGTGGCACGCAGCCGAACTCGCCGTCGCTGACGACAAGCAGGTCGGCCTGCTGCCAGCGCGCCTGGTGGACCCGCTCGATGGCGTGTTCGATCGGCGTCTGCACGTCGGTGCCGCCGTCGAAGCTCTGGCCCATCAGGTCCATCAGCGCCTGCAGGCCGGCGGGGCGCAGGTCGAGGTCACGCTCGATCACCTCGCCCGGCCCGCCGAAGGCGATCAGCACGCAGCCGCGTGCCTGCGCGTGCGCAGCGCGCAGTGCGGCGATGACGACGGCCTTGGCGATGTGTTCCGGCGCACCGCGCATCGAGCCGGACGTGTCCAGGCAGAGAATGAATGGCCCGCGTGCACGCGGCTCGGGCTGCGGCGGTGTGGCGCTGGTGCGTGGGGGAGCGGTGGGGTCGTGGCGCCAGTCGGTCAGCACCGCCTGCGACTCCCAGCTCAGCAGCCGCGCCTCGGCATGGCGCGCGCGCCACAGCCGCTGGAGGACCGGGTGGCGCAGCATCACCGCCTCGCTGGCCAGCATGCGCTCGATGCGGCCGGAGAGGTGGATCCCGGTCAGCTCGCCGGGCATGTCCGGCAGGCACGTCTCGACCGCACGCAGGCCGTGCACGGGATGGCGGTCGGGTTCCGGCGCGGTGGCGGGTGCGGGCCGGCTGGCGTCGTGGCGTTCGGTGCGGCCGAGCTGGCGGATCAGGTCGGCGAGCTGCGGCAGCTGGTCCAGCCAGGCGGCAGTGCGCCGGGCCTCGGCCCAGGGCCGCGAATGCAGGTGGCCGCGCAGGTCGTCCCAGCGCAGTGCGCTCAGGTCACCCAGGCCCTGCAGCAGCGCGAGGTGTTCTTCCCAGCCCTGCGTCTCGATCTGCCAGGCCTCGCGGAAATCACCAACCACCTGCGCGATGGCGGCGGCGCGGTCGAGCCGGGGCTGGTGGTCGGCGATGCGGTCGAGGTGCCACAGCAGCGTGCGCAGCACCTGCTCGGCCAGCGCGGGCGCACTGCGGCTCAGTCCCGGCAGGCCGAGTTCACCGACCACCGCCCGCAGCGGCGCAGCGGCCTGCGCATCGCCGAAATCGGCGTCCTCCGGCGGCAGATGTCCCGCCAGCAGCGCCTGTTCCCAGCGGCGCGTGTCGAGCAGCCGGACCTCGGCATGGCCAACGCTGGCGATCAGCGCCGGCAGCCAGAGCGTGCGCGGCAGCAGGGCCAGGTGGTGGAACGGCGGGTCCGCCGATGTCATGGGTGGTGACTCAGAAGGCCACGGGTTCCGGTGCGGGTGCAGGCGCTGCATCGGCCACCGGGGCGTCGACTGGCAGTGCGGCGAAACCGGCCCGGGTGGCTTCCAGCCTGGCCAGCAGGCCGTCCAGCGTGGCCAGCGTGTGGGTGTGGGCGCCCAGCAGGCGCTCGACCACCGGCGCCGGGACCCAGAGGCGGTCGTGCAGCCGGTCGGCCAGTGCCGTGGCCTCCTGGTGGACCTGGGTCCAGTGGGCCGCGGCGGGGCCGGTGATCTCGTCGACCTGGGCCAGTCGGGCCGCGATGTGCACCGGGCTGTAGCGGCGGTGCGTGTGCGCTTCGAGCGATGCGGTCATCAGCCGCGCCATGCCGCCATCGTCCTGGCTGCCGCCGATGGCGCGGGCCAGCGCCAGCTTGCCGGCGGTGCCGCCGCCGTCCTCGGCCTCGGC
>NZ_JBFPGY010000058.1:0-3889 GCF_041083715.1 Sphaerotilus sp.
GGCGGGCATGAATGGTGCTATCGTTTCTCAACGACTGGAGAGCACCATGACCGGTTCACGGCCACCCTCCGCCCAGAAGGGACGGGAAGTGCAGGGAACGCGCGCTGACGCGCTGCGGGCGGCGCTGCTGCCGACGGTCGAATTCCTGACCCGCCGTCGTGCAGACCTGATCGATACCTCGCTCATCGAGGACTACGTGGCGCTGAACTGGATGGAGTGGCATGGGGGCAGCCTGCGCCTCACCGTCACCGGGCGCAATGTGTGCGCGCAATTGGCTACCCGAGCGAAATGACCGTCGGGTCTGCCGATTTGTCAAGATGGCATTGCAAGAGTAAACTGCACCGGTGCGCTGCAAAGTCATCTCGACTTTGCAGCGGTTTTGTTTTTGCGTCGCGCTAGCGCCCATTCACTGGCCGTGTTCCTGTTGGTCGGGTTCCGGCGGCCCAAGAGGACTCGCCTCGCATGCCGGGATACCTGCTCAAGCACGAGATCATTGATGTGATCGGTGCGGCGGCGCTCAACATTCGGTCGTTGCTGGACCGCCAGCAATTCGCCGATCCGCAGGGAGATGCGCAAGGACTGGGTATTTCTTCGGCTGCATGGCCACTGTTCGGTCTGGTCTGGCCCTCCGGGCTGCACCTGGCAGCGGTCATGGCGACCAGGCCATTGCGGGTGGCCGAGCGCATTCTTGAAATCGGCTGTGGCCTTGGTCTGGCCAGTCTGGTGGCACATCGGCGCGGCGTTGATGTCACGGCAAGCGACTGTCATCCATTGGCTGGCAGCTTTCTGCGCGAGAATCTGAGATTGAACGAATTGCCGCCGATGCCGTATTGCCACGGGCATTGGGGTGCGCAGGAGGCGTCGACGAAGAGCCTGCAGGTGGACACCCACCAGGCAGTCTTCGGTCCGAAGGTCGAGGGACTGTTCGACCTGATCATCGGCAGCGACGTGCTCTACGAGCGGGACGATGCAGGGGTGCTGTCGTCCTTCATTGGCCGCCACGGTGCTCCCGTGTGCGAGGTGATGATCATTGATCCCAACCGTGGCAACCGATCGCCGTTTCACCGCCGCATGGCGGCGATGGGTTACACGCTGAACGAGACACCGATACGCCGGCTCCAGTCGGCGAAGGACAATCCGTACAGCGGCCGATTGCTGCATTACCGCCGAGTCGCATCGGCAGCGGGTTCGCCATGCGGGTCCGCGTCTTGAGTTCCATCCATTTCACAGGAGGCCCCGTTTGGCCAAAGAAGAACTGATCGCCATGAATGGCAGCGTCACTGAAGTGCTCCCCGATTCGCGTTTTCGCGTGACCTTGGAGAACGGCCATCAACTGATCGCCTACACCTCCGGCAAGATGCGCAAGCACCACATCCGCATTCTGGCGGGTGACGCGGTGTCGCTGGAACTGTCGCCCTACGACATGACGAAGGGTCGCATCACCTTCCGTCACATCGAGCGCCGCGGTCCGGCCCCATCGCACGGCGGCGCGCGCCGTTGATACACGGGTGACTCCCCGCTGCGGGGCGGTGAGGGGGCGAACACGGTCGGGTTGGTCGTTCGCCAGGTGAATTTTTCACATTCGATCGGCTTGATGCCGGACAAGTGTGTGGAAGTCCCTGTTCGAGGGGGTGTGGAGCGGGCCTGCAATCCCTAGTCTCCGGGTCATGAACACGGTCTGATTTTTCAGATTGGTCGAATTAACCCAGATTGCACCCACTCATGCCTGTTTATCCCCGTCCTCTCAAGTCGCTCGCACTGGCACTGGTCCTGTTTCCGTTGTCCGGTCTTGCCCATGCAACGGGCACGTCGTTTCTGGACGGACTCGACAGCCAGGACACCAGCCGCTGGATCCGTTCGAATGATGTGCTTGCCGGCGAACCGGTGAACAACGATTGGCGGGCGGACCACATTGCCTATGCGAGTGGTGAGATGCAGCTGCGCCTGAACAGTTCGCCATGTTCCATGGCGCCAGAGCAGTGCGGGGGGCGTTCGTCCGCATCGGGTCAGCTGGTCAGCACGGACACGTATGGTCTGGGCCGCTACACGGCGGTGCTGCAGGCGGCCACTGGATCGGGTGTGGTCACGGACTTCATGAAGTACACCGGTTCTCTGGTGGGTACACCGACCGATCTGGTCGGCATGCACATCCAGGGCCAGGATCCGACCCGGCTGCAGGTCAGCTACTTTCAGGCAGGCGTCGGAGCGCAGTACCAGACCATCAGCCTGGGCTTCGATGCCTCTGCCGGTCTGCACACCTATGCCTTCGATTCGAGTGCAGGTGCGCTGCACTGGTATGTCGACAACAACGAAGTCTTCAGCGTGGCCAGCGGCACGCTGCCCACGGCCGACGGCTACATCGTCAGCGATGTGTGGGCTGCCAGCCCCAGCACCGTCTCCCTGTTCGGTACCTATTCCGGCACAGCCACCCGCGCGTACTTCGACAGTATCGCGTTCGAATCCGCCGTGACGCCCGTTCCTGAGCCAGCCTCAGCCCTGCTGCTGTCGACCGGTGCAGGTCTGCTCGCCTGGCGCCGTCGGCGCGAGGTCCGTGCTGCAACCTGATTCGGTGGCTTCCCGCGAATGTTGTGCGACCGTAAGCGCACCCGGCCGCATTCTCCAGTTCTGGTCTGCCTACTTCTGGGTGCGCTTGCGAGCGCTCACGTGATCGATTTGGCAAGGAATCCGATCGACACCCAGGGCACACCAATCAGCACCAGCAAGGCCACCAAGAGTGCGGCCAAGTGCG
This sequence comes from Sphaerotilus sp., assembly GCF_041083715.1. GTDB lineage: Bacteria > Pseudomonadota > Gammaproteobacteria > Burkholderiales > Burkholderiaceae_C > Sphaerotilus. Next base: position 2,750 of record NZ_JBFPGY010000058.1, read on the forward strand.
GCCAGACTCGGCCAATGGCCACGTCGGGCGAGACCCGGCCGATGGCGCAGGCGGCGTAGAAGCCCACACCGAAGGGCGGCGAGAACAGGCCCAGGCCCATCGCGAAGACCACCACCATGGCGTAGTGCACCTCGTGCACGCCCATCATGCGGGCGATGGGGAACAGCAGCGGGCCGAACAGCACGATGGCGGGGATGCCTTCCAGCACGCTGCCCAGCACCACGAAGGCCAGTGCCGAAACCAGCAGGAAGCCCATCTGCCCGCCGGGCACCGAGGTGAGCAGGCGCACGAGGTCTTGCGAGAAGCCGCTCTGCGTCAGAGCCCAGGCCATGGCAGTGGCACAGCCGACGATCAGCAGGATGGCGCCGGACAGGGCGGCCGTGTCCAGCAGCATGGGATAGAGGGCCTTCCAGTTGAAGCGGCGGTAGATCACCAGACCGGCAAAGACGGTGTAGAAGATACCGATGGTCGAGACCTCGGTGGCGGTGGCCACGCCTTCCACCACCGCGGTGCGGATGATGAAAGGCAGTGCCAGCGCCGGCAGCGCCACCAGCAGCAGCCGGCCGACCTCGCGCCGGCTGGCACGGACCACGCCGCTCATGTCCTCGCCGCGCGTCTGCCACCAGACCACCACGGCCATGGCCAGCATGCCAACCACGGCGGGCATCAGACCGCCAATGAACAGTGCGGTGATGGAGACGCCGGTGACCGAGCCGATGGTGATCAGCACGATCGACGGCGGGATGGTCTCGGACATCGCCCCCGAAGCCGAGAGCAGGCCGATCAGGTCGCCGTCGCTGGTGCCGCGCTTGCGCATCTCGGGGAACAGTGCCGGGGCCACCGCCGCCATGTCGGCCGCCTTGGCGCCGGAGATTCCCGAGACCAGGTACATCGCGCCCAGCAGCACGTATTGCAGGCCGCCGCGCACATGGCCGATCAGGCTGACGAGGAAGTCGATCATGGCCTTGGCCAGGCCGGTCATCTCGATCAGTGCACCGAGGAAGACGAACAGCGGCACCGCCAGCAGGATCAGGTGCGACATGCCCTCCTGCAGGCGGTTGGGCACGATGAACAGCGGCGTGCTGGTGGCGAAGGCGATGTAGGACATCGTCGCCAGGCCGAACGCGAAGGCGATGGGCA
>NZ_JBFPGY010000059.1:0-3885 GCF_041083715.1 Sphaerotilus sp.
TGATCGGCCGCACCGACAGCTCGTCCGCCCGCCCCGACGCCGCCACCGCGCTGGCCGTGAGCACCGCCTGCCCGTAGCGGGCGCAGACCAGATCGATGATGGACGCGACGCTGGACACCTCCCACGCGATGTCGAGCGTCAGGCCGACCAGCATCGCCTGCGTGTCGAGCAGGCGCCGGATGACGTGCGCACGCTCGGGCAGCACCAACCGCACCGCCGCCAGCTCCGCCAGCGGCACCGGCGCACGCGCCTGCAGCTCGCCGGGCGCCAGCCGCTGCACCAGACACAGCCGCTCCTCCAGCACCGGCGTGATCTCCAGCGACGGATGCGCCTCGGGGTTGTAGAGCAGGCCCAGATCGACGCGGCCCGAGGTGATCCACTCCGTGATGTGCGTCGACAGGCCCTCGACGATCGCCAGCTGCGCCTGCGGCATGCGGCGCTGGAAACCGTCGATCAACGGCATCGTGAGCTGCCGGCCGATGGTGGGCGGCAGGCCCACGGTGATCCGGCCCAGCGGCTCATCCCGGGTCGCGGCCATCTCGTCACGCGCCAGTTGCACCCGCTGCAGGATGCCGACGCTGTGCTCGAACAGACGCTGCCCTGCCTCGGTCAGCACCACGCCGCGGCCGTTGCGCAGCAGCAGCGTCTCGCGCAGCTCGATCTCCAGCGCCCGCACCTGCCGGCTCAGCGCCGACTGCGCGATGTCCAGCACCAGCGCGGCCTTGCTGAAACTCTGGTGTTCCGCGACATGCACGAAGTAGTCGAGTTGCTTGAGGTCCATGGTGGCGCCAGGGTGGGCAGTCGGATGCGGGACGTCAGTATGCCGGCCGGCACAGCCTGATACGCTCGGCCCCTTCTCCCTCACCTGCCCCAGACGGTTGCACCATGTCCACCCTGACCTTCGACGACAACGAAACCCTCGAAGCCGCGCGCCAGCGCAATGTGCGTGACGCCCTCCACGAAGACATCGGCCGCTGCGACTGGACCGCGATGCTGGTCCCCGGCGAGCGCCAGGTGCACGCCCGCGTGATGGCCAAGGAACATGGCGTGCTGTGTGGCCGGGACTGGTTCGACGCCTGCGTGCTGGCCTGCGACCCGGCGGCACAGGTCGAGTGGTTCCTGTCGGATGGCGACACCTTCACCGCCACCACCGAGGTCTGCCGCATCCGCAGCAACGCCCGTGCCCTGCTCGGCGCCGAGCGCTCGTCGCTGAACTTCCTGCAGATGCTCTCGGGCGTGGCCACCGTGACACGCAGCTATGTGGACGCCATCGCCGGCCTGTCGCCCAACCCCCGCGGCTGCCTGGTGCTCGACACGCGCAAGACGCTGCCGGGCCTGCGCCAGGCGCAGAAGTACGCGGTGCGGGTCGGTGGTGGTGCCAACCAGCGGCTGGCGCTCTGGCACGGCATCCTGATCAAGGAGAACCACATCGCCAGCGCAGGCAGTGTGGCCGGTGCACTGCGGGCGGCCCAGGCGCTGCACTCGGACGTCACCATCCAGATCGAGGTCGAGAACCTCGCCGAGCTGCAGGAGGCGCTGCAGGCCGGCGCCACCAGCGTGCTGATCGACGACTTCTCGTTCGACGACATGCGCGCCGCCGTGGCGCTCAACGCCGGGCGGGCGCTGCTGGAAGTCTCCGGTGGTGTGGACATGACCACGGTCCGCGAGATCGCCACCACCGGCGTGGACCGCATCTCGATCGGCCGGCTGACCAAGGATGTGCACGCGATCGACCTGTCGATGCGCGTGCTGGGCTGAGCGGAGCTACACCGCCAGCGTCTGCCGCACGGCACGCGCCCACTGCGCCATCAGCGTCTCGGCCCGGTCGCGCGCCATCGTCGGCAGGAAGCGGCGCTCCACCCGCCACTGCGCGGACAACTCGTCCCGGCTGCGCCAGACGCCGCTCGCCAGTCCGGCGAGGTAGGCCGCACCGAGTGCCGTCGTCTCCGTCACCTGCGGACGCACGACCGGGATGCCGAGCAGATCGGCCTGGAACTGCATCAGCAGGTCGTTGACGCAGGCGCCGCCGTCCACGCGCAACTCGGTCACGGCTGCGCCGCCGTTGGCCACCGCGTCGCGGCTCATCGCCTGCAGCAGCGCGGTGCTCTGGAAGGCGATGCTCTCCAGGGCCGCGCGGGCGATGTGCGCGATCGTCGTGCCCCGGCTCAGGCCGACGATGGCACCTCGGGCATCCGGCTGCCAATAAGGTGCGCCCAATCCGGTGAAGGCCGGCACGAACACCACGCCGCCCGCGTCCGGCACGCTCTCGGCCAGTCCCTGCACCTCGCCGCTGCCGCGGATCGCGTTCAACCCGTCGCGCAGCCACTGCACCACCGCGCCGCCGATGAAGACGCTGCCTTCGAGCGCGAACTCCGGTGTGGCGCCCGTCTGTGCAGCGCTCGTCGTCAGCAGGCCGTTGTGCGACACGGGATGCTGCGTGCCGGTGTGCATCAGCAGGAAGCAACCGGTGCCGTAGGTGTTCTTGGCCAGCCCGGCCGTGAAACACGCCTGGCCGAACAGCGCGCTCTGCTGGTCCCCCGCGATGCCGGCGACCGGGATCGGTGCGCCGAACAGGTCCGGCTCGGTCTCGCCGTAGACGTGGCTCGACGGCAGCACCTGCGGCAGCACGCTGTCCGGGATGTGCAGCAGGCCGAGCAGGTGGCTGTCCCAGCGGTTGTGGCGGATGTCGAACAACATCGTGCGGGACGCGTTGCTCACGTCGGTGGCGTGCACCCGCCCGCCGGTCAACTGCCACAGCAGCCAGGTGTCGACCGTGCCGAACGCCAGTTCGCCCCGGGCCGCCGCCAGGTGCGCGCCGGGCACGTGGTCGAGCAGCCAGCGCAGCTTGGTGCCGGAGAAGTACGGGTCGATCACCAGCCCGGTGCTGGCGCGGATCTCGTCGGCGCGGCCCTCGTCGCGCAGGCGGGCACACAGCGGCTCGGTGCGCCGGTCCTGCCAGACGATGGCGTTGTGCAGCGGCCGGCCGGTGCGGCGGTTCCACAGCAGCGTGGTCTCGCGCTGGTTGGTGATGCCGATGGCGGCGATGTCGCGGGCTGTCAGGCCAGCCGCCGCCAGCGCCTCGCGGGCGGTGGCGAGCTGCGAGGACCAGAGTTCGTCCGGATCGTGTTCGACCCAGCCCGGCTGCGGGAAGATCTGGCGGAACTCGCGCTGCGCCTGCGCGACGATGTGGCCGCGCTCGTCGAAGACGATGCTGCGGGAGCTGGAAGTGCCCTGGTCGAGGGCGAGGAGGTACGGCATGGGGAAAGTCCTGTTCCTTGCGGGCCGCAGCGTCAGGCGATCTCGCACTGGAGGCCGGCATCGGCCAGCAGGGCGGGAAACGGCTCGGGTGGCGCGCTGTCGGTGTAGAGGCGGTCGAGATCGGCGAAGCGGGCCACTTCGACCATCGCCGGGCGGTTGAACTTGGCGTGGTCGGCCGCGAGCCAGACCTCGCGCGACTGGGCGATGATGGCCCGCGCCACCGTCACCTCGCGGTAGTCGAAGTCGCGCAGCGTGCCGTCCGCCTCGATGCCGGAGATGCCGATCAGGCCGATGTCCACCTTGAACTGGCGGATGAAGTCGACCGCCGCCTCGCCGATCACACCCCGATCCCGCGGACGCACGACGCCACCAGCCACGATCACCTCGCAGTCCGGGTTGTCGCACAGGATGCCGGCCACGTTCAGGTTGTTGGTGATGACCCGCAGGCCGCGGTGCTGCAGCAGTTCGCGCGCGACGGCCTCGGTGGTGGTGCCGATGTTGAGCAGCAGCGAACAGCCCTCGGGCACGGCGCGGGCAATGGCGCGGGCGATGCGCTGCTTGCCCTCGGCGTTGAGCGTCTCGCGCTGGCGGTAGGCCAGGTTTTCGGTGGTCGAGCCGGGCAGGCGC
>NZ_JBFPGY010000060.1:0-3875 GCF_041083715.1 Sphaerotilus sp.
CGGCCATCCGGGACACCGCCGACCTGGCATCGCTGGGACGGACCGCGCCCGCGCGCCTGTGCGTGATCGACCAGAACGACGCCTGCGCCCGCATCCATGCACTCGACGCCGGAGACGACGACTGCCTATCCCGCCCCTATGCGCCCCGCGAACTGCTGGCACGGGTCGCTGCCGTGCTGCGGCGCCGGCATGCCCGCTCGGCGACGGTGCCTGCTGCGTCGACTGTGCAGGAGACTGCCGCCACGATCACGTTCGGTGACTGGCGCTACGACAGCGGGCGGCGGCGGCTGCATGTGCCCGGAGGACAGGCGGTGGAGCTGTCGCCGGCCGAATCGCGCCTGCTGCTGACCTTCCTCGACCACCCGCGCGCCGTGCTGAGCCGGGATGCGCTGATGTCGGTGGCGCGCGGCCAGGGCTTCGAGGCTTACGAGCGCAGCATCGACCTGCTGGTCTCTCGCCTGCGCCAGAAATTGCGCGACGACGCCCGCCAGCCGCGCTGCATCCGCACGATCCGCGGCGTGGGCTATCTGTTCGACATCATGTAGCCACAGCGAAACCAAGACGACAACAGACGGACACCCGGACGGCGCAATCTTGCTCCTGCGGTCCGCGGCAACCCCCTCGCCGGCGGAATGCGACAACCCACCAGGAAACCGCCCATGAATGTCAATCTCAGCAGCGTACTGTCGTCGTACAGCAGTGCCCGCACCACGCAGACCCAGCGCACCGGCCCGACCGACGCCGACAAGGCCAAGATGTTCGCCGACATGGACAGCGACGGCGATGGCAGCATCAGCAAGAGCGAGTTCGACGCGTTCAAGCCATCGGGCACACCCAGCCAGTTCAATGTGCAACGCTCCACCTCGCAGCTCGCGCAGCAGTCGGGCCATGGCGGACCCGGTGGTCCGGGTGGCGCTGGCGGCCCGCCACCCGGACCGCCTCCGGGCGGCATGGGCGGTGCCGGTGGCGCGGGCAATGACCCGATCCAGTCGCTCGACAGCAACTCGGACGGCTCGGTTTCCAGCGATGAATTCGGTCTCTCTTCCGCCAGCGACACGGTGAAGAAGCTCTACGCGGCCATCGACAGCAACAGCGATGGCGCGCTGTCCACCGACGAGATCAGCAGCTTCCGCGCGCAGATGCAGGCCCAGATGAACCAGGGCCAGTCGCCGATGGGTCCGCCACCGCAGGATGCGTCGAGCAGCAGCTCCAGCGATCGCAGCACGGCCATGTCGACGAGCAGCAGCACCTCCACCCACTCCAGCCACCGCCCCGATGCGTCGGAGATGATCCGCATGATCGCGGCCCGCTATGCCGAGATGAGCGGCAACAGCAGTACCAGCACCAGCGCCGCGACCCAGTCGCTCAGCGTGACGGCGTGAGCGCCAAGGCAGCGGGCACGCGCACGGTGACTTCCAGCCCAGGCGCGGCTGCCCGCGCGACCAGCCGGCCGCCATGCGCCTGCGCCACCAGCCTGCAAAGGTACAGCCCCAGTCCCACCCCGCCGCTGCTGCGCCCGCGCGCTGCATCGGGCCGGTAGAACGCCTCGCCAAGCTGCGCCAACGCCTCGGGCGCCACACCGGGGCCGTGGTCCCGGACGCTGAAGACCAGCGCGTCCGCTTCCCGGTGCAGGCGCACGTGCAGTGGCGGCTGGCCGTGGCGCAGTGCGTTGCCGACGAGGTTGCGCACCAGCAGCCGCCAGCGGGCCGGATCGACCGCCACGGTGCCGAGATCGGCGTCCAGATCGAGTTCCAGCGCCCAGTCCGCGGGCACCTGCTCGTGCACGGCAATCTCGACCAGCGCCGCCAGATCGACCGGCTCGCGCAGCAGCGCCGCGTGGCCGGCGGCCAGGCGCTCGCTTTCCAGCAGGTCGCTGATCAGCTCGCGCATCTCGCCCAGGTCGCGCAGCAGCGCGTCGCGCGACGGACCGTCATCGACCAGCTCGGCATTCAGCCGCGCCCGCGTCAGCGGCGAGCGCAGCTCATGGCTGATCGACAGCAGCAGCGCGCGCTTGGCGTCGAGCATGTGGCGCAGCGCGCCGGCCATGGTGTTGATCTGCCCGGCCAGCCGGCCGAGTTCGTCGTCGCTGCGCACGGGAATCGGTGGATCGAACTGCCCCTGGCCATAGCGCACCGCCCCGGCGCGGATGTCGCCGAGCGGTCGCAGCCAGTGCCGCATCACGAGGTAGGCCAGCGCCGTCAGCCCCAGCAGCAGCGCGAGCGTGAACCAGCCGATCGAACGCGGCCGGTGGCGCCAGGGCACGTCACCCAGGCCGAATTCGAGCGTATGGCCATCGGCGGTGGTGCGGGTCAGCAGCAGCCAGCCGCGCTCGGTGTCGTCGCCGGCAGCGGGCGCATCATCGTCCTCGGGATGCATCATGCGGTGCATCGGCGGCAGGGGAAACGGCAGCGGCTCGCTCGCCATCCAGGGTGGCAGCATGCCTCTGCGCTGTGCACGCAGCGCGCGCAGGTGCGGGTGCGAGTCCCAGTTGACCTGCGGGCCGGCAATGCGCACGGACAGCGGCAGGCGCTCGACCAAGGCCCTGGCACGCCCGACATCGGGCGGCGAGCCCAGCTCGTCGGCGAGCCGATCGACATAGTCGGCCACCAGTGGGCGCACCAGCGCCCGCCAGCCACCACCGATCGCCCGCTGCATGCCGCCGGTGAAGACCGCCGTCAGCGCCAGCGCCAGCACCAGGAACAGCAGCACCATCCGCATGCCCAGCGCGCCGGTGAGCCGCCGGACGGCCTGCACCAGGGCGTTCATGGCTGGCGCGCCCCGGCGAAGGCATAGCCAGCGTTGCGCAGCGTCTTGATGCAGTCCAGCGGCTCCAGCTTCCTGCGGATGCGGCTGACGAGGATGTCGATGGCGCGGGTGTAGACGTCGGCCTCGTGGCCGCGCAGGCGCGACAGGATCTCGTCGCGGGTGAAGACCTTGTGCGGCTCGCTGGCCAGCAGCGCGAGCAACTCGAACTCGGTGCCGGTCAGCTCCACCTCGGCGCCACCACGCAGCACCTGGCGGCGGTCCAGGTCGATCTCGATGCCATCGAACACCAGCCGCCGGCCGTTTTCCGGCGCGGCCACGGCAGGCACCGCCGGCTGGCGGCGGCGCAGGATGGTCTGCAGCCGGGCGGCGAGTTCACGCGGTTCGAAGGGTTTGGGCAGGTAGTCGTCGGCGCCGAGTTCGAGGCCGATGACACGGTCCATCACATCGCCGCGCGCGGTCAGCATCAGGATGGGCAGGCCGGCCAGCGCAGGATCGCGCCGGATTTCGCGGCAGACAGCGAAGCCGTCCATCTCGGGCAGCATCACGTCGAGGATGGCCGCATCGAATCCGCCCTCGCGCAGACGCGCCAGCCCCACGCTCGGGCGCAGTGCGCTCTCCAGCGTGAGGTCGAAGCGCTTCAGGTAGGCCGCCAGCGGGGCGGCCAGGTGTTCGTCGTCGTCGATGAGCAGCAGGCGGGGCATGGACGGATCCTAGCGCCATGTGTCCGTCGGCCACTGGCTCATCGACGTTGGGTTCGATCAGCCGCCGTGGTGGCCCATCATGCCGCGGCCCATCGGGCCACGCTCCATGAAGGCGCGGACCTTGGTCTGCTGCTCGGGCTTGAGGCTGTCGTAGAAGTCGCCCATGGCCGTGATGACGTCGGGAGCGGATGCACGCATGGCGTTGGCCTTCTGGTCCACGAGGGCCTGGGCGCCGGCGCGGTCGAACTTGTCGCCCTTGATGAGGGCCTGCATCTCGGCGCGGGGCATCATGCCGCCGTTGCCTTGCCCCATCTGCCCGCCGTTGGCCGCCATCATGGCCATGCGCTTGGCGTGCATGGTGTCGATCAGGGTCACGAGCTTGGCCTTCTGGGCGGCATCGAGCGACAG
>NZ_JBFPGY010000061.1:0-3866 GCF_041083715.1 Sphaerotilus sp.
ACCGAGGACGCCTCGCTGTCGCGCATGACCATCGTCACCAGCGGCTCCGACGAGGTCATCGAGCAGATCACCAAGCACCTGAACCGCCTGATCGAGGTGGTCAAGGTGGTGGACCTGACCGAAGGCAGCTTCACCGCCCGCGAGCTGATGCTCATCAAGGTGCGTGCCGTCGGCAAGGAGCGCGAGGAGATGATGCGGCTGGCCGACATCTTCCGCGGCCGCATCATCGACGTGACCGACAAGAGCTACACCATCGAGCTGACGGGTGACTCCGACAAGCTCGATGCCTTCATCCAGGCGGTGGACCGCACCGCCATTCTAGAAACCGTGCGCACCGGTACCAGCGGGATCGGGCGCGGTGAGCGCATCCTGCGTGTTTGATCGACCCCCGCTACAGACTCAGAAAACGGAACTCCCATGAAGGTTTACTACGACAAGGATGCCGACCTGTCCCTCATCAAGGGCAAGAACGTCACCATCATCGGCTACGGCTCGCAAGGCCACGCCCACGCCCAGAACCTGAACGACTCGGGCGTCAAGGTCACCGTCGGCCTGCGCAAGGGTGGTGCTTCGTGGTCCAAGGCTGAAAAGGCCGGCCTGAAGGTCGCCGAGATCGCCGACGCTGTGCGTGATGCCGACGTCGTGATGATCCTGCTGCCCGACGAGCAGATCGCCACGGTCTACAACGCCGAAGTCGGCCCGAACATGAAGGAAGGCGCTTCGCTTGCCTTCGCCCACGGCTTCAATGTCCACTACGGCCAGGTCGTGCCGCGCAGCGACATCGACGTGTGGATGGTCGCCCCGAAGGCCCCGGGCCACACCGTGCGCGGCACCTACGTGCAAGGTGGCGGCGTGCCGCACCTGATCGCCGTCTACGCCGACAAGACTGGCAAGGCGCGTGACCTGGCCCTGTCCTACGCCACCGCCAATGGCGGCGGCAAGGCCGGCATCATCGAGACCAATTTCCGCGAAGAGACCGAAACCGACCTGTTCGGCGAGCAGGCGGTTCTGTGCGGCGGTGCGGTCGAGCTGATCAAGGCTGGTTTCGAGACGCTGGTGGAAGCCGGCTATGCGCCCGAGATGGCGTACTTCGAGTGCCTGCACGAGCTGAAGCTGATCGTGGACCTGATCTACGAAGGCGGCATCGCGAACATGAACTACTCGATCTCGAACAACGCCGAGTACGGCGAGTACGTGACGGGCCCGAAGGTCGTGACCGCAGCGACCAAGGACGCGATGCGCCAGTGCCTGAAGGACATCCAGACCGGCGAATACGCCAAGTCCTTCATCCTCGAGAACAAGGCCGGTGCGCCGACCCTGATCTCGCGCCGCCGCCTGACCGAAGAGCACCAGATCGAAGTCGTCGGCGAGAAGCTGCGCGCGATGATGCCCTGGATCAAGGCCAACAAGCTGGTCGACAAGAGCCGCAACTGATGCGATGCGGGCACGGCCCGCATGCCAGGTCCGTGATGGACTGCAGCAGGGCAGCGCTTCGGCGCTGCTTTTTTTTGCCTGTTCTCCGGCTGAATCGATGGCTTTGCCGAAGTTATGTAATTATTTGTTTCATAACAACCTCAGCTTCAGGAGTGTTCCATGTTCCAGGCTCGCGCCACCACCCGGTGGGAAGCGTTCTATGGTTCGGCCGAGGTCGTGCGCCGCTATGCGCAGCAATCGCGCCTGCAAGAGCCCGAGCGGGTCATTTTTGACACAGCCATCGGTGCGGCACTGCAGCACAGCCAGCTGCTGGACATTGGTGTCGGAGGTGGCCGCACCACGGTGGAACTGGCGCGTCGCTGCCGGCGCTATGTGGGGGCCGACTGCGCAGAGCCCATGGTGCAGGCTTGTCGCGAGCGGTTCGGTGACCTGATCGTGCGGCATGGCCTGCAGTTCGATGTCGTCGATGCCCGGGCGATGCCCTACGAGGACGCCTCGTTCGATGTCGTGCTGTTCAGCTTCAACGGCATTGATCTGGTTGGAGCCGGTGCACGGATGACGGCATTGGCCGAATGCCGCCGGATGTTGCGTCCGGGTGGGCATCTGGTCTATTCGTCGCACAACCTGAACTGGATGGACCGCCGGTGGGGCATTCGCTGGCATGGCCTGCGCGACTATGTCGAAACCCAGTACTTCTGGTCGCAGATGCGGCGCATCAACCGCAGTGCCTGGCCGATCGTGGAGCGTGACTGGCTTGAGCTGATCGACCCGCTGGCGGGTGGGAGCAACTACTACGTTCGTCCGCAGGAACTGGTCCGGCAGACGCTGGAGCAGGGGTTCGATGATCTTCAGCTCTACGATCTGCGTGGCCGGCGTATCGACGATCCACCGCAGCGCGCGCGATTGACGGACCCATGGGTGTACGTGCACGCCCGCGCTTCGCGATAATCCATTCCATGAACGATCAAACATCGACCGACCGTCCCGACCCCTTCGACGAGCTGGATGGTCCGGCTCCGAGCCGTCCTCGCCGCAAAGGCATCTACATCCTTCCCAACCTGTTCACGCTGGCGGGCCTGTTCGGGGGGTTCTATGCCGTCGTGATGGCCATGAACGGGCGCTTCGACCAGGCGGCGATCGGCGTGTTCTGCGCGATGGTGCTCGACAGCCTCGATGGCCGGGTCGCACGCATGACGAACACCCAGAGCGCCTTCGGCGAGCAGATGGACAGCCTGGCCGACATGGTGTCGTTCGGTGCGGCACCGGCGCTCATCGTCTATGAATGGGCGCTGCGTGGTCTGGGCAAGCTGGGCTGGCTGGCAGCGTTTGTCTATTGCGCGGGTGCGGCGCTGCGTCTGGCACGGTTCAACACCAACATCGGGGTGGTCGACAAGCGGTTCTTCCAGGGATTGCCCAGTCCGGCGGCGGCTGCGCTGGTCACCGGCCTGATCTGGGTGATGGATGACATGGGCTACAAGGGCGTGCGCGACACGCCGTGGCTCACGTGGCTGGCCTTCGCGCTGACGCTGTATGCCGGGCTGACGATGGTCACCAATGTGCCCTTCTACAGCTTCAAGGACGTGAACTTCAAGCGCACGGTGCCGTTCATCGTGATCGTCGCGATTGCGCTGGGCATCGCAGTCATCACCTACCACCCGCCGCTGGTGCTGTTCGGCGTGTTCATCGTCTACGGTGTTTCGGGCTATGTGGTCTATGCGATCAAGAAATCGCGCGGCCGGCCGGTGAGCGTGATCGCGACCTCCACCGATGAGCCTGATGAAGAAGGCCTTCACCGCTGAAGTGCGGTTCTTGCGTGCTATAGTGGTCTGATGATCTGCGTTGTCCGCTTCTTCTCGCTGCGACTACTAGGAGTGCTCCGGGCGCGCTGATCAGTCACACCTGTACCCTTTGTGGATCAACGGCCCGCCTCAGCGCAACGCAGCGGGCCGTTTGTATTTGTGGTGCGGCGTTGCAGGACCCTCGTTTCCTTCATTCCGTCACACCCATGAGCATGTTGAGCAACCCCGCCGAGAAATACCGCCCGTTCGCTCCGGTGCGCCTGGCCGACCGCACCTGGCCCGATGCCGTGCTGACGCACGCGCCGATCTGGTGCAGCGTCGATCTGCGCGATGGCAACCAGGCGCTGATCGAACCGATGGACAGCGAGCGCAAGCTGCGCATGTTCGAGCTGCTGGTGCGCATCGGCTTCAAGGAAATCGAGGTCGGTTTTCCCTCGGCGTCGCAGACAGACTTCGACTTCGTGCGACGACTGATCGAGCAGCGTCTCATCCCCGGCGACGTCACTATCCAGGTGCTGACCCAGGCCCGCGAGCACCTGATCGAGCGGACCTTCGAGGCAGTGGCTGGCGCGCCGCGTGTGGTGGTGCATGTCTACAACGCCACGGCGCCGGTGATGCGTCGCGTGGTGCTGG
>NZ_JBFPGY010000062.1:0-3828 GCF_041083715.1 Sphaerotilus sp.
GCGCGGCTGCGCCCTGACGACGAGGTGCAGACCGTCACCCCCGCCACCTCCGGCCGCCACGGCCCGCAACCCGTGCTGGTGCTCGCCCGGGACCCCGCAGACGAAGCCGAGCAGATGGCCGAGCACATCGGCGCGGCGCGCGCGCGCGGTGTGGCGTGGAGCGACATGGCCGTGCTGTGCCGCACCCGGGCGCAGCTCGCGCCGATCGCGCAGGCACTGCAGCGGCGCGGCTGGCCGGTGGAGTCGATGGGGGCAGCGGGTTTTCTGCGCTTCGACTGGCAGCAGCCCCGCATCCGGCTGCTGACGCTGCACAGTGCGAAGGGCCTGGAGTTCGCGCTCGTGCTGGTCGCAGGGCTGCAGGCACTGCCATGGCGCGGCGAATCGCTGGACGACGCGGCACGGCTGCTCTATGTGGCGATGACACGGGCCACGCGGACGCTGGTGCTCTCGGCATGCGGCGCTTCACCGATCGTCGAGCGTGTGCAACTGGCGCTGTCGGGCACCGCGGAGCCGCTGGCAGCCACCGCCTAGAGCTTGTGCCCCAATCTTTGCTGCATCGCAGCAAATTACTTGCATCCTGACGCGATCGCCCTATACTCCATTCCATGCTGCAGTGCAGCAAAACATGTTCAACACTTCTGGAGCTACACCATGACGATCAACACCGAACAACTGGCCGCCGCGAACAAAGCCAACTTGGACTCGCTGGTCGAGCTGACCCAGAAGGCCTTCGCCAGCATCGAGAAGCTGGTCGAGCTGAACATGCAGGCCGCCCGCGAATCGCTGGAGCAGACCGCCGAGCAGGCCAAGGCCGTGCTGGCCGTCAAGGGCCCGCAAGAGCTGGCCGCCCTGCAACAGGACTTCCTGAAGCCGGCGCAGGAAAAGGCCATGGCCTATGGCCGCCAGGTCTATGACATCGCCACCTCGACGCAAGCCGAAGTGAAGAAGATGGCCGAAGCCCAGCTGGCTGCCGCCAAGACCCAGTTCAGCACGCTGGTCGAAGAAGCCACCAAGAACGCACCGCAAGGCAGCGAAGCCGCCATGGCCATGGTCAAGACCGCCATGACCAATGCCTCGACCGCGTTCGAAAACGTGCAGAAGGCCGCCCAGCAAGCCACCAGCCTGGCCGAAACCAATCTGAAGAACCTCGGTGAAACCGCCGAGAAGGCGACCAAGGCCGCGACCAAGCGCCGCGCCTGATCCGCTCAGACCGTTTGTCTCCTCGGTGCCTGCTCGCAGGTATCGTTCAAGCCCGACCTCGGTCGGGCTTTTTTTGTTTGGGCGCACACTCCCGGATCGATCAACGGAGACCGATCCATGTCCTGGACTGCTGCCCCCAACCGCTATGAATCGATGCCTTACCGCCTGTGCGGGCGCAGTGGCCTGAAGCTGCCCGCCCTGTCGCTCGGCCTGTGGCACAACTTCGGCGACACCACGCCGATCAGCCTGCAGCGCGAGATGGTGACCACCGCCTTCGACCTCGGCATCACCCACTTCGACCTCGCCAACAACTACGGCCCGCCCTACGGCAGCGCCGAGACGAATTTCGGCCGCCTGCTGCGCGAGGACCTGAAGCCCTACCGCGACGAGCTGGTCCTCTCCAGCAAGGCCGGCTGGGACATGTGGCCCGGTCCCTACGGACAAGGCGGCGGTTCGCGCAAGTACGTGCTGGCGAGCCTGGACCAGAGCCTGAAGCGCCTCGGCACCGACTACGTCGACATCTTCTACTCGCACCGCTTCGACGCCGAGACGCCGCTGGAGGAAACTGCCGGTGCGCTGGCAACCGCCGTGCAGCAGGGCAAGGCGCTGTACGTGGGCATCTCGTCGTACTCGCCCGGCAAGACGGCCGAGATGGCCCGGCTGCTGCGCGAGCACAAGGTGCCGCTGCTGATCCACCAGCCCAGCTACAACCTGCTGAACCGGCTGATCGAGCGCGGCCTGCTCGACACACTGGCCGCGGAAGGCATGGGCTGCATCACCTTCACGGCACTGGCGCAGGGGCTGCTGTCGGACAAGTACCTGAACGGCATCCCCGCAGACGCCCGCATCAACCGCCCCGGTGGCGGCTCGCTGTCGCGTGACCACTTGTCGGAAGCCAACCTCGCCAAGGTCCGGGCGCTGAACGCCATCGCGCAGCGGCGCGGCCAGTCGCTGGCGCAGATGGCGCTGGCCTGGATGCTGCGCGATCCACGGGTGACGACGACGCTGATCGGCGCCAGCAGCGTGGCGCAGATCCGCGAGAACGTCGCCGCACTGCGGAACCTGGCCTTCACCGTCGAGGAACTCGCCGAGATCGACAGCCACGCCAGCGAGGGCGGCGTCGATCTGTGGCGCGCGCCGAGCAGCGACTGGGCCTGATGCGCCTGCTTCAGAGGCAGCCCCGAGCGGCAGGCAGGATCACCCCGCCAGCGCGGTGCGCGCCCCCCCCGCGAGCGCAGCGACCAGCAGCACCACCACCGGCCCGATGCTGAGCGCGAAGCCCAGCGAGCGCTGCGACGGCGCGCGCGTGTAGGCACGCTGGTAGACCACGCGCCCGATCAGGTAGAGCGCGCCCACGGCGGCCACCGCGGCCGGCGACCAGTATTTCGCCGCCATCCACAGCGCTGGCACGAACACCACCAGCAACTCCAGCGTGTTCATCTGCACCCGGTAGTGGCGCTCGAACAGCTCGTTGCCGGTGGTGGCAGGCGCCTTGACGCCGTAGCGCCCGCGGGCGCTGCCGACCAGCCCCCCGAAGACGAGGTACTGGACAAGAGCGAGGAAGGTGACGAGGTCGATCCAGGGCATGGGGAATCCTGCGGGTGGAGAGGAACGCTGCAGCGTACTACGCCGGCACGCCTAGTCCAGCACATGCTCGATCCGCCGGTCCGGCACCAGCCAGACCAGGGCCACCAGCACATACAGCGACGTCGCCAGCACCGGCGACCAGAACGACAGCGGGATCGCGGCCAGATAGGCCAGCGGCGACGCATTGCCCTTCCAGTCGCGCCCGACCGCGCGGCGCAGCAGCGAGTCGGCCCCCTGCGCGGCCATGATGGCCTGCTGCAGCAGCCAGTAGGCGATTGCACACATCAGCATCACCACGCCGTAGAGCGCACACGGCACCGCGGTGAAGTGGTTCTCGCCCATCCAGCCGGTGGTGAACGGGATCAGCGACAGCCAGAACAGCAGATGCAGGTTGGCCCAGAGGATC
The DNA here is from genome assembly GCF_041083715.1 of Sphaerotilus sp. GTDB lineage: Bacteria > Pseudomonadota > Gammaproteobacteria > Burkholderiales > Burkholderiaceae_C > Sphaerotilus. The sequence continues at coordinate 3,194 of NZ_JBFPGY010000062.1, forward strand.
GGGCCGGTGACCTTGTGCAGCGTGTGCAGCAGGTGGTGGTGGTTGTTCCAGTAGATGCCGACGTACACGAAGCTCAGCACATAGCCGAGGAACACCGGGATCAGCGGGCCGAGCGTGTCGAGCCGGTCGCCGTGGGGCACCTTCAGCTCCAGCACCATGATGGTGATGAGGATGGCGATCACGCCGTCGCTGAAGGCTTCGAGCCGGTTCTTGCCCATGCCGCACCCCGTCTGCCATGCTGGTGGAAAACGGCATCCTACCCGGCCTCACATGCCGAGCCCGGCCTTCTTCAGCACCTCGCAGGTGTTGCGCACATGCACCTCCAGCGCCAGCGCCGCGCGGGCCTCCTGGCGGCCGATCGCCGCGCGGAACAGGTCCTCGTGCTCGCGGTGCACGTCGCGCGGCGGACCGGCGTCGGTCGCCGCGGCCACGCGCAGCGCGATGTAGCGGTAACGCTCGGCGTGGCGGTAGAGGATGCCGAGCAGGTAGCGGCTCCAGGGCGAGCCGTGGCCGGCGATGAGCGCCTCGTGGAAGCCGCGGTTGGCGTGCTCCCAGTCGCCCGAGCGCAGGCTTTCGGGCGTGCGCTCGGCCGCACTCAGGCCATCGAAGGCGGCGACAAGGCCGAGTTCCCAGGC
>NZ_JBFPGY010000063.1:0-3828 GCF_041083715.1 Sphaerotilus sp.
CGACCTCGAACTTGCCGGGGCCGACCGCCTTGATCGCACTCGACTGGAATGTGGCCTGCGGAAACTTCGGCACGTTGAACCAGGTCGGCTTGACCATCTCGCCATCGGTTTCCGGGGCGCCGAAGGTGGCACTGCCGGTGTCGATGGTGAAGCTGACCTTGCCGGCTTCGGGCTTCTTCGGATCAAACGCGATCTGCGCGTCGAACTTGCGGAACTTGCCTTCGACGGGCACCCCCATCTGCTTGCTGACGAAACCCATTTCGCTTTTGGCGGCGTCGAGCTTCTGCTGAGCAAGGGCGGGCTGGCTGACCAGGACGAGGAATGCGGCGGCGGCCAGCGCCGTGGTGCTGAACGTGTTCATGGAAAGACTCCGGAGAAGTGGGACAGGTGTGCGCGATCGGCGTTGATCAGACCGGGCCGATGCCCATGCGACCGAGCAGGCGGTCGCGGTCGATGAACTGGTGCTTGAGCGCCGCACCGACATGGGCGAGCACCAGGGCAGCCAGCGCGAACGCCGTGAACGCGTGGACAGGCTTGATCAGTTCGGCCAGGGCCTTGTCCACCGGCACGAAGTCCGGCAGCGGCAGCACGCCGAACCACACGATCTGGAAGCCGGCCGCCGAGCTGTAGGCCCAGCCTGTCAGCGGGACCGCGAAGAACAGCAGGTACATCAGGTGGTGCGTCGCGTGGAAGACCGTGGTCTGCCAGCCTGGCATCGCGGCCTGGATGCGCGTGGGCAATGCGGGCGGGCGTTTGGCCAGACGCCACAGCAGCCGCAGCACCGACAGCGCCAGGATCGTCACACCGGCCCACTTGTGCCAGTTGTAGAGCTTCAGGCGCGTCGGCGAGAAGGGCAGGTCTGCCATGTAGTTGCCCACCACGAAGATGCTGACAAGGGCGATCGCCAGCAGCCAGTGCAGGAGGATCGACAGGCCGTGGTAGCGGGGGGAGGTGTTGCGCGATGTCATGGCTGCCAGTGTGGGGTGCGCCATGGGCGATCGGGTTCACCGTGCTTGATGCATGCGTAGCAAAAGTCTGAATGCCCGCGCGTCAGCGCGCAACGGTACGCCAGCGCACCAATTCGGTACGCACCTGTGCCAGGTTGTCCAGCAGCGTCACCCCTGGCGGGTGGCGGCGCAGCATCGCGGGTTGCGGTGTACCCGCCCAGATCTCGACCGACGCTGGCAGGCGGGCCCGCAGTTCGGCCAGGTGGTCGAGCGCCGCGCCCGCCGGGGCGAGTGACGAGAAGCTCAGCGTCACCACCTGCGCCCGGTGGGCCTGGGCAGCCAGCACCATGTCCTGCAGCGGTGTCTGCCGGCCGAGGTTCATGCAGGCGCAGCCCTCGACCGTGAACAGGGCCTCGGCCATCAGCAGCGCCAGGCCGTGCTGCTCGTCCGGGAAGGTGGTCAGCAGCACCCGCGGCATGCCGTCTGCCGGGGCCTCCGGTGCCGAGACGATGGCCGAGCGCAGCACGGTTTCGATCGCCTCGCTGCACAGGTGTTCCTCGAAGATGGCGAGCTGTCCGCGCGACCAGGCCTGCCCGATCTCGACCAGCAGCGGTGCGGCCACTTCGTTGACGAAATGCCCCAGTCCCCGGCGCAGCAGCGACTGCATCAGCGCGCGCCGCAGCCCGATGACGTCGTGTGCACGCAGCAGCGTGTAGAGCGCCTGTGGTTCGGCGCTCAGCACGGCGTCATCGTGCACAGGAACGGCGGCGTGGCCTGCGCGTGCCAGGTCTCCGATCGACTGCAGGTCCTGCAGCGGCAGGCCGACCACGCGTCCGGGTCGCCAGCCTGCATCCAGCAGGCGCTTGATGTGGCGCAGCCGTTCGACCTGTTCGGGTGGGTACAGGCGCTCGCCGTTGCTGTCGCGCAAGGGAGCGGGGAAGCCATAGCGACGCTCCCAGACGCGCAAGGTGTCCTTGCCGATGCGGGTGTCGCGTTCAACGGCGGCGATGGTCAGCATGTGCAGAGCAGCAGGTGCCCGGTCGTTCATCAGTGGCTCCGAGTGTGCCGTACACCGAAACGGATCTGTTTGCAGGGCCCGCTGGCGTCAACCTTGTATCTTTGATTTGTCTTGGACAAATTTTGTTAAACACCGTGTGTAGGCCTAATATAAGCTGTGATGGCCATGATTGACCAAGACAAATCATGTTCAAGGTACAGCAGATTCACGCACTGCGCCCAAGGCTGGCAGAGAATTGAATGCAATCTGAACAAATCACCCCCACAGCGCTGGAACTTTGCCGGCTGCGATTCGTCCAATCGCCTGCATCCGATTTCTGCTGTGTTGCGTATGACTCCAGCATGAACCGGATCCAAGATTTTCGACCGTGCAGCCTGTCCACCCTTCTGGGGTTGGCAGTCCCCCGGGGGCGGCTCATCTCCTCCTCCCTCCCCCTTCCTTCGTCGCCGGGTGCTGCACGGGTCTTCTTTTTCTCTCCGACCTGGCTGGCCACTGCGCCGGTGGGGTGCTGAGCCATGCGGCGCGTCGCTGTCATCGGCTCCGGCATCGCCGGCCTGTCTACCGCCTGGCATCTGAGCGCACGCGGTCAAGACTGTCACGTCACGCTCTACGAGGCCGGCGATTACCTTGGCGGTCATACCCACACCGTCGATGTGACGCTGCCCGGCGCCGATGGTCGACTGCACACGCAGGGCGTGGACACCGGCTTCCTGGTGTTCAACCACCGCACCTACCCCGAGCTGCTGAAGTTGTTCGCCGACCTCGGCGTCGAGACGGCGGCGTCCGACATGTCGTTCTCGGTGCAGGCCGAGCGTGGCGCACTGGAGTGGAGCGGCTGCAACCTCGACACCGTCTTCGCGCAGCGCAGCAACCTGTTCAATCCGCGTTTCCTCGGCATGCTGCGCGAGCTGATGCGCTTCAACCGGCGCGCGACCGAACTGGCGCGCACCGGCAGCGAGGCCCAGCTGGCCCAGTCCATCGGGGACTTCCTCGATGCCGAGGGCTACTCCGACACCTTCCGCCGCTGGTACTTCCTGCCGATGATCGGCTGCATCTGGTCCTGCCCGACCGCGCAGATGCTGCAGTTCCCGGTCGCCACGATGATCCGCTTCTGCCACAACCACGGGCTGCTGCAGGTCAGCGACCGGCCGCAGTGGTACACGGTGACCGGCGGGGCGCGGAACTACGTCGAGAAGATGCGTCTGCGCCTCGCGGACGTGCGGCTGAACACGCCGGTGCAGGCGGTGCGGCGCCTGCCGGGCGGCGGGGCGGTCGTCTTGGCCTGCGATGGGTCGGCGCGTTTTGACGAGGTGGTGCTGGCCTGCCATTCCGACCAGTCGCTGCGCCTGCTCGGGGCGGAGGCGACCGACGACGAGCGCCGCGTGCTCGGCGCGATCCGCTACCACCCCAACCGCGCGGTGCTGCACACCGACGTCACCCAGCTGCCGCGCCGCCAGAAGGCCTGGGCGGCGTGGAACTACGAGCACGCCGGGGACACCACGACCGAGGACGCGGGCGTGTGCCTGCACTACCTGCTCAACCGCCTGCAGCCGATGCCCTTCCGGCAGCCGGTGGTGGTTTCGCTCAACCCGGTGCGCCCGGTGCGCGCGGAGCAGGTGCTGGCCGAGTTCGACTACAGCCACCCCGTCTTCGACCGCGCGGCCATCGATGCGCAGGCCCGCCTGCCGTCGATCCAGGGCCGGCGCAGCACCTGGTTCTGCGGTGCCTGGACGGGTTACGGTTTCCACGAGGACGGCCTGAAGTCGGGGCTGAACGTGGTGCGTGGCCTGCAGCAGCAATGGACGCACGCCCGTGCGCTGGTGCCTGCATGAACACCGACCTCGGCCCGGTGTGTGCGCTGAT